>NZ_JBHZEN010000050.1:0-94941 GCF_050958625.1 Amycolatopsis sp. 3B14
TGGCATGTCAACTCACGCGGGTGCGGAGGTTGCGGCCCTGGCTCAAGGTGATCGTCCAGTGTCAGGCGACGGGATGACCACCCAGCTACCTTGGGTTTGGTTCAAAGATCGCTCAGCGCGGGAAGGGCTGCAGCAGGCGCACCGAAGCGCGGTCGGAGTCGGGGCGCGCCGCCAGCAGGTCGCGGACACTGCCGTGGCCGGGCAGCACCGCGGCCGGGTCGATTTCCAGCCACGGGATCAGCACGCTCGCGCGCTCCGGCGTCCCTGGGTGCGGCAGCAGCAGCTCCGGGTCGTCCGAGCGCACCCCGTCCACCGTCACCACGTCGACGTCCAGCGTGCGCGGCCCCCACCGCAGTTCGCGCACCCGGCCTGCCCGGCGTTCCAGCTCCTGGCCAGCCCGCAGCCACGCCCACTCGTCCCGCGCGGGATCGTCCACAATGCACACCGCATTCAGGAAATCCGGCTGGTCCTCGACGCCCCACGGTTTCGTTTCGTACACACTGGACACCGCGACCACCGCGGGCCCGAAGAAACCGATCACCGACTTCAGGTACGCCAGCCGGTCGCCCAGGTTCGACCCCAGCGACAGGACCGCCCTCACCCGCGCTCCCGGTGCACGGTCACCGCCACGTCCGCGAAGTTCAGCGGGATCGGCGCCGACGGTTTGTGCACCGTCACCTCGACCGCGGACAACCGCGAATCCTTCAGCACCTCGTCCGCGATCCGGCCCGCGACGCTCTCGATCAGGTCGTACGGCTCACCGCCGACGATATCCGCCGCCAGCTGCGCCAGCTCGCCGTAGTGCAGGGTCTGCGTCAGATCGTCCGAAGCGGCGGCAGGCGCGAGGTCCAGCCACGCCACGACGTCGACGACGAACTCCTGCCCGTCCCGCTTCTCGTGCTCGAACACCCCGTGCCGCCCGAACACCCGCAGCCCGGTGAGCGTGATCCGGTCAGGCACGCCCGCGCCTCCACGCCGCGGCGACCGCGACCGCGTCCAGCGACGCACCCACGTTGTGCACCCGCACGCCCCACGCCCCCTTCACCGCGGCGATCGCCGACACCGCCGCCGTCGCGTCCTCCCGGCCGTCCGGCGGCCGCGGCGCACCGCTGTCGTCGGCCAGCAGGCTGCCCAGGAACCGCTTGCGGGAAGCGCCCACCAGCACCGGGAAACCCATGTCCAGGAACACGTCCAGGCGGTTCAGCAACGCCCAGTCGTGTTCCGCGCGCTTGGCGAACCCCAGCCCGGGGTCGATGACGATCTTCTCCGGCGCGACCCCGGCGGCCAGCGCCGCGTCGACCCGCGCCTGCAACTCGCGCCGCACGTCCTCGACCACGTCGTCGTACTCGGCCAGCGCGTTCATGTCCTTGCTGTGCCCGCGCCAGTGCATCAGCACCCACGGCGCCTGGCTGCTCGCGGCCACCTTCGCCATGTCCGGGTCGGCCAGGCCGCCCGACACGTCGTTGATGATCTCCGCGCCCGCGTCCAGCGCCGCCTCCGCGACAGCCGCGCGGGTGGTGTCCACCGACAGCCGCAGGCCGTCGGCCGCCAGCGCCCCCACCACCGGCAGCACGCGAGCGGTCTCGGTCTCCGCGTCCACCCGGGACGAACCGGGCCGGGTGGACTCGCCGCCGACGTCGATGATGTCCGCGCCGCGCTCCCACATCTCGTGCGCGTGCGCCAGCGCGGCATCCAGGTCGAGGTACCGGCCGCCGTCGGAGAACGAGTCCGGCGTGACGTTCAGGACGCCCATCACCAGACAGCGGTCCGGCGCCCCGGTGGTCATCGACGGCCCTTGATCAGCTCCAGCGCCTCCGCCCGGGAGGTCGCCGACGTCTGCAGCATGCCGCGCACCGCCGACGTCGTGGTGCGCGCGCCCGGCTTGCGGATCCCGCGCATCGACATGCACAGGTGCTCGGCCTCGACCACGACGATCACCCCGCGCGGCTCCAGCTTCCGCACCAGCGCGTCGGCGATCTGCGACGTCAGCCGCTCCTGCACCTGCGGGCGCTTCGCGTACAGGTCGACCAGCCGGGCCAGCTTCGACAGACCGGTGACCTTGCCGTGGCTGTTCGGGATGTAACCCACGTGCGCGACGCCGTGGAAGGGCACCAGGTGGTGCTCGCACGTGCTGTACATCGGGATGTCGGTGACCAGGACGAGCTCTTCGTGCGACTCGTCGAACGTGCGCTCCAGCACCGACGCCGGATCCGTGTACAGCCCGGCGAACATCTCCCGGTACGCACGGGCGACCCGGGCCGGGGTGTCCCGAAGGCCCTCCCGGTCCGGGTTCTCGCCAACGGCCTCCAGCAGCTCACGCACCGCTTTCTCGGCACGCGCCTGGTCGAAGACCGGCCCCTCCCCGGGCGTCAGCTCACTGTCGATCTTGACCGTCCTGCTCGTCGGGGTTCCGCCGGTGCTGGCCCTGGCCCTCCTCGGAGCCACCGAACCAGTCGCCCTGCCGCGGCTGCTCGCCCTGGTTCGGGCGCCACGGGGTCTGGCCACCCGGCTGGGTCGCCGGGGTCCAGCCAGGAGGCGCACCGTAGTTCGGCGGACCGGACTGGTTGCCGCCGTTGTAGGGCTGCGGCCACTGACCGGTGCCGTTCGGACCGTACGGACGGCCACCGCCGTTGGGCGGCGGGTAGTTCCCGCCCGACGGGGGCGCGTACGGGTTCGACGGCGGTTCCGGCTGGCTGTAAGGCGGGCCACCGGGCAGGTCGCTGCCGCCCGGCGCGGTCCCGACCGGCGTCGGCACCTGACGCGGCGCCGGCTTCTTCTCCGGCGGCGGCCACGGCTCGCCGCGCTCCATCGCCAGCTCGCCCGGCGTCTTGATCGGCGGCTTGTCCGACGGGGTGCGCTCACCGAACTCGTTGAAGACGGTGATGTGCGGCCGCTTCTCGACGGTGGCGAAGATCCGCTCCAGGTCCTTGCGGCTGAGCGTCTCCTTCTCCAGCAGCTCCAGCACCAGGTCGTCGAGCACGTCGCGGTAGGTGTTGAGCACCTCCCACGCCTCGGTGTGCGCGGTCTCGATGAGCTTGCGGACCTCTTCGTCGATCTCGTGCGCGACCTCGAGCGAGTAGTCCGCCTGACGCCCCGCGGAGCGGCCCAGGAACGGGTCGCCCTGGTCCTGGCCGTACTTCACGGCGCCGAGCCGGGCGCTCATGCCGTACTCCATGACCATCGCCTTGGCGATCTTGGTCGCCTGCTCGATGTCGGAGGACGCGCCGGTGGTCGGCTCGTGGAAGACCAGCTCCTCGGCGGTGCGGCCACCCATCGCGAACACCAGCCGGGCGATCATCTCGGACCTGGTCATCAGCTGCTTGTCGTCCTCGGGGACGACGAGCGCGTGCCCACCGGTCCGGCCGCGCGGCAGGATGGTCAGCTTGTACACCGGCTCCAGGTCCGGCATCGCCCACGCGGCGAGCGCGTGCCCGCCCTCGTGGTAGGCGGTGATCTTCTTCTCCTGCTCGGAGATGATCCGGCTCTTGCGCGCCGGCCCGCCGATGACCCGGTCGACCGACTCCTCCAGCGCCGCGTCGGTGATCACGTGCCCGTTCTGGCGGGCGGTGAGCAGCGCGGCCTCGTTGATGACGTTGGCCAGGTCGGCGCCGGACATGCCCACGGTGCGCTTGGCCAGCGCGTTCAGGTCGACGCCCTGCGCCAGCGGCTTGCCCTTCGAGTGCACCTCGAGGATGGCGCGGCGGCCGGCCAGGTCCGGCGCGGACACCGGGATCTGCCGGTCGAAGCGGCCCGGGCGGAGCAGCGCCGGGTCCAGGATGTCCGGGCGGTTCGTCGCGGCGATCAGGATGATCCCGCCGCGCGAGTCGAAGCCGTCCATCTCGACGAGCAGCTGGTTCAGGGTCTGCTCGCGCTCGTCGTGACCGCCGCCGAGGCCGGCGCCGCGCTGGCGGCCGACCGCGTCGATCTCGTCGACGAAGATGATGCACGGGGCGTTCTGCTTGGCCTGCTCGAACAGGTCGCGAACGCGGGAGGCGCCGACACCGACGAACATCTCGACGAAGTCCGAACCGGAGATCGTGTAGAACGGCACGCCGGCCTCACCGGCGACGGCGCGCGCGAGCAGCGTCTTACCGGTGCCGGGCGGGCCGTAGAGCAGCACACCCTTGGGGATCTTCGCGCCCAGCGCCTGGTAGCGGGCCGGGTTCTGCAGGAAGTCCTTGATCTCGTAGAGCTCTTCGACCGCCTCGTCCGCGCCTGCCACGTCGGCGAACGTCGTCTTCGGCATGTCCTTGTTCAGCTGCTTGGCCTTGGACTTGCCGAAGTTGAGGACGCGGTTGCCGCCGCCCTGGGCGTTGTTCATCATCCACATCAGCAGCAGGAGCAGCAGGCCGAGCGGGATGATGTAGTACATGATCTGCGTGAAGAAGCCCTGCTGCGTGACCGTGGTGGTGAACTTGACGTTCTTGTGGTCGAGCAGCTTCTGGTAGATCGAGCCGGTCGCCTCCGACGGGAACGGCGTGATGATCTGGTCGACCTGCTGGCCGTCGACGTCGATCTTGTTCGTGAGCGACAGCTTGAGCTGCTGCTCCTTGTCCTCCAGGTTGGCTTCCTTCACGTTGTTGTCGTCGATCTGGGCGATCGCCTGTGAAGTGGGGACCTGGGTGTATCCACGGTCGCTGTCGAAGAGGGTGTTGACCGCGAGGAAGATCAACACAACCGCGACGATCCACAGCAGCGGGTTCCTGAGCAGGCGCTTCCGGTCCATATGCCTCGGCCGTTCGGCCTCGACCCTCCCTGGCTAGGCGGTAGATGTCACATCCGCCGTCACGGTGTAGACAACAACTTGCGGTGTGCGAGGAACACCCCGTCCATCCAGGGTACAGTCCGGCCGACATGGGCACCTGCACGAGTCTCAAGCAGGTCAACGGCCGGTGCCGCGGTCTGGTTCCCCGGAGCGGTTCGGGTCAGTTGCCCGGCTCGGTTGTGACGCCCGCCACCATCTCGCCCAGCCTGGTGCGCAGCGTTTTCGCGTCCGCGGAGGAGACGGTCACCCACTCCCGCCCGTCGGCGCCCGGCCGGGACAGGCTCAGGTACCGGCCGGTGGCCGTGTCGAACCAGCCCAGCACCGGTGACCTGCGACGACCGCTCACCTCGGACCTGCTGTTCGCGGCCAGTTGACCGCCACGCAGCCGCGGCTGGCCGGCGAGCCGGGCGTAGGCCTCGCGCGGGTCGGAGGAGCCCTCGGACAGCGACCGGCGCCGCGGCTTCGGGTCGCCGCCGACCGGGACCGCCGCCCTGGCCGGCTGAATGCGCAGCGCCTCGTCGACCGGAAGTGTGATGGAAGCCTCCGTGCCGCGCGTGCCCGGCGGCAGCAGGTCGACGACCGTCGAGGCCAGCCCCTCCGGGAAGGCGGGCCGGATCCAGATGCCGTCGGCGTCCTGGATGGCGACCACGCCGAGCGTGCCGTCGGTGGCGGCGAGGATCGACACCGGTGGCACCTGGAAGTCCGGGATGTGCACGGCGTCGATGCTGGTGGAGCCCTGCGCCAGCACGCGGAACCAGTCCTCGACCCGCGGGTCGAGGCGGCCGTAGTGGTCGCGCAGGCCGCGGGCCTTCAGCTCCTCGTGGGCCCGCTGCCGCAGCCGCGCGCGCTCGTCCATGGTCGCGCCGTGTGAGCGCACCTGCAGCGGGTACGGCAGCTCGCCGATGCCGGCCGCCTCCCAGAGGAAGTCGAACGTCATCGGGGTGAAGAACTCGGGGCGGTTCACCGGGCGCTCTCCGGGGTCGGGGTCTCGCCGGCCGCGCTGACCAGCATCTCGCTCAACCGGTGCCGCAGGTTCGCCGCGTCCGCGGGGCCAACGGTGAACCGGCACCGCACGCTCGCGAGGTCAACCGGGGTGGCGGCACATCGCCCACCAGCCTGCCCAAAACGGCTCACCAGGCACCACCCGGCGCCAGCGTCTCGCCAGCCGCGCTGACCAGCATCTCGCTCAGCCGGTGCCGCAGGTTCGCCGCGTCCGCGGGGGCGATGGTGGACCGGCACCGCACGCTCGCGAGGTCAACCGGGGTGGGGGCGCATCGCCCACCGGCCTGCGCAGAACGGCTCACCAAGCACCACCCGGCGCCAAGGTCTCGCCGGCCGCGCTGACCAGCATCTCGCTCAACCGGTGCCGCAGGTTCGCCGCATCCGCGGGGGCGATTGTGATCCAGTCGCGGCCGTCGTGCCCGCGGCTGGCCTGCGTGAAGTAGCGGCCGTCGTCGGTGTCGAACCAGCTCAGCACCGGCGGCCTCGTCTTCGCGCCACTGCGGCTGCGGGCGTTGGCGCCGATCTGCCCGCCGCGCAGCCGCGGCTGGGCCTGCAGCCGGGCCAGCGCCTTGCGGTCGTCGTCCGCGCTGGTCCGCTCGCCGGCCGCGGCGCGGCGCTGCAGGAAGTCGGCCCCGGTGGCCGTCATCAGCTGCTCGAGCGGCACGGTGATCGACTTCTCGCTGCCCCGCCGGGCGGCGGGCAGCAGGGACACGATGGCGCTCGCGAGGCCGTCCGCGGGCATCGGCTGGAAGTGGAAGCCCCGCTCGTCGTGCACCGCGAGCACGCCGCGCCCGGCGAGCGCCGCCGCCACGGCGAGCAGCGGACGCGCGTCCGGCGCGGTGATGTGCACGCTGTCCAGGCTGGTCTCCGACCCCGCCAGCACCTCGAAGAACTCCTCGACGTGCGGCGCGGGGCGGCCCCGGCCGTCGGCCGCGCCGCGCGCGGCGAGCCGGTCCAGGGTCTGCCGTCGCAGCTGCGCGCGCTCGTCCATCGTCGCGCCGTGCGAGCGCACCTCCAGCGGGTACGGCAGTTCGCCTGCTCCGAAGGACTCCCACAGGAAGTCCAGTTCCAGCGGAGTGAGCAGCTCCGCTCGCGCCATCAAGTCCCTCTTTCCCGGTTCGCGCGGTTGCGCCGGATCAGCGGTCGTCCTCGTCGTTCCAGGCCCCGATGACCGGCGGCGCGGTCGCCACGTTGGCGCCGAACGCCTCGTCGGGGTCGGCCTCGACGAGGAAGGAGGCACGGGTGTGCTCCTCGTCCTCCGAGCCCTGCGCGCCGGCACCCATGCCGCCGCCCATGCCGGACGCCGGCGGCGGGGTGCCTGCCCCGCCGATGGTGCCACCGGTGTTCATGAGGCTCTGCTGGGCCTGCTGCTGCGCGTTGCCGTGGGCCTGCTGCGACTGGTCCGAGCTGGCCGCCGTCTCGTCGGTGGCCGGGCGCTCCTTGGCGCCGGACTTGCTGCCGCGGCCGAGAGCGGCCTTGCCACCCACCGCGGCGAGACCCGCCGTGCCGAGACCCGCCACCGCGCCCAGCGCCGCCGCACCGCCGCCACCGGACGACGTCGGCACCGCGGTCACCTGACCCGCGCCGGAAGCCGCGCCGGCCGCCGGAGCGGGAGCCGCCGGGACACCGTGCGGACCAGGGACACCGCCGGGCTGGCCACCGGCGGCGAAGCCGGCCGCGCCGGCGCCCGGGATCCCGGTGGTGACGCCGCCGACCGGGCCGAGCCCGACCGATCCGAGGCCGCCGGGCACCGCGCCGGAACCGGCCCCGACGGACTGCGCCGAGGTGCCGCCGAAGCGGCCGTCCGCAGGCAGGCCGAGCGACTCCGGGCCGAAGCTCGGGGTCGCGCTGTCCACCTCGGCCATCGCCTGGGTGTAGGCGTTGAAGTACTGGACCTGCTGGGCGTGCACGGCGCGGGCCTCGTCGGCCTGCACCTTCATGTCGGCGACCATCGCGGCCGGACCGCCGGCGAGCATCGCCGCGGTCTGCTTGGCCGGGTCGAACTCCTTCGGCGCGGGCATCTTCTTCACCTCGGCGGCCGCCGCGGCCTGCTGCGCCATCCGGTTCGACATGGTGTGCGCCGCGTCGCCGGCCTGCTTGCTGGAGTTCGCGATGCCGACCAGCGCGCCCTGCGCTGAGCCGGAGCCCTGCCCGATCCACGCGTTGCCCAGCTCGGCGATCGCGTTGTACAGGTCGTCGGCCGCCTGGTGCAGGCTGTCGCCGTGGGACTGCCACTGCCGCCCGGTGGCCTCGGCCGTGGCCGGGTCGTTGTTCTGGGTGGCGCCGAGGTAGAGCTGGTTGCTCTCCTGCGAGGCCCAGTTCGGCGGGCTGGCGATGGCGCGGTCGCCGCCGTAGGTGAACCCGCCCGCGCTGTTGCGGGCCTGCTGCACCAGCGCGGCGGACTCGCCGTTGTCGCCCAGCTGGACGGCCTCGCCTCTGGGCTCGCTGCTCGGAGAAGTCATCGTGATCGGTCCCCCCGGGTTCAGACCTGACGACCGGACGCCAGCGCGTCTTCGGCGGCCTGCTCGATCTTGTCGTAGTGGCTCATCGCCGCGACGATGGCGTCCTCGGCCTGCTGGTACTGGTTGTAGAGGTTGCGCAGCGCGGTCGCGTACGACTCGCCGCCCCCGTCGGCGCGCTGCACGAACTTCGCGGCGATGGCGTTACCGACCGGGTTGTTGCCGAGCTTGGGCGGCTCGGCCAGGGCTCCGGCGTTGCGCAGCAGGTTCTCCACCTGGTCCTTGCCGAGGCGGATCTTCTTCAGAACCGCCTGCGCGGCGTCCGGGTCGACCCCCAGCTGCCCGTTCACGGCGGCGTTCCGGAACGCCGCGGCGTCCGCGTAGCTCCCCATCAGTTCTCCCTACCCCACGTCCGTACCGCATCGCGGCGCGTCACCCTCGTTCGCGTAGGTTAACGCACCGCACCGACAGTTATGACGCGTTCCGGCACGTTCGGGTTCACGAATTTCCGGTGCTCACGCACCGTGTTCAGGCGCCGTACACCTTCGGATCAAGGGTGCCGATGTAGGGCAGGTCCCGGTAGCGCTCCGCGTAGTCGAGGCCGTACCCGACCACGAACTCGTTGGGGATGTCGAAGCCGACGTACCGCACCGGCACGTCCACCTTGACCGCCTCCGGCTTGCGCAGCAGCGTGACGACCTCCAGCGACGCCGGGTTGCGGCTCGCCAGGTTCTTCAGCAGCCAGGACAGGGTCAGTCCGGAGTCGACGATGTCCTCGACGATCAGCACGTGCCGCCCGGTGATGTCCCGGTCGAGGTCCTTGAGGATCCGCACCACGCCGGAGGACGACGTGGACGAACCGTACGAGGAGACGGCCATGAACTCCAGCTGCGCCGGCATCGGCAGCACCCGCGCGAAATCGGTCATGAACATGACGGCGCCCTTGAGCACGCCCACCAGCAGCAGGTCGCCGGCAGAGGTCTCGCGCTCGTAGTCCGCGGCGATCTGCTTGGCGAGCTCGGTGATCTTGTCGTTGATCTGCTGCTCGGTGATGAGGACGGAGGCGATCTCGCCTTCGTACACGGGTCAGTCCCCTCTTGTTTCCGGTGGATTCATGGCAAGCCTGCCATGCGTCCGGGTCACCACCAAGCCGCCGGGTAGCCAAACGCCGCCCTGGCCGCGCCACCGCGCGACCAGCGCGTCGACGGACCGCAGGTGGGCGTCGGTGAGGTCGCGCGCGCCGTGCGCGGCGAGCCAGTTCCGCAGGATCCTCCTGCGGAGGGATGCGGGCAGCGGCGCGAGTTCCCCGATGTCCGGTTTTCCGTGCCGTGCCAGGAAGTCCGCGGCGAGCGCGTCGAGCGCCTCGGAATCCTCCCTGAGCTGGGCGGCCGTACGGGCCAGTGCCGCCGCGACCCCGCCGTTGAGGACGTCTTCCAGCAGCGGCAGCACTTCCGCGCGCAGGCGCACCCTGGTGTAGCGCGGATCGCTGTTGTGCGGGTCCTCCCACGGGGTCAGGCCGAGCGCGCGGCAGGCGTCCCGGGTGGTCGCGCGGGGCACGTCGAGGAGTGGCCTACCCCACGGGAGATCCACAGCACGCATGCCGGCGATCGAGCGCGGACCGGAGCCGCGCCCGAGTCCGAGCAGGACGGTCTCGGCCTGGTCGTCGCGGGTGTGGCCGAGGAGGACGATCCCGCGGTGGTGTGCGCGGAGCGCGGCATAACGGGCGTTCCGGGCGGCCGCTTCCGGTCCACCCGGGCCGGTCACCTCGACGGTCAGGACTTCGGCGGAGTCCACTCCGAGCTTGCGCGCCGTCCCGGCCGCCTCCTCGGCCACGCGCGCGGAACCCGCCTGCAGGCCGTGGTCCACGACCAGCGCCCGCACCGGCAGCCCGAGCCGCCGCCCGGCGAACACGGCGGCCTCGGTGAGCGCCAGCGAATCGGCCCCGCCGGACAGCGCCACGTCGATGGCGGGCACGCCGGGGCACTCCGCCAGCAGGTTCCGCACCGCGCGGCGCACCGCGGCGACCGCGGGGTGCGGCCCGGTCACGGGTGGACGCGCCGCACCCAAGCCTCGGGATCGGCGATCTCGGCCCGGGTCGGCAGCGTGTTGGGCGAGGTCCAGACGGCGTTGAACCCGGCCATCCCGACCCGGTCGACGACGTGCCGGGTGAAGGCCGCGCCCTGCGCGTACTGGCGGATCTTGGCGTCCACCCCGAGCAGCGCCCGCAGCAGCCGGTCCAGCAGGCCGCCGCCCTTGCGCCGCTCGGTGAACCGCGCGCGGATCGTCTCGACGCTGGGCACCACGCTCGGCCCCACCGCGTCCATCACGTAGTCCGCGTGCCCTTCGAGGAGCGTGGACAGCGCCAGCAGCCGGTCGAACACCTCGCGCTGCTCGGGCGAGCGCAACAGCTGCCCCACCGCGACCAGCCCGTCCGCCTTGGCGCGCCGGGCCTCGCGCAACGCGTCCGGCAGCCTGCCGAGCAGGTCGGCCATCCCGTCGTCGTCGCCGGTGAGGCCGCCGACCAAGCGTTCGACCTCGTCGGCGAAGTAGTCCCGCAGCCAGCCGACGGCGGTGAACTGCAGCCGGTGCGTGCTCTCGTGCAGGCACACCCACAGCCGGAAGTCGCGGCCCGGCACCTGCAGCGCCTGCTGCGCGGTGACCACGTTCGGCGCCACCAGCAGCAGCCGGCCACCGCCGTCCGGGCCGCCGAACGGGTCGTACTGGCCCAGCACGCGCGAGGCCAGGAAGGCCAGCACCACGCCGGTCTGCACGCCGGCGCCACCGGCCAGGACGGGCCCCAGCGGCCCCGCCGGATTCGGCGGCAGCGCCTTCGCGGTGAGCGCGTCGAGCCCGGCCGCCGCCGAGCGCACCCAGCCGGGCCGGTCCACCACGTCACCGGGGAGCAGCGGCAGCCCGGCGCCCAGCCCGGTCAGCTCGCGGACGTGGGCCTCGGCGTCGAGCGACAGCTCCCGCAGCTCGGTCACGGCCAGGCCGGCTTCCTCGCGGGAGACCACCGGCCCGCCACGGGCGAGGAAGGCGCCCGTGGAAGCGGCCAGTGACCAGTCCACGACCGGCCGGGACGCAACCTCGCTCATCGTGTTCACCTTCCCGAAGCTATCGGCAACCACAGCCCCTCAGCGAGGCCGCGACGACGTCCAGTGCCGCCCGCGCGGGGTCCTGGTCGGCGCCGTCGGACATCAACGCGAACACCAGGACCCTGCCGTCCTCGTCCAGCACTACCCCTGCCAACGTGTGGACGCCGGACAGAGTGCCCGTCTTGGCGCGGACCCACCCCTTGCCGGACCGGGAGTTCGGCGCTTCGTAGCGGTCGGCGAGGGTGCCGCTGCCGCCTGCCACCGGCAGCCCGGCCAGCATCGGGCGCAGCTTCGCGGTGCGCGGGTCCTTCCCGTCCGGTCCCGCGGCGACGGCCAGCACCTGCGCGAGCAGCTTCGCCGGGACGCTGTTCTGCGGGGACAGTCCGCTGTTGTCGCTCAGCTTGACCTGCGAGACGTCGAACCCGTTCTGCGACAGCACGGACAGGGTCGCCTGCGCGGCGCCGGCGAACGACGCGTCGGCGCCGGTCGCGACGGCCGTCATCCGGCCGATCGCGTCCGCGAGCGTGTTGTCCGAGGCCTCCAGCGCGTGCGCGATCAGTTCGCTCAGCGGCGCGGACTTCACCTCGCCGAGCACCTTCGCGTCCTGCGGCGCCGTCGCCTGGCCGGACGCGGTCGCGCCGAGGCGCTGCGCGAACGTCTGCAGCACGGTGTTCGCCGGCTGCGCGACCCGCACCGAGTGGTCGTTCGTCGGGTCGGTGAGGCCGCCGTCGAGCATCACCGGGGTCATCGCGGCGGTGTAGATCGGGGCGTCGTCGGGCGCCCAGCCCGGCGCGGTCTGCGCGCCGGACCAGATCGAGGTGTCGATCTGGACCTTCTTGATCGTGCCGCCGCTGGCCTGCTTGACCTGGGCGACGAGGTCGTCGAGGTGGGCAGCGCCGGCGTACACCGACTGCTGCCCGGCGGGCAACGAGGACAACGTGATGTCCCCGCCCGCGACGATGACTGCGGTGTCCGGCGAAGAGCCCTGCACGACCTTCGTGCTCAGCTGCGTGCCCGGGTCCATCGCGAGCAACGCCGCGGAAGTGGTCAGCAGCTTGGTGGTGGACGCCGGGGTGCGGAACTGGCCGGAGTTGCGGTCCCACAGCAGCTCGCCGGTCGCCGGGTCGATCACGGCGCCGGTGAGCGTGCCCAGCGCGGCATTCGCGGCCGGGCCGGCCAGCGCCGAGGACACCCCGGACGACGTCGGTTCCGGCGCCGACGCGCTGGGCGCCTTCAGCGAGAGGGCCACCGGCACCGGCTCCGGGCTGTCGCCCTTGGGCAGGTTCGGCGCCCACGGCAGGCCGAGCCGGTTGGAGACGTACGGCGTGGCCAACGCGGCGCCCACCGCGACGACCAGCACCAGCGCCACGATGCTGCTGATCAGCACGCCCTTGCGGCGGCGCTTCGGCTCCGGCTCGGGTTCGGCGGGCGGTTTCTCATCCCCGGTGGTCGCCTCCGCGGGGTGAATTTCGCCGCTGGGCTCGATGCGCATCGGCTGCACCGGCGGGACGGCCGCGGGCGGCACCGGCTGCGACGGCTCCTGGTTCGGCGCGGGCTGCGGCCGGGACTGCGCCGGTTCGGCAGGCTGCTGCTGGGCGGGCTGCTGCGGCTGCTGCGCTGGTTGGGCGGGCTGCGGCCGGGGCTGGGCCGACTCGGCGGACTGCTGCGGCTGCGGCCGCGGGACCTGGTGCGGCTCGGTCTCCTGCTCCGGCACCTGCCGCAGGTCGATGACCTGCGTGCTTTCCGCGTCCGGCTTGGCCGCCGGGATGAACTGCGTCTTCTCCGCGTCCCGCTCGGCAGGCACGAACAACGTCGGCGATTCGGGCAGGGAAACCTTGCCGGGCACCGGCAGCTGGGCCGTGGCGCCGCCGTCAGCGGAACTCTCCCCGCTGCTGACGTCGGTGTCTTCGGACGGCCACTCTGGCTGTTCGTTGCTCGGCACGCACCCCTCCTCCAGACCGGCGACACACCGCGGGCAAACTCACTGTTGTCAAGACGACATCGGTGCGACTTCCCAACGGCGCGTGGTCCACACTAGTGAGAACAAGTTAGCGAAACCGTAAGCCGCCGGTACCGGCGGGAAAAGACGAGGTCAGCGAGGACGCCGTGGAGTTCGACGCCACGATCGAAATCCCCAAGGGGGAGCGCAACAAGTACGAGGTGGACCACAAGACCGGTCGCATCCGCCTGGACCGGACCCTGTTCACGGCCACCCAGTACCCGGCCGACTACGGCTTCATCGACGACACCCTTGGGCAGGACGGCGACCCGCTCGACGTGCTGGTGCTCGTCCAGGAGCCGACGTTCCCGGGCTGCCTGATCCGCTGCCGCGCGATCGGCATGTTCCGGATGACGGACGAGAAGGGGCCGGACGACAAGGTCCTCGCGGTGCCGTCCGACGACCCGCGGCTGGAGCACCTGCGCGACATCCACCACCTGAACGAGTTCCACAAGCTGGAGATCGAGCACTTCTTCCAGGTCTACAAGGACCTGGAGCCGGCCAAGAGCGTCGAGGGCTCGCAGTGGGTGGGCCGCGCCGAGGCGGAGGCCGAGATCAAGCGCTCCTACCAGCGTGAGATCGACCGGCTCGCGAAGGAGGCCGCCGAGGGCGGCGAGCACCACTGAGTGCGGACAAACGAAAGCGCCCCTTCCCCGCGCGGGGAAGGGGCGCTTTCGTTTGTGCTCAGGCCCGGTAGCCGGGGATCGGGTACGCGGCCAGGAGGTCGCGGACCTCGCCGGCGATCTTGTTGATCGCGTCCTCGTCGTTCGCGGCGGCCGCGGCGATCGAGCGGTCGATCCACTCGGCGATCTGCGGCTGGTGCTCCGGCGTGAGCCCGCGGGTGGTGATGGCCGCGGTGCCCAGCCGGATGCCGGAGGGGTCGAACGGCTTGCGCGGGTCGAACGGCACCGTGTTGTAGTTCAGCTCGATGCCGGCGCGGTCCAGCGCCTGCGCGGCCGGCTTGCCACCGATCTGCTTGCTGGTCAGGTCGACCAGCAGCAGGTGGTTGTCGGTGCCGCCGGACACCAGGTCGAAGCCGCGCTCGATCAGGGCCTCGGCCAGCGCCTTGGCGTTCGCCACGATCGCGTGGGCGTAGTCGCGGAACTCCGGCTTGGCCGCCTCGCCCAGCGCGACGGCGATGGCGGCCGTCGTGTGGTTGTGCGGGCCGCCCTGCAGACCGGGGAACACGGCCTTGTCGATGGCCTTCGCGTGGTCGGCGTCGGTCATGATCATCGCGCCGCGCGGGCCGCGCAGGGTCTTGTGCGTGGTGGTGGTGATGACCGGCGCGTGGCCGACCGGCGACGGGTGCGCGCCACCGGCGACCAGGCCGGCGATGTGCGCGATGTCGGCCACCAGCACGGCGCCGACCTCCTTCGCGATCTCCGCGAAGGCCGGGAAGTCGATGGTGCGCGGGATCGCGGTGCCACCGGCGAAGATCAGCTTCGGGCGGTGCTCCAGCGCCAGCTCGCGGACCTGGTCGAGGTCGACGCGGCCGGTCTCCTTGCGCACGCCGTAGCGGACCGGGTTGAACCACTTGCCGGTGGCCGACACCGACCAGCCGTGGGTGAGGTGGCCGCCGTCGGGCAGCGCCATGCCCATCACCGTGTCGCCGGGGCTGGCGAACGCGAGGTAGGCGGCCAGGTTCGCGGGCGAGCCCGAGTACGGCTGCACGTTGGCGTGGTCGACGCCGAACAGCGCCTTGGCGCGCTCGATCGCGAGCCGCTCGACCTGGTCGATGAACTGCTGGCCCTCGTAGTACCGCTTGCCCGCGTAGCCCTCGGAGTACTTGTTGGTGAGGACGGAGCCGGTGGCCTCCAGCACCGCCTGGGAGACGTAGTTCTCGGAGGCGATGAGGCGGATCTTCTCCGCCTGGCGGCGCGCCTCGTCCTCGACGAGTCCGGCGATCTGCGGGTCGGCAGCGGTGAGCTCGGGGATGGCTGGCTGGTGCGTCATCTTCCTACTCCTGACACTGGCCACACCCAGGCGCGCGGTGCCGGCCTCGTCGGTCGCTTCCCGGTGGTGCTCCACCTCTACGGCGCCAGTCGCAAGTTGCTGTGCGCCCAGCTTAGTCGACGGGTGCGACACCTTCCGCGTGCCGCCGCGCGAGCTGCTGGTAGATGGCCGCGTTGTGGTCGACCCAGCCTCTCGCGGAGTCGGTCAGCGGCACGAACTTCTTGGCCGGGCTGCCCATCGCGATGACCTCCGGCGGCACCTGGGTGCCGGGCGTGACCGTGGAGCCGGCGGCGATCAGCGCGCGCTCGCCGATCACCGACTGGTCCAGCACGGTCGAGCCGTTGCCGATCAGGGCCTGCTCGCCGACCGTGCAGTCGTGCACGAGGCACATGTGGCCGACGGTGACGTTGCGGCCGATCTCGCACACGCCGGTGTTCACGTGGACCACGGAGTTGTCCTGGATGTTGGCGCCCTCGCGCACGATGATCTTGCCGAAGTCGGCCCGGAGCACCGCGCCGTACCAGATGGAGACGTCCTTTTCGATCACGACGTCGCCGATCAGGGTCGCGGTGGGCGCGATCCAGGCGTCCGGGTGCACGGTGGGGCTCACGCCCTCGAAGGAGAACAGAGGCATACCCGGAACCTTAGGGCAGGCAGAGCGACTCGATCTCCTCACGGAGGGTGGCGAACGGGCGCCGCCGGACGCGCTGCTGCACGACCGCGCCGAGCAGGTAGGACATCAGGGCACGGGCGCGGGCCCGCGGGTCGATGACGCCGACGTCCGCCAGCAGTTCGGTGAGCAGTTCGGTGACCGACCGGAGCATCGCCTCGATCGCCTCCGGGTGGTCGGCCCTGCTGACGGCGATCCAGTACTCGAACCAGAGGAACGCGGAGTTGGGGCGCTCGGTGAAGGCGTCCAGGTAGGCCTCCAGGACCGCCCACAGCTTGTCCCGCGGGTCGTCGTGGCGGGCGGCCACCCCGCGGAGGTCGTCGAGGAACGTCGTGACATGCGCGGCCATCGCGCGGTCGACGAGCACGTCGGTGTCGCTGAAGTAGTAGTGGATCGCGCTCTTGGTGAGCGGGCTCGCGTCGGCGATGGCGCGGGCGGTGCACCCGGCGAGCCCGTCCCTGGCCAGCACCTGCCGGGCGGCTTCGACGATCTGCTCCTGCTTGGCGAGCTGGTTCGGCGAGAGCCGCTCGCGCTGCCCCGGCGGGGTGACGGTCACTGCGGTGTCCTCCTGGAACGACGAGGACGCCCAGCCTAACCTTCGGGACCGGTGTCCTGAACGGCCCCCGGGTGCTCGTCCCGGGGGCCGTCCGGACGGGTCCGCGTCACAGACCCAGGATGTCCAGCAGACCGCCGTCATCGTCCTGGTCGGCGTACGTGCCGTCGTGGTCGGCGTGCGCGCCTTCATCGGCGGCCGCGGCGGTGGCGCTGTACGACGCGCCGTCCGGGCCCGCCGTCGCCGACACCTGCTGGTAGGCGACACCCTCGTGCTCCTCGACGGTGTCCGCGGAGGCGATCCCGGCGGCCCCGAGCGTCAGCGGCAGGGCGATGGCGCCGGCGGCGACAGTGCGAGTGATCATGCGCATTCTCGATCGTCCTTTCTCTACCGACGAGCGGTAGATGAGGCGTTTTCTCCTTGCGCGAAGCCGTTTTCGGCCTCACCGGGTGGCTTGCCGGTGATCGCCGGGACTATTCGCGGCCGCCGGTGTGTCGAGCGTCACCGGAAGTGCCGGAGCGGTTACGTTGCGAGCATGAGGATCGCTCGCGTCTGGTTCGGGCTGCACGCCCTGGTGGTGCTGACCGGCGTGGTCACACAGCTGTTCGTCACCTCGGGCGTGATGGGCGGCCGCTACGAGTCGGCGGCCGCGCGGATGGCCAACGTGTTCGCCTACTTCACGATCCAGTCCAACCTGATCGTGGGATTCACGAGTCTGCTGCTGGCGATCCGTCCACTGCGGACGTCCACAGTGTTCCGCACCCTGCGGCTGGACGGCGTGCTCGCGATCGCGGTCACCGGCATCGTGTTCCACCTCGTGCTGGCCGACCTTCAGGACCTCACCGGGTGGGCGTGGGTGGCCGATTTCCTGTTGCACACCGCGTCCCCGCTGCTCGGGGTGCTCGGGTGGCTGCTGTTCGGGCCGCGCCGCGCGGTCACCCCGCGGATCATCGGCTGGTCGGTGGTCTACCCGCTCGCGTGGGTGGCGTTCACGCTCGTCCGCGGCGCGATCGACGGCTTCTACCCGTACCCGTTCATCGACGTGACCGCGCTCGGGTACGGGCGGGTGGCGGTGAACTGCCTGGTGATCGCGGTGCTGTTCCTCGCGCTCGCGTTCGGCGCGATGCTGCTCGACCGGCTGCTAGGGCGTGGCCTCGACGACCCGGACGAGCCCCGTCTCCGGCGGGACGTGCAGCACCGCCCGGCCGAATCCGGCCGCGAGTAGCGCCGCCTCCGCCTCGGCCGCGCCCGTGAAGTGCAGGTGCACCTGCCCGCGCACGAACGCCGACAGCGCCCGGACGAACGCCCGCACCGCGAAGTCGGAAGTGGCCAGGTGCAGGTCGGACAGGTACCGGCCGCGCTCGAACCGGCCCAGCGCCCTGGCGAAGCGCGCCCACATCGCCCGCACCGCCGGCTCGTCGAAGTAGTTGACCAGTCCTTCGGTGACGATCACCAGCCCGCGGGCCGGGTCGAGGTCGGCCACCAGCCGGTCCAGACCGGTCTCGTCGAGGACGTCCAGTTCGGCCACGCGGTGCCCGGGCCCGGCCGGAAGCGCGCCACGCAGGGTGCGGCGTTTGCGCTCGGCCATGTCCGGCAGGTCCGCTTCGAGGTAGGTGAGGCCGGGGTGGCGGCGGGTGAAGCGCCAGCCGCGGGCGGACAGCCCGGCCGCGATCTCGACGACCTGGGTGATCCCGTCGCGCTCGACGGCGTCGGTGAGGAGCCGGTCGATCAGGCGGTGCCGGGCCAGCAGGAAGCCGTCGAGCGTCGGCCCGCCCAGCGCGCCGCTGGCTGCCATCAGCGGCCGCAGCAGCCCGTGCAGGACGCGTCCCTCGGCGGTGGCGAAGGCGGGGTCGGAGAGCCCGCTGCGCACCCACACGAAGCCGGTGTAGTGGGCGGTCGGACTGATCGTCTCGGAGCGGCGGGCCATGGCCGGAGAGCCTAGGCCGGAAACGACGTCGGGGGCCCTCCGAGTGGAGAGCCCCCGACCGTTGCCGGAGCCGCCTAGGGGAATCGAACCCCTGACCTGCTCATTACGAGTGAGCCGCTCTGGCCGACTGAGCTAAGGCGGCAACACGAACTAGTGTAGCGGCCCCGTTCGCGTCACTTCAGCACCCCCCGCGTCGTTAGGCTGTGCGACGCCGGTCACTCGAAGATCGGCCCGGTCGTACTGGGAGGACCTTCCACATGCGTCGACGCATGCCTCGCGCGCTGGCGCTGCCGGTCGCCGCGGCCGTGCTCGTCCTGTCGGCCACGCCCGCCGTGGCGCAGAGCACGATCCCCACCACCCCGACCCCGCAGCCGGCCAACCCGGGGCAGCCACCGTTCGTCGGCCAGGAGGGTCCGCAGCCACTCGGCCACGCGGTCGCCGACGCGGCCGCCGCGCTCGGTGTGCTGCGCCTGCTGCCGAACTCGGTCCCGACCAGCACGATCCTGCCCGGCTACGGCGAGCAGCTGCCCAAGCAGTCCGCGCTCGAAGCCGGGATGGGCCTGTCCAGCGCGCAGGCGAACTCCGAGGCGCTGCTCAGCTACGAGAAGTCGATCGCCCAGTCCTCCCCGCTCGGGCTCGCGATCGGCGGGAACGCGCCGCAGGCGCCGGGCAGCCTCGTGCAGACCGCGCTGCCGGACAACGAGAAGCCGCTCACCGGCGGCCTCAACGCGCCGGAGAACCCGCTGCTCAACGTCGGCCTGCTGAACGGCAAGGTGCACGCCCGCTACAGCCCGACGCTCGGCCCGTGCGTCGGCACCATCGCCGACGCCAGCACCTCCCTGGCGAGCCTGTCGCTGCTCAACGCCATCCCGTCACTGCCCAACCTGCCGATCGACGGCCTCGACCTGCAGAACGTGCAGCTGGCCGACGGTTTCGACCCGGCGCAGGGCCTGCAGACCCTCGGCGGCCTGCTCAGCGGCGGCAACCAGACCAAGGCCGACGGCACGAACTCCGTGCTCAGCCTGCCGAACACGCTGTCGTCGCGGTCGGTGGTGCAGCTGGTCGACATCCCCGGTTCGCCGAACAAGGCGGTCCAGTCGGTCTCCACGCTGCAGGCCGCGGACATCGAGATCCTCAAGGGCACCCCGCTGGAGCTGACGCTGAAGGTCGTCAGCCAGCCGACCCTGAAGGTCACGTCGACCGGCGACGAGAAGACCTCGAAGGTCGAGTACACGGCGCCGGTGATCACGATCGAGCGGCAGGGCAAGGTGCTCTACACGCTCGACGCGACCAATCCGACGAAGGACATCCCGATCGGCCTGCCGCTGTCCGGCCTGTCCCAGCAGTTCGGCCCGCTGGAGGACCTGCCGGTGGTCGGCGGCCTGGTCGCCACCGCGCAGAAGGGCCTGCAGCAGGTCTCGGACACCGCGGGCAAGGTGCTCGACCTCGGCGTCCTGCGGCTGAGCATCGCCGAGCTGACCCAGAAGGGCCAGAACCTCACCGACCCGTTCAAGGGCTACCAGCTGGGCGCCTCCGCCCGGCTGCTGGACCTGCAGATCCTGCCGACCGCCGGGCTGAAGGACCTGCTCCCGGCCGGCAGCGACGCGCTGCCCTCGTCGCTGGCGCAGCTGTCCCTCGGCGAGCAGATCGGGCGGGCGTACGCGCCCGAGGGCGGTGTCGTGTGCGGGACGACGACCACGCCGCCGCCGGGCAACGCGGCTCCCCCGGCCGGGCCGCAGAAGCTCGCCTACACGGCGGGCGCCTACTCGGCGGTGCCGATGTTCTGGACCGGCACGGCGATGCTGCTGCTCGGGGTCGTGCTCGTCGCGGCGTTCCCGGCCCGGAAGCGGTTGAAGGCGGTGCCGGTGAAGCCGTCACCGCGGCCACGGGACTGACGTACTGAGGAAGGGGCGGTGCCGCAACCGGCGCCGCCCCTTTTTCACGCGTCCGTCAGCCGTGGCGCAGGGCCGTCAGCATCGCCTCCACCGCGATGCGCGGCTTGACGTTCCACAGGATCGCTTCGCGGCAGGCCAGCACCGCTTCCAGGCGCTTCAGCGTCGACTCCGCCGTCCACTGGCGGGCGGCCTGCTCGATGTCCTGGGCGTGGTCGGGGTGGTTGTAGCGGGCGTCGGCGCCGCTGACCGCCACCAGCACGTCCCGGTAGAAGCCCGCGAGGTCGACCAGCGCGAGGTCCAGCGTGTCGCGCTGGGTGCGGGTCGCCCGGGACTTCTGGCGCTTCTCCAGCTGCTTGACCGCCGCTTCGGCCGCGCGCTTGGCGCCGGCGACGCCCTTGCCGGTCGCGTCACCGCCCATCGCGTTGCGCAGCTCCGCCTTCTCGGCCTCGTCGCGTTCCTTGCTCTCCTCGGTCGCGTCCGCTTCGGCGGCGGCGATCAGGTCGTCGGCGCAGCGGAACACGTCACCGGGGCGCGACAGGCCAAGCGGGATCCGCAGCACCGCGGCCCGGCGCTTGCGGGCGTTGTCGTCCGTGGCCAGGCGCCGCGCGCGGCCGACGTGACCGCCGCACACCGACGCCGCCCATTCGGCCAGCTCCGGATCGACGCCGTCCCGGTCAACCAGCACGCGGGCGATCGCCTCCGCGGCCGGCGTCCGCAGCGTCACCAGACGGCACCGGGAACGGATCGTGACCGAGATGTCCTCGGGGTGGTCCGACGGCGCGCACAGCAGGAACACCGTCCGCTCCGGCGGCTCCTCGACCGCCTTGAGCAGGGCGTTCGACGCGCCCTCCGTCAACCGGTCGGCGTCCTCGATGATCACGACCTGCCACTGCCCGGTCGTCGGACGGCGCGCCGCGGCCTGGACCAGCGCACGCATCTCCGCGACCGAGATCGAGAGGCCCTCCGGAATGACCAGGCGCACGTCGGCGTGCGTGCCGTGCATCGCGGTGCGGCAGCCGGGGCACTGGCCGCAGCCGGTGCCGGTGATGCACTGCAGGGCCGCGGCGAACGCGCGCGCCGCCACCGACCGGCCGGAGCCGGGCGGGCCGGTGAGCAGCCAGGCGTGCGTCATCGCCCCCGGTGGCGCGGGCTCACCCGCGACGATCTGCGCCGCCGCCCGCGCTGCCGCGGACAGCACGTCGACGGCGTGGTCCTGCCCGACCAGCTGGCCCCACACCCCGGCCGGCGCGACGACAGCGGTCACCTGGCCTCCACCTCGGCCAGCGGCACCAGTCCGAGCTTGCGCTGGGCGAGCACGGCGGTGACCGCGGTGCGCACCCGGTCGCCGACCTCCTCCGCGGGCCCGTCGGCGTCCACCACCACGTAGTGATCGGGGTCGGCGGCGGCCATCTCGCTGAGCAGGTGCTGCACGCGCCACTGGTCCTCGACCGAGATCGGGCCGGGCGCGTTCGCGCCGGGGTCGGCGTCCAGCAGCACGGTCACGTCCGGCCGGAGGCGGCCGGTGGCCCAGTCGGCGAGCCCCTCCAGCTCCTTGGCGTCCAGCCCGGCGACGGCGGACAGGTGCGCGAGCGGCGAGTCGACGAAGCGTTCCATCACCACGATCGCGCCGCCGTCCAGCGCCGGGTTGACGTTGCGCTCCACGATGTCGGCACGCACCGCGGCGGCCGCGAGGGCCTGCGCCCGCGCCCCGGACAGCGACGCGTTGCCGATCAGCGCGGCGAGCCGCTCGTCGTCCAGCGCCGGGTCCGCGGCCAGCACCACCGGGCGCGGACTGGCCGACCGCAGCCACTCGGCGAGCTTCGACGCCTGCACGGCGGTGTCCGCGGCTGTGGTGCCCTCCAGCGCGATGAGCAGGCCGTTCACGCGGCGCGGGCGGCGCCGGATCGCGTTGCGCAGGTCGGCCATGATCGGCTCGGACCGGCGCGAGTCCATCTGCCGGTAGGCGATGATGCCGACGACCGCGGCGAGGGCGCCGCCGCCGAGCATCACCGGGCGGGTGCCGTCGATGATGATCGGGTTGCCCCAGACCGTGATCGTCCGCGGCTTCGTCAGGCCGATCAGCAGCGGCACCAGCGAGACCGACCCGAACACGATGATCTTCATCATCGACTGGTAGATCGCGTTGATCCGGCCGCGGATCGCGTCGTCGACCTGCGAGCCGATGATCGTCACGCCGGTCAGGAACGCGGCGCCGGCACACGCGCCGACGATCGCGACCGCGATCAGCGACACGGTCAGGTGCGGCGACAGCGCCACCAGGATCAGCGCCAGCCCGGCGAGCACGATCGAGATGCCGAAGAGCCGGTCGTGCGGCAACCGCCGGGCCAGCTTCGGCGCGCCCCCCATACCGGTCGCCAGTCCGATGAACACGGCCACGACCAGCAGGCCCCACGCGGAGTCGCCGGCCAGGAGGCTCGACGAGTACGGCTTGGCCGACCCGACCACCGCGCCGCCCGCGGCGAACGCGCCGGCCGCGCCGATGAGCAGGCCGCGGACCAGCGGTGTGCTCCGCACGTACTTGCCCGCGTCCTTGATCAGGGCGCCCAGCCCGGGCTTGTCCGCCTCCGCGATCGGCTTCGCGGCCTTCTCGGCCTGCTCGTGCGAGATCTCGGCCATCCGCGGCTTGCGGATCGACAACTCCGGGATGCGGGTCAGCACCAGGATCGCGCTGGCCAGGTAGAGCAGCGCGATGAGCACGACGATGACCTTGGCGACGCCGAGCTCGCCGAAGAACCCGGACGGCAGGCCGACCGAGGCCGCGATCCGGGTCACCACGGCGTAGAGGCCGCCCGCGGTGACGGTGGCGAGCCCGTAGGTCATCACCAGGCCGAGCTGGTTGGCCGTCTCCACCTGGTCCGGGCGCTTGAGCAGGTTCGGGACCGCCGCCTCCTTGGACGGGATCCACATCATCGCGCTCGCGCTGGCCAGGAAGTTCGCGATGTAGAGCCACCAGGACGTGCCGACGAACGCCACCGACAGCAGGAAGCCGCAGCGGAACAGGTCGGCGACGAACATGACCTTGCGCCGGTCGAAGCGGTCGGCGAGCAGCCCGCCGAGAGGGGCGAAGATCAGGCCGGGCAGCAGCGCGGAGAGCAGGACGCCGGTGAAGGCGAAGTTCTGCGCGGTGTAGTTCGTGGTCAGCTGGGTCGCGAGGCTGGTCAGGCCCAGGATGGTGAGCCAGTCCGCGACGCTGCACAGGTAGGTGACGCCCCACAGCCGCCGGAACGGCCGGATCGCCAGGACCCGCCGGGCCCGGTGGATCGTCGAGGCGTCACGCCCTGCCGGCGCCTCACTTCCTGCGCCGGGTTCCACGTGCACGACCTCGCTGATCGGACCCACCCCACTCATTCCCGTGGCGCTGGGGAACCCCTCGCGCGACACAACGGCATCCCCCAACCGTGGGGCCAGGGTAGCTCTGCCGATCTGAGAGTGCCCGTCGTGGTGGGCGGTAGACGTCCGAAACGCGAAGATCGTCCTGTCGCGGACTATTCGAAGATGCCGCTCAGGGTGTCGATCAAGCTGGACAGGAACTGGATCGCGAGCACGCCGAACACGACCATCAACAGGATCGCGACGAGGAACGCCGCGGACCCGCTGGACGGTTTCGCCCTGCGGACCGAGCCCCCCTGGCCCGGCCGCGGCAGGCGGAACGACGGCTTGGACCACGAACCGATCCGCTGACGCCCGGTCCACGTGCGCTGACGCGGCAGGATGCCCAGCGGTGGCGCGGGCGGCACCGCCGGGGCGGGAGCCGCGGGCGGCGTGTCGTCCACCGGCGTCTCGGCCGGGGCCGCCGGCTTGTCCGACATGGCTTCGATCATCTCGCGGACCTTCTCCGGGTCCGGCTCGACCGGCTTGGCCACCTTCAACGGCTGGTAGCCCTCTTCGTCGTCGACCGACCCCGAGACGGCGTCGCCGAACGTCAGCGGTGGCAGGCCGGACTGCGTGCCGTCGCCGAACCGACCGTCGTCCTTGGCCGGACCCATGGTGACCACTCCCGTGCGATCGGAAACACCTCGCCCCAGCGTAGTGGGCTTTTCGCGATGCGCACGCGCCCATCCGGGCAACCCCGTGATCACTGTCCGCAACCGGAAGTTCAGGCACAGGTCATCGCCGCCTCGACCGCGTCGGTCATCCACTGGGCCAGCCGGTCGCGGTCGGACGGGACCAGGAACAGCTGCGTGCCCTCGCCCGGTTCGGTGACCGTGGCCAGGACGTGTCGCCCCAGGTCGTTGTCCACCACCACGTAGCCGAGCCGCGGGAACTGCGCGCAGCGCCGGTCGAACGCCATCAGGTCGACCACCGTCGTGCCGGTGCGCGGCCGCCGCAGGAACTCCCGCACCCGCGCCGCCTGCTCGGCGTCCCGCCCGGCCAGCACACCGGAGGGGCCCGCCTGCAGCATCACCGAACCGAACCGGCCGCGGCGCTGCTCGGGCACGAACCCGACCACCCGGTCGAACAGGGTGCGCAGCTCACGGTAGCCCCAGCCGCCGACCTGCGTGCTGTCCGGCCGCCAGCTCCACAGCACCCCGGCGGCCGTGTCGGCGTAGACCCGCACGTCGAGCGGCCCGGCGAGCCCGCTGTGCACGCCGGTGAGCACCATCCGGATCGGACCGCGCAACATCAGCGCGAACGCCCGCATCGCGTCGTCCGTCAGGTCGCCGCCCTCGACGAACGGCGAGTCCCGCAGCTGCGCCATCCAGGCGTTGTGCTCCTCGGCCTCGGCGACCAGGTCGGCCGGGTCGTCCGATCGGCTCAGCGGGTACCGGATCCGCTCGACGTCGTCGTCCGTCGCGTACGGCGCGTACAGGTCCCAGGTGCTCGCGCGCTCCGGCACGGCGTCCAGCACCGGCCGGGCGGCCTCGGTCAGCAGTTCGTCGATCGTCGTCACGGGGGCAGTGTGCACCCAAGGTACGACAGTTTCGGTCGAACTGCTGTTCGAGGCCTACTTCTTCGCGGCCGCCTTCTTCGCCGGGGCCTTGCGCGCCGGCGCCTTCTTCTTCGGCGCCGGGCCCTTCGCGCGCTTCTCGGCGAGCAGCTCGGACGCCCGCTCCGGGGTCAGCCCTTCGATGCTGTCGCCCTTGCGCAGGGTCGCGTTGTACTCCCCGTCGGTGACGTACGGGCCGAACCGGCCGTCCTTGACCACCATCGGCTTCTTGGACACCGGGTCCTCGCCCAGCTCCTTCAGCGGCGGCTTCGCGGCGCCCCGGCGGCCACGCTGCTTCGGCTCCGCGTAGATCTTCAGCGCCTCGTCGAGCGTGATCGAGAAGATCTGGTCCTCGCTCGACAGCGACCGCGAGTCCGTGCCCTTCTTCAGGTACGGCCCGTAGCGCCCGTTCTGCGCGGTGATCTCCTCACCGGTCTCCGGGTCCTTGCCGACCACCCGCGGCAGCGACAGCAGCTTGAGCGCGTCCTCCAGCGTCACCGTCTCGATCGACATCGACTGGAACAGTGAGCCGGTCCGCGGCTTCGGCTTCTTCGCCTTGCTGGTCTTCTTGCCCTCCGTCTCCTCGGGCTCCGGCAGCACCTCGGTGACGTACGGGCCGAACCGGCCCTCCTTGGCGACGATGCGGTGCTGGGTGACCGGGTCGACGCCGAGGTCACGGCCCTCCTGCGGGGTCGCGAACAGCTTCTCCGCGATCTCCACGGTCAGCTCGTCCGGCGGCAGGTCCTCCGGCAGGTTCGCGCGCTGCGGCTTGCCGTCGACCTCGCGCTCCAGGTACGGGCCGTAGCGGCCGACCCGCACGTGCACGGTGTGCCCGTCGTTGTCCTCGAACATCGGGATGGAGTTGATCTCGCGCGGGTCGATGTCCTCGACCCCGCCGCTGACCAGCTTCTTCAACCCGCCGAGGCGCCCGACGGAGCCGTCCACGCCCTGCTCGCCGCCGAAGTAGAACCGCGACAGCCAGCGGGTGCGCTGCTCGTTCCCGGCCGCGATGCGGTCGAGCTCGTCCTCCATCGCCGCGGTGAAGTCGTAGTCGACCAGCCGCTCGAAGTGCCGCTCCAGCAGCCCGACCACGGCGAACGCGACCCACGACGGGACGAGCGCGGCGCCCTTCTTCCAGACGTACCCGCGGTCCTGGATGGTCTTGATGATCGACGCGTACGTCGACGGGCGGCCGATGCCCAGCTCCTCCAGCTTGCTGACCAGGCTGGGCTCGTTGTAGCGCGCCGGCGGCGTGGTCGCGTGCCCGTCCGGGGACAGGTCGGTCGCGGTCAGCGCCTGGTCCTTGACCAGCTGCGGCAGGCGGCTCTGCTTGTCGTCGGCCTCGGCGCCGGAGTCGGCGTCCACCGCCTCCACGTAGGCCTTCAGGAAGCCGGCGAAGGTGATCGTGCGGCCGGACGCGGCGAACACGCACTCCTCGCCCGTGCTCGCGGTGCCGGTGATGCGCACCGACATCGTGGTGCCCTTGGCGTCGGCCATCTGCGAGGCGATCGTGCGCTGCCAGATCAGCTCGTACAGCCGGAACTCGTCGGCCTGCAGCTCACCGGCGACCTGGCCGGGCGTGCGGAACACCTCGCCGGCGGGGCGGATCGCCTCGTGGGCCTCCTGCGCGTTCTTGACCTTGCGGGTGTACTGCCGCGGCGTCGGCGAGACGTGGTCCTTGCCGTACAGCTCGGTCGCCTGGCTGCGGGCCGCCGCGAGCGCCGACTCCGACAGCGTCGTGGAGTCGGTACGCATGTAGGTGATGTACCCGTTCTGGTACAGCCGCTGCGCGATCTGCATCGTGGTCTCGGCGTTGAAGCGCAGCTTCCGGCCGGCCTCCTGCTGCAGCGTGGAGGTCATGAACGGTGCGTACGGCCGCCGCGTGTACGGCTTCTCCTCGACGCTGGTGACCTTGAAGTCCCGCTGGTGCAGGCCCTGGGCCAGCGCACGCGCCGCCGCCTCCTCGAGCACCCGGACGTCCTTGGCGTTCGCCTTGAGCTGCCCGGAGGCGTCGAAGTCCTTGCCGGTGGCCAGGCGCGCGCCGTCGACCGACACCAGGCGCGCCGGGAACTGGCGCGGGGTGGCGTCCTCGCCCGCGTCCATTGTCGCGGAGATGTCCCAGTACGAGGCCGAGGTGAACTTGATGCGCTCCCGCTCGCGCTCCACGACCAGCCGCGTCGCGACCGACTGCACCCGGCCCGCCGACAGCCGCGGCATGACCTTCTTCCACAGCACCGGCGAGACCTCGTAGCCGTAGAGCCGGTCCAGGATGCGGCGGGTCTCCTGCGCGTCGACGAGGTCCCCGTCCAGCTCGCGGGTGTCCTCGGCGGCCGCGCGGACGGCCTGCTCGGTGACCTCGTGGAAGACCATCCGGCGCACCGGGACCTTCGGCTTGAGGGTCTCCAGCAGGTGCCAGGCGATGGCCTCGCCCTCGCGGTCGGGGTCGGTGGCGAGGAAGAGCTCGTCGACGTCCTTCAGCAGGCTCTTCAGCTCGGTGACCTTGGACTTCTTGTCCGCGGAGACGACGTAGAGCGGCTCGAAGTCGTGGTCGACGTTCACGCCGAGCTTCGCCCAGGACTCGCCCTTGTACTTGGCGGGGACGTCCTCCGCCTTCGACGGCAGGTCGCGGATGTGCCCGACCGAGGACTCCACGACGTAGCCCGGGCCGAGGTAGGAGGCGATCTTGCGGGCCTTGGCGGGCGACTCGACGATCACCAACCGCCGACGACCGGCGCCGTTCGCCCCGGTGTCGTCCTTCTTCGTCTTCGTCGATCCAGCCACGCTGTCCGCTCTCCTGCTCCATCCCGCCGCTGCAGCAGCGGCGCCTGTTCAACCAGCAAGTGTGCACGTTGCCTGCCGGTGATGTCCCCCGAGGTGACGTAACACGCCGCCGCGCTTCCCGGCCGGGACGGGCCGCGGCGTGCGTCATCTTCCCCTTTCCACACCTAGCACGTGATACCGGCCACACGCTTCGCGGGGCTTCTGAGTAGCCGTTCCGCTACGCTCCGCGTCATGTTCCGCCGCCTGTTCACGATCCTCGCCGTTCTGCTGACCGGTCCCGCATTGGCCGGGGTCAGCGCCGCGTCCGCCGCACCCGCCGCCGACTACAGCGGCATCGTCAAGCTCAGCAACTGCTCCGGTTCACTCGTCCGGCTGCCCCAGTCGGACGAGTTCGACCGGGCGCTCGTCCTCACCAACGGTCACTGCCTGGAGTCGGGCATGCCGGAGGCGGGTGAGGTCCTGGTCAACCGGCCTGCCAACCGCAAGATGGTGCTGCTCGGCGCCGACGGCCGCGAGCTGGGCCAGATCCGCGCGACGAAGCTCGTCTACGCCACGATGACCGACACCGACGTCGCGCTCTACGCCCTCGACTCCTCCTACCGGGAGATCGCCCGCGACTTCGGCGGGCACCCGCTGACCGTGGCGGCCTCGCCCGCCAACGTCGGCACCCCGGTCAGCGTCGTCTCCGGGTTCTTCACCCGCACCTGGAACTGCTCGATCGAGCGCGTCGTGTACTCGGTGCGCGAGGCGGGCTGGACCTGGAAGGACTCGATCCGGTACGCGCCCGGCTGCGACACCGTCCACGGCACGTCCGGCTCGCCGATCGTCGACCAGGGCAGCCGGGAGGTCGTCGGCATCAACAACACCGGCAACGACAACGGCGAGGTCTGCACGTTCAACAACCCGTGCGAGGTCGACGAGAACGGCGTGGTGTTCGCCCGGCAGGGCCTGACCTACGGGCAGCAGACCTACCGGATCCCGGCCTGCTTCGCCAAGAACAACCAGCTCAGCCTGGTGCGGGACGGGTGCCTGCTGCCCAAGCCGAACGTGGCGCTGCCGGTTCCCATTCCCGCCTGATCACACCGCCTGCCGGGCCGGTGCGTGCTGCGGCCACACCGGCTCGGCGCCCGGCGGGGGCATGCCGATGAGCTCGGCCAGCGTCGCGAGACGGCGGCGGCCGGTGACGCGGACGGCAGGCCCGCCGCCCTTCGGCCCGACGAGCTGCGCGGGCACGCCGAGCTGCCGGAACGCCTCGGCGAGCGGCTCGTGCGTGCCCGGCGCGCGCTCGTCGACGGCCAACAGGTACCCCTGGACTCCCGGACGGCCCGCCGCGAGCGCCCACAGCCGCAGCGCCGCGCCGGTCAGCCGGAACCGTCCCGGCAACGACTTCCCCTCGTCGTCGAGCCACGCCCTGGCCAGCCCGATCAGATCGGACCGGAACGCGGTGCGGACCACCGGTCCGCCGTCCTCGGTCCGGCCCAGCTCCGCCGCGACCCCGCGCCTGCCGAACTCGGCGACCAGCACCCGCGCGCGCCACACCTCGTCCACCTCGACGGTGAGGCGGGCGGCCGTGCGCGCGAAGCCGGTGATCTGGCCCTGCCCGCACAGGACGCCGCTCAGGTCGGCGATGTCCGGGCCGCTCGCCTCCGCCGAGAAGAGCGACATCTGATCCACAGCGGACAGGGTAGAACACCCGTTCGATTTCCCGCGAGTCGTCGCGCGGAAAAAGTTCTTGAAGTTGACGCAGCGTCAAGCTCTACCGTGGTTTTCACGGGCGAGGATGGAGACGAGATGGACGAACCGCTGTCGATCGTCCAGGTGTCCAAGGCCTCCGGGGTGACCTCCCGGACCCTGCGGCACTACGACGACATCGGCCTGCTGCCACCGGCCTTCGCCGACACCAGCGGGAGGCGCTACTACCAGCGGGAACAGCTCATCCGGCTGCAGCAGATCCTGCTGCTGCGGGAGCTGGGACTCGGCCTGGACACGATCGCCGAGGTGCTCGACGGATCGGTGTCCAGGGCCGAGGCCCTGCGGCTGCACCGGAAATGGCTGCTGGCGGAGCGCGATCGGCTGGACCGGCTCGCCGACACCGTCGCCCGGACCATCGAAGAACTGGAAGGAGGGGAACACATGTCCGCCAAGGAACTGTTCGAGGGGTTTTCGCCGCACTCGGAGAAGGCGAAGTGGCTGGCAGAGGAAGCGGTCGAACGGTGGGGTGAGGACGCCGTGCAGTCGCACGAGCGGAGCAAGCGCTGGTCGGACGAGAAGTGGGACGCCGTCAAGCGGCAGGGCGCCGAGGCGGCCGAGCGGCTGGCCGAGCTGCTCCGCGAGGGGGTCCCGGCCGACGACGAGCGCGCGCTCGACGCGGTCGCGGCCCACCGCGCCTGGCTGGAGAACTTCTGGACGCCGGACGCCGAGTCCTACACCGGCCTCGGCCGGCTCTACAGCGACGACGAGCGCTTCCGCGGGGTCTACGAGGCGATCCACCCCGGGCTCGCCGAGTACCTGCGTGACGCCATGGCCGCGTACGCCCGCGCCCGGATGAGCTAGCGGGGCGCGGCGGTCACCTGCACCGTGAGCTGCTGGCACACCGGGGCGTGCGCGATCGCGGTGGCCAGCTCGGGCACGGCGTCGAAGCGGTTCAGCAGGTCGAGGCGGGACACCTCGTCCAGCGGGCCGTGCGCCTGCCCGAGCGTGGCCTCGTCGATTTCGCTCGCGTCAGTGGCATCTAGCCGCTGCCGGACGGCGGAGGCGCGGTCACGCACGCCCTGGAAGTCGGCCACGGCCTGGGCCCGCACCTGGTCGCCACCCGGCACCGGGGACGGCGGCAGCTTGCCGAGCCCGTCCAGCGCGCGGTCCAGCCCGCCGATCACCGACCCGAGCAGTTCGCTCGACGTGCGCACCGCGCGTTGCGGGCTGCTCGGGTCCACGCTCGGCATCGTCGCCAGGCCCTGGACCAGCGAGCCGACGGCGACGCAGTAGTCGTCTGCCCACCGCGCGGCGGCGTCCTGCTGCCGGACCTGTTCCTGCGACAGGCCGGGGCCGCCCGGCTCGACGGTTCTCGCGGGCTGCTGGCCGCATCCGGAGAGGCCCACGCAGAGCCCGGTCAGCACCACAAGGAACAGCGACTTCCCGGGCCGCACCCACACACCTCCAGCTGCCGACGTGAGCTCTTTCCCGACGGTACCGAGACGATTGCGGATCGCAACCGCCGGGCATGGAAAAGGCCGGGTCCGTCACGCTCCGTGCGCGACGGACCCGGCCTTCCGGACGTGTCAGGCGGTCTTCGCCGGGGTGGCGTCCTCGCTCGGCGTCTCCGTCATGACGCTCGCGCGCCGCTTCGACACCACGATCGCGGCGATGATGATCGCCACCGCGACCAGCGAAATCGCGATCCGCACGCCCGCGGAGGCGTCCGGCCCGATCGAGAACTGCACGACGGCGGGCGCGATCAGCACCGAGACCAGGTTCATCACCTTGATCAGCGGGTTGATCGCCGGGCCCGCGGTGTCCTTGAACGGGTCACCGACGGTGTCGCCGATGACCGTCGCGGCATGCGCCTCGGAGCCCTTGCCGCCGTGGTGGCCGTCCTCGACCAGCTTCTTCGCGTTGTCCCAGGCGCCACCGGAGTTGGCCAGGAAGATCGCCATCAGGGTGCCGGTCGCGATCGCGCCCGCCAGGTACCCGGCCAGCGCGCCGGTGCCCAGGCCGAAGCCGACGGCGATCGGGGCGAACACCGCGAGCAGACCCGGGGTGGCCAGCTCACGCAGCGAGTCGCGGGTGACGATGTCGACGACCTTGCCGTACTCGGGCCGCGTGGTGCCCTCCATGATCCCCGGGATGTCCCGGAACTGGCGGCGCACCTCGTACACCACCGCGCCGGCGGCGCGGGACACGGCGTTGACCGCGAGACCGGAGAACAGGAAGACCACCGCGGCGCCGATGATCACGCCGACCAGCGTGTTCGGGCTGACGATCGTGTCCACGAACGACTTCACGCCCGCGGCGGACTCACCGATGTCGGCGAGCGCCTTGGAGATCGAGTCCTGGTACGAACCGAACAGCGCGGTCGCCGCGAGCACGGCGGTCGCGATCGCGATGCCCTTGGTGATCGCCTTGGTGGTGTTGCCGACCGCGTCCAGCTCGGTCAGGATCTGCGCCGCGTTCTCGTCGACCTCGCCGGACATCTCCGCGATGCCCTGCGCGTTGTCCGAGACCGGGCCGAAGGTGTCCATCGCGACGATGACGCCGACCGTGGTCAGCAGGCCGGTGCCGGCGAGCGCGACCGCGAACAGCGCGATCGTGCCGCCGAGCAGGTAGGCGCCGAACACCGCCGCGCCGATCACCAGCGCCGTGTAGACGGCCGACTCGAAGCCGACCGAGATGCCGGACAGGATGACGGTCGCGGCGCCGGTCCGCGAGGTCTCCCCGACGTTCTTCACCGGGCCGTGCTCGGTGCCGGTGTAGTAGCCGGTCAGCTTCAGGATCACGCCGGCCAGCACGATGCCGATGATCACCGCGATGAACGCGATGAGCGCCGGGTTGCCCTCAATGCCCGCCTGGTCCGCGCCGAACTCGGCGAACGAGCCGGGCAGGTAGACGAACGCGGCGATCGCGCACAGCACCGCGGAGATGGCTGCCGAGATGTAGAACGAGCGGTTGATGGTGACCAGGCCGTTCTCACCGGAGCGGGCGCGCGTGATGTAGACGCCGATGACCGCGGTGATGACACCGATGGCGGGCACGATCAGCGGGAACAGCAGGCCGTCCACGCCGAACGCGGTGCTGCCGAGGATCAGCGCGGCGACCAGGGTCACCGCGTAGGACTCGAAGAGGTCGGCCGCCATGCCGGCGCAGTCACCCACGTTGTCGCCGACGTTGTCGGCGATGGTGGCCGCGTTGCGCGGGTCGTCCTCCGGGATGTTCTGCTCGACCTTGCCGACCAGGTCCGCGCCGACGTCGGCGGCCTTGGTGAAGATGCCGCCGCCGACACGCATGAACATCGCGATCAGCGCGGCGCCGAAGCCGAAGCCCTCGAGCACCTTCGGCGCCTGGCCGGTGTAGACGAGCACGACGACCGCGGCGCCGAACAGGCCGAGGCCGACGGTGAACATGCCGACCGCGCCGCCGGTGCGGAACGCGGCGCGCATCGCCTTCTCCCGGCCGCCCGGCTCGCGGGAGGCGGCGGCGACCCGCAGGTTGGCCCGCGTCGCCAGCCACATGCCGGTGTAGCCGATGAGGAACGAGAACACCGCGCCGACGAGGAAGAACAGCGAGCGGCCGATGCGCTCGTTCCAGTCCTCCGCCGGGAGCGCGAGGAGCAGCAGGAACACCACCACACCGAAGATCGAGAGGGTGTTGCGCTGCCGCTTCAGATACGCGGCCGCCCCTTCCTGCACGGCCTTGGCGATGTCCTGCATCTTCGTGGTGCCCTGGCCGGCGGCCAGCACCTCCTTGAGCAGGAACCAGCCGATGACCAGAGCGGCCAAGGCGATGACGGCGACGACGGCCGCGATGCCGTAGTCACCTCCGGAAAACTCGAGGCCCTCCGCGAGGGTCTGCCGGGACATCCGTCCTCCTGGAAACGTTCCTGTCGCCAGTGACAGCTCGCCTTCCGAAAGCCGTGCCGACGCTGGCATGGGATCTACACCACAAGTGGTGCCGGTTGCGGGGAGTGTATTGGTAATGGATCCGGCGCGGTCAGGGCGTCCCGTAACGATCACTCTCGGTGCATGTGAGCCTGCTCACGGTTCATGATCTTTTCACACGCGACCGGTTCTGTCGTACACGTGTGCGAAGCTGGAACGCGTGGATGTGGTTGCGGGAACCGAGCGCGCGCGGCGGTTGCTGCACCGGGTCACCGCCGGGATCCGGGAGAACCCGGTGACCCACGTGGCCGACCTGCCCGCCCGCGAGGCGCGGCACACCGAGTGGCCGTCGTGGGCGGACCCGCGGGTGGTGACGGCCCTGCGCTCGAGCGGAGTGGAGCGGCCGTGGGCGCACCAGTCGGAGGCGGCGTCGCTGGCCTTCGAGGGGCGGCACGTCGTGGTGTCGACGGGCACGGCATCCGGCAAGTCGCTGTGCTACCAGCTGCCGGTGTTGTCGAAGCTGGTCGCGGACGACAAGGCGTGCGCGCTGTACCTGTCGCCGACGAAGGCGCTGGGCGCCGACCAGCTGCGGTCGGTGTCCGCTTTGGACGTTCCCGGGGTGCGGGCGGCGTCGTACGACGGTGACACTCCGATGGCGGAGCGCGACTGGGTGCGGGCGCACGCGCGGTGGGTGTTCACGAACCCGGACATGTTGCACCGCGGCATCCTGGCCGCGCACTCGCGGTGGGCGCGGTTGTTCCGCAAGCTGTCCTACGTCGTGATCGACGAGTGCCACAGCTACCGGGGCGTGTTCGGGTCGCACGTCGCGCTGCTGCTGCGGCGGCTGCAGCGGGTGGCGCGGCACTACGGTTCGTCGCCGGTGTTCATCCTCGCGTCGGCGACGACGGCGGAGCCGGGCGAGTTCGCGTGCCGTCTGGTGGGCGAGGACTGCGTGCCGGTGGTCGAGGACGCGTCGCCGCGCGGGGCGCGGACGGTGGCGTTGTGGGAGCCGCCGCTGGTGGAGGACCACCGCGGGGAGAACGGTGCGCCGGTGCGCCGGTCGGCGGGTGCGGAGGCGAGCCGGATCCTGGCGGAGCTGGTCATCGAGGGTGCGCGGACGCTGGCGTTCGTGCGGTCGCGGCGGGGCGCGGAGCTGACGGCCCTCGGCGCCCGCCGGTTGTTGTCCGAAGTGGACAGCGAGTTGCCGTCGCAGGTGGCGGCGTACCGGGCGGGCTTCCTGCCGGAGGAGCGGCGGGCGCTGGAGCGTGCCCTGCTGTCGGGCGAGCTCAAGGGCGTGGCGACGACGAACGCGCTCGAGCTGGGTGTGGACATCGCGGGGCTGGACGCGGTGGTGCTGGCGGGGTATCCGGGCACGCTGGCGTCGTTCTGGCAGCAGGCGGGCCGGGCAGGCCGGTCCGGTGACGACGCGCTGGTGGTGTTCGTGGCGCGGGACGATCCGCTGGACACGTACCTGGTGCACCACCCGGCGGCGGTGCTGGAGCGGCCGGTGGAGACGGCGGTGCTGGACCCGTCGAACCCGTACGTGCTGGCGCCCCAGCTGGCGTGCGCCGCGGCGGAGCTGCCGCTGACCACGGGCGAGCTGGACACGTTCGGCGGCGCGGCGGCGCGTGAGGTGCTGGACAGGCTGGTGGCGGACAGGCTGCTGCGGCGGCGGCCCAGCGGCTGGTACTGGACGTCCCGGGACCGCCCCCACTACGAGGTGGATATTCGTGGTTCGGGCGGCGAGCAGATCGCGGTCGTGGAGGCGGACACGTCGAGGCTGCTCGGAACGGTCGACCCGGGCTCGGCGTGCACGACGGTGCATCCGGGCGCGGTGTACCTGCACCAGGGTTCGTCGTACGTGGTGGACGAGCTGGACCTGGAGTCCGGGGTCGCGCTGGTGCACGCGGAAGACCCGGAGTGGACGACGTCGGCGCGGGAGGTCGCCGACATCACCGTGCTGAGCACGCAGGAACGCCTCGACTACGGCGGGGTGAGCGTGTGCCTGGGCGAGGTCGCGGTGACCTCCCAGGTGGTCGGCTACCTGAGACGCCGCCCGTCCGGCGAGGTCCTGGACCAGGTGGCGTTGGACCTGCCGGCGCAGACGCTCGAGACGCGGGCCGTGTGGTACACGATCAGCCCGGAGCTGCTGGAAGCCCCTCGGGCCGCCAGTACGGCCAGCGGAGCACCGACCCGCGACGGAGCACCCAACACAGGCGCCCAAGCCCCGGCCAACGGCCGACTCGAGGCCGGCGGCCCACTTGAGGCCGGCCAGCCCTCCCAAGCCGGCGCCCCGCTCGGAGCCAGCCAGCCGTCTCGAGCCGACGGCCCGCTCGGAGCCAACCAGCCGTCTCGAGCCGGCGCCCCGCTCGGAGCCAGCCAGCCGTCTGGAACCGGCGGCGCGCTTGGAACTGACCAGGCGTCCGGAAGCGGTGGCCCGTTTGGATTCGGCGGGGCGCCGGGGGGCGCCGGTCTGGATCCGGCGCGCATCCCCGGCGCCCTGCACGCCGCCGAGCACGCGGCGATCGGCCTGCTACCGCTCTTCGCTACGTGCGACCGGTGGGACATCGGCGGCGTCTCGACCGCGTTGCACGCTGACACCGGGGAGGCGACGGTGTTCGTGCACGACGGCCATCCCGGAGGCGCGGGATTCGCCGATCGCGGTTTCGCTGCTGTTGTCCCGTGGCTGGCCGCTACGCGGGAGGCCATTCTCTCCTGCGAGTGCCCGGCGGGATGCCCGTCCTGTGTGCAGTCACCGAAGTGCGGGAACGGTAACGACCCACTGGACAAGGCGGGGGCGGTGGCCGTGCTGGAAACCGTGCTCGGGGCGGTGAGTCTTCACAGTGCCCGGCACGACCACGGGGTGGCTCAGGCTGCGGCGAACTGACCGGCGCCGACGAGGGCGGTCCGGTCGGAACCCTGCTGGTCGAGAGCGCGGGCGAGCACGGAGTGCACGGCGTCGGCGGACGGCAGCCGCCAGCTCCACACATCCGGCTTGACCCGCCAGTGCACAACGCCGTGCTGGAACGGCGTGGGCGGGAGCGGGATCCAGCTGCCCTGGCCGTGCCAGCGGACCTCGCCGTCGGTGGCGAGCTCCTCCGGGATGCGGTCGGCGACCGTGGTCAGGAACAGCCAGCGGCCGTCGGGCGTCGCGACGATCGGCGCGGGGTGGCCGGTCGCGCGGAGCAGGCGGGCGGCACGCTTGCCCAGTTCATCGGGAACCTCGACGGCGTCCAGCACGGTGCCGGTCGCGACGAGCAGGCTGTAGGGCTGTCCGGTCCACCAGCCGGCCACCTCGTTGGGGTGGGCGCCGAGCCGGTCGGCCCAGTCCTCGTGGACGGGCACCGGGCCGGTCCAGGAGCCCTCGGCGTCCGCCTGCGCCGGAAAGGTGCCGGGCAGCACCGGCCACCCGTGCCAGGCGAGACCGATGGCCTCCGCGCGTAGCTCGATGCGGAAGGCGCCCCGCCAGCTGTCCGACCAATCCGTGTCCAACATTTCCGTCCACAACTCCTTGCTTGTTCCACCGCTCGCGGTGGCTGTCTGGTTCCCAATAAACGGCAAGTTGCAAAGTGCCGGAACCCGCCACGCGACAACCGGCTGCTCCCGGGCGACGAGCGACGATCCCCTGCTCGGCGCGGCCGAACGCCGCTCGGCCGCTGCCCATCGACGACGAGCGGTTGACGGCGCCGCTCGTCAATCGTGATCTCCAGCACACGTTTCTCCTGCATACCAACGGTTTCCGACCTCGCGCGCCACTCGCCGGCCGCCACCGCCTGTGACCGCTCGGCGCGCGAGGGCGACCGCCCAACCTCCGTCGGCGCACCTACCGTTCGGCGCGGGACCGACCGTTCGTCGCAGCCCCAGCACGAGGCTGCCCTCCCGGGCCGGCCGCGGCGCGGGTGGTGGTCCGTCGACCAGCCCGCCCGGTGGCGACGCGACTCAAGGGACCCGGCACGGGGCTCGGCGGGCGGCCGGCACCAGCCCACCGCCCCCTCAGGGACCGGCACGGGCCCGGCCGGCCGCGGGACCGAGCCCGGTGTCGACGACCACCTCGACGAGTGCGTCCCACCCCTCGAAGCGGCAACTCACCACCCGGGCGCCCATCCGCTCGGCCACCCACAGCGCCTGCCCGCAGGCGAAATCGCTCCCCTCGACAGCCTGACCTGCAGCCGCGAGGGCAGCCAGGTCGGCCGCGCCGGCAGCCCGGTGCCGAGCGATCGCTGCCGACCCGAGCCCCCACAACAACCCAGCGACGACCACCAGGCCGGCGATGGCGCACGCGGCCCAGACGGTCGCCGCACCCCGATCCCGCCGGTGCGGATCCCTCACCGGGGCCGGGCCAGCCGGGAGCCGGGTCAGCGGTCGGACAGCCAACGCCCCTTGGGCGAGGCAGACCGGCCGGCGCAGACGGATCAGGTCAGGGAGGGGCATCGGCGGCTCCTGGCTCGAGGACGGCGAAGGCGCGCGCCGCCAGGCGGAGCCCGGGCAGGAGCCCGCCGGCCGCGGCGGCCCGCACCTCGACAGTGATGCTGTTTCCCTCGGTCTTCACCGCGAGCTGCGCGCCCGGCGGGGCGATCTGCTCGACCGCCTGCGCGGCCAGTTGCGGTTCACCCCGGGCGAGGAGCCGCGCTGCCTCGCGGGCTGCGTCGGTGCAGCGGAGCTGACCGGCCACCGCCGTGAAGCCCGCGAGCACCAGCCCCACCACCACGGTCAGCGCGCATAGCGCGATCGCCGCTTCGACCGTCACCGCGCCGCGGTCGGCTGGGCCGGCGCGGGCTCGTGTCTTCATCAGAACTGCACCGTGAGGGCCTGCTCGACCAGCCCGGTGAGGGCGCCGACCACGGAGTCTCCGGTGACGACGGTGTACAGCAACGCCCCGAAGGCCGCGGCGGCGATCGTACCGATCGCGTACTCGGCGGTGCTCATACCGTCGTCGGCGGCCAGCACCGGGCGCAGCCAACGACGCCACCATCGGGGACGGGCGGGGGCTGCGTGGCGGCCGGCGGGCTTGGTGCGGAACAACATGGGAGGTCTCCTTTGTCTGTTGTGGAGGGTCAGAACACGTTGAGGCGTCCGGCGAGGCCGAGAACCACCGGAACGACCCCGAGGCACACGAAGGCCGGGAGGAAGCAGAGCCCCAGCGGGCCGGCGATCAGCACGCCCGCGCGCTGAGCCCGCGCCTCGGCGCGATCGCCGAGTGATGCGCGGATTCCGCGGGCGAGGTCGGTGGCGGCGTCGGCGAGGGTGGTCCCGCTGCGCGCGGTCCGCTTGGCCGCGCGGGCGAACTCGGCGGTGCCGGCACAACGGAGCGCGGGCACCCACGCTTCGGTCGCATCGGCGCCGAGTTCGAGCAGACCGGCAGTAGCGCGAAGGGCATCCGCTTCCGGCCCTGTGACGCCATCGGTGACGGCGCGGAGAGCGGCGGGCACCGGTTGCCCGGCGCGCAAGCAGGCTGCGAGCAGATCCCACGTCGCGGCTAGGTCGAGGGGATCGCTCCGAGGCGGCCGACCGCGAATGCGCGCGGGTGACCGTGGCGAGGGAAAGAGGTGCGCCAACCGCAGACCTGGGACTGGCCTGCCGGGAAGGGTCAACAGTGCCGCGCCCAGCAACGCGACCACCACGGCGGCTGTGCTCATCGCGGGACTCCTCGGGTTGCGACGGAAGTAGCCAGGTGCGGCAAGACCGCGCCGGATTGGATCGGGCGGGGTGGAACTGCTGTGATCGGGAAGGCAGCGCGCGAGCCGAACCGAAACGGGGGGAAAGACTTGGGTTGGGATGGAAGGGGTGTGGGCAGCGGGATGAGGGTCAGCGTGCTCACCGTGGGGCTCCCGGGTTGCGGCGGAAGTAGCCAGGTGCGGCAAGACTGCGCCGGACGGGATCGGCACTGGCTCGGGGCCGGGTGGAATTGCTGCGACCGCCTCGGCAGCAAGTGGGCCGAACCGAAACCGGGCAACTGGCTCGGGTTGGGGTGGAGAGGCTGTCGGCAGCGGGATGAGGGTCAGCGTGCTCACCGTGGGGCTCCCGGGTTGCGGCGGAAGTAGCCAGGTGCGGCAAGACTGCGCCGGATGGGATCGGCACTGGCTCGGGGCCGGGTGGAATTGCTGCGACCGCCTCGGCAGCAAGTGGGCCGAACCGAAACCGCGGAACTGGCTCGAGTTGGGGTGGAAAGGCGGTGGGCAGCGGGACGAGGGTAAGCGTGCTCACCGTGGGGCTCCCGGGTTGCGGCGGAAGCAACGAGGTGCGGCAAGACTGCGCCGGGTCGGACCGGCACTGGCTCGGGGCCGGGTGGAATTGCTGCGATCGCCTTGGCAGCGCGCGAGCCGAACCGAAACGGGGGGAACATTTGGCTTGGGGTGAAAGGGTTGTGGGGCAATTGGGCGGGGGGTGGGCGTGCTCAACGCGGGGCTCCTCGGGTCGCGGCGGAAGTAGCCAGGTGCGGCAAGACTGCGCCGGATGGGATCGGCACTGGCTCGGGGCCGGGGTGGAATTGCTGCGACCGCCTTCGCAGCGCGTGAGCCGAACCGAAACGGGGGAAAAGGCGTGGGATGGGCAGTGGGGCGGGGGCGGGAGTGGGCGTGCTCATCGCGGGGCTTCTCCTTTGTGGCTGCAGAGGTAGCCGCTCGCGGGGAAGGGCGAGCAGGGGATGTGGGCGGCGATGGAGGGCGGGGGTGAAGTGGGGGAACTGGCTCGGGTCGGGGTGGTGTGGGCCGCGGGGGCTGGGGTGGGCTTGCTCATCGCGGGGTGCCTCGTCTTGTGAGGTGGGCGCTCCATGCGCCGCCGGTGATGATCAGCGCTGTGCCGAGCAGGAGGAGGGCGTTGCCGCTCGGGGTGGCGAACAGGATGTGGGTCGGGTGGGCTCCCATGCCCTCGCCCAGCAGCAGCCCGAAGACCGGCAGGGCGGCGAGGACCATCGCGCTCGCGCGGGGGCCGGACATCGCTGCCTCCGACTGGCTGGTGAACCGCAGCTCGGCGGTGATGTCCTGGCGAACCGCGTCGAGCAGGTCGGCCAGTGGGAGGCCGTGCCGTTGGCTGAGCGACCACGCTCGCACCAGACGTCTCCGCGCCGCGGACAGTGGTTCGGCCGTGGTGACCGTCGCCAGTGTTTCGGCGAGGTTCCCGCCAAGGCGGGCGGCGCCGGCCACCGCGTCGAGGATCTCGGCGACCGGGCGAGGAGCGTCGGCCGCGGCGGACTCGGCGGCCAGCGCGGGCGTCGCGCCGGCCCGGAGGTCCACCACCATCGCGTGCAGCGCCTCGGCCATCGCCCGGCGCATCGCGAGCCCGGACTTCGATCGGCGACGCGTGTGCCACTGGCGCCAGCCGGCCAAGCCGAGCAACGCGCCTGCCGCCCACACCATCGGTGGCACAACGAACAGCAACGGAACCAGCCCGAGCGCGACCGCCTTTCGCGGCTTCGGCAATCCGCGGCGTGCCGGAGACGGCGCGAGCGCGCCCAGCCGAGCCGCCGAGCCACGCACCGGCGGCCAGCACAAGGCGGCCGCGGCCGCGCAGGCCAGCGAGTGGGTCAGCACGGATCGCCTCCCCGGGGCAGCAACGCGGAGAACAAGACCCGCCGCTTCGTCCACCCCCCGTCCTGCCACACCGGAAGCACCCGGACGTCCCCGTTGTCGCTCCGGCTCAGCACGCCGACCTCCGCCAGTTCCCGCTGCCCCGACGACGACCGGCGCATGTGGAGGACGACCTGCACCGCGGCCGCGAGCTGGCTGTGCAAGGCCGCGCGGGACAGACCGCCCAGCGCGGCAAGCGCTTCCAGCCGGGCCGGCACCTCCGCCGTCGAGTTCGCGTGCAACGTTCCCGCGCTCCCGTCGTGACCGGTGTTCAACGCGTTGAGCAGCTCGCACACCTCCTGGCCGCGCACTTCGCCGACCACGAGCCGGTCGGGTCGCATCCGCAGCGCCTGGCGCACCAGGTCCCGCAGGCCGACCTCCCCCGCGCCCTCGACGTTGGGCGGCCGGGCGGTCAACCGCACGAACTGCGGGTGCGCGGGCTGGAGTTCGGCGGCGTCCTCGACACAGACGATCCGCTCAGCCGGGGACACCGCCCCGAGCATCGCGGCGAGCAGGGTGCTCTTGCCCGCGCCGGTGCCACCGGTGACGAGGAAGGCCAGCCGGGCGGCGACCACCGACTCCACCAGCTCCGCGCCTTCGGCCCCGAAGGTGCCCAGCTCACGCAACGCGGCGAGGTCGTGCACGGCGGGACGGAGGATCCGCAACGAGATGCAGGTTCCGTCGGCGGCGATCGGTGGCAGCACTGCGTGCAACCGGACGCGGCCGTGCGGCCCGAGCCCGGGCAGCCAGCCATCGACGTAGGGCTGGGCGTCGTCGAGCCGCCGTCCGGCGGCGAGCGCGAGCCGCTGGGCGAGACGGCGCACTCCCTCCTCGCCCTCGAAGTGGGCATCGGCGCGGCGCAACCCGCCGGCCCCGTCGACCCACACGTCGTCCGGACCCGTGACCAGCACGTCGGTGACGCCGGGCAGGGCGAGCAACGGTTCCAGCGGACCGGCACCGGCCAGCTCCTGCCGGATGAGCCGCAGGGCGTCGAGCGCCTCCGTGTGCCCGACCGGACGTCCGGCTTCGGCACGCACCGCGTCCGCCACCGTCGCCGGGTCCGTCCCGGCGCCAGCGCCCGCCAGCCGGAGGCGGACCCGCTCGACCAGTTCGGAGTTCATGCCGCCAGCACCTGCTTCGACTGCGACTGCTCCACGATCAGGCGCGCGGTCTCCATCAGCGCGCCGCGCGGCCGCGGGAGGAAGTTGCCGCGCTCGATCTCCCGGTCCAGCTGGCGTTCGACGGCCATCGACGTCAGCAGCGGCAGCCCGATCGCGCCGGCCGCGACGCTCGGCTCCAGGTCACCCGGCGCGGGCCCGCGGACGACGAGCCGGACCCGGCCGGCCGGGTCACCCAGCTGCTTGACCACCCGGCGGGCGGCCAGGCAGGCGCGCATCTCGGCCGGGATCACCACGATCACGAGGTCGGCACGCGCGATCACCGCGAGGCCAGGACCGTCGAGGTGACGCGGCAGATCGCACACCACCGTCCGGCCCGCCCGGCGACCGGCCTCGACCACCGCCGCCACGCCCTGCCCGGTCGGCCCGTCGCCATTGCGGTGGCAGGACAGGAACGGCAGCCGCAGGCCGCGGTACCGGAACTCGGGCAGCGATTCGAGCAGCGCGGGCATCGACAACCGGCCGGCTCCTGGCCGCAGCTCGGGCCAGCGGAGCCCCTCCGTGTTCTCGGCTCCCAGCAGCGCGTCGATCCCACCGGACAACGGATCGCAGTCCACCAGCAGCCCGCCGGGGTCGGTGCGGCACGCGACCAGCGCGGTGGCCGCCGCCAGGACGGACGCCCCGGCTCCACCGCGGCCGCCCAGCACGCCGATGATCCGCCCGCCCGGCAACCCCGGCCCGTCCACGACGTCGGCCAGCGCCGACGCCAGCGCCGATTCGTCCTCCGGCAACGACACGACAGCTTCGACACCGGCGCGGAAAGCCCGTCGCCATGTCCGGGAATCCGGCGCGCCCTTGGTGATCAGCAGGATGCCGGGCCGACGCGGCAGCTCCACCTCGCCGTCGACCACCTGCTCGTCGACCAGCACCAGCGGCGCGTCCGGCCACCGCGGCCGGGCGGCGAGCAGATCGGGCGCGCGCTCCGTTTCGCAGCCCACGGCCGCGGCGACGCGCAGGATTTCGTCGAGCATGACCTCGTCGTGGGCGATGACGAGCGGACGAGCGTGTTCCATGACGGCCCCCAGTGGTGATCGGTGTTTGACCTGACTCCACCGTCGTGCTCGCGCCGTGCCGCGACAAGGAGCTCCGGCGGGAGCTGTGGACAACTGGGGTCCTGTGGACAACTCGCGACCGAGGCGGCTCGGCAGAGCGGGATCGTCGGTGCGCTGTGGCAAGATCCGCGCCCGCGCGCGGAGAAAAGGGGCGACCCCCGCCAGGGGGGAGGGGCGGGGGTCGCCGAGGGCTCAGCCCCGGGGGGTTGGACTGAACCGCCGGTGGGAACACCGGATGCGGTCCACTGTAACTCCGCCGACCGGCCCGCAACGCCGCCCGCGACACCCACAATTCGGTAACGGCACCGGCAATCGATTTCCACCGTGGGCAACGAATTTCCGACCGGGCGACACCGTTCGTGGTCACCTCACCGCCCCGCGAACGATCTACTTCTATCCTGAAGCCGTGGCAGAACCTCCCAGCTCGCCGCCGGGCGACCGGCGCGCCGCGACCGGAACCGGTGTCGCGGCCTTCTTCGACCTGGACAAGACGATCATCGCCTCCTCCAGCGCACTGGCCTTCAGCAAGCCGCTGCTGCGCGAGGGGCTGATCAGCAAGCGGGCGGCACTGAAGAGCGCGTACGCGCAGTTCGTCTTCTCCCTGTCCGGCGCGGACGCCGACCGGACCGAGCGGATGCGCGCCGAGATCTCGGCGTTGTGCGCGGGCTGGGACGTCGCACAGGTGCGGGCGATCGTCAACGAGACGCTGCACGACATCGTCGACCCGCTCGTCTACTCCGAGGCCGCCGAGCTGATCGCGTGGCACCAGGCGGAGGGCCACGACGTGATCGTGCTGTCGGCGGCGGGCGACGAGGTCGTGACGCCGATCGCGGCGATGCTCGGCGCGACGGGCAGCGTCGCGACGAGAATGGCCGTCGTGGACGGTCGCTATTCGGGGGAAATCGCTTTCTACTGCTACGGCGAACAAAAAGCGGTTGCGGCGAAACAATTGGCCGCGGAGAACGGTTACGACCTGGCCGAGTGTTACGCCTATTCCGATTCCAGCACCGACGTCCCGCTGCTGGAGACGGTCGGGAAGCCGCACGCCGTGAACCCCGATCGCCTGCTTCGCCGGACCGCGCTCGACCGCGGCTGGCCGGTGCTGGAGTTCACCAAACCGGTCTCGTTGCGGAGCCGGTTCCCGGCGCCGTCGACGGCGACGCTGGCGGTCGGACTCGGTCTCGGCGCGGTCGCCGCGGCGGGCGTGACCTGGTACGGGCTGACGCGCAAACGCCGTGGGGGAACGTAGAAGTCTAGTCGCTGAGGGTGCCCACCTCACCGGATCGAGCGTCTGTACCGGTGCACCCGTCCGACCCCTTGAAGTGACGGCGGTCACTGGGTACAAAGTGAAGTGCGGACGTTGTTCGGCCCAGGACGAGACGAAGATGAGCCTCGTTCCTCCCCGACAACCTCCGTGCGCGGACTCCAGGCACCCACGCGCAGCGCGCCGCGGGAGGCTTGTCGTCGAGGGACTGCGTACCGGGACGCCGGACGCCGAGTCCCCGTAGGTACGACACGAGTTGCAGCTTGGTCACCTGAGCAGTCCGCGCGGGCGGGCGCCGCCGGCACATCGTCGGCGGCGCCCGCGCATTTTTATGTCCAACGGATTAGCCCGCGAGAGTGACAGAACCTGAAAGACACTTTCGGACTCCTCCGAAAGTAAGGCGGTCGTTGACCTCGTCCGGAGCGACTGAGTAGCTTCCCCCAATGCCGGCTCGTCCGTCGGCGATCACCACAGGGGAGGTTCGCGATGCGCCGGAGGAGTCATGTGCTTGCCGCGATCGTCGTGGGGGTTCTCGGCGTGAGCGCGGTCGGCGCGTCCTCCGCCGCACCGGGACGCCAGGACGGCTGGGCCGAGCAGACGCTGCGGCGGATGTCGCTCGAGGAGAAGGTCGGCCAGCTCTTCGTCGCCGACGTCTGGGGCAAGTCCGCCGGCCAGGCCGACGAGGGCAACCGGAAGAAGTACGGCGTGGACACGGCCGCGGAGGTCGTCCAGCGCTACCACCCGGGCGGCGTCATCTACTTCAACAACCCCGGCACCGACAACGTGGACGACCCGGCGCAGGTCGCGCGCTTCTCGAACGGGCTGCAGCAGGCCGCGCTGGCGTCGGGCGCAAAGGTGCCGCTGATCGTTTCGATCGACCAGGAGGGCGGCCGGGTCACGCGCATCGCGGCCCCGGCCACGGAGTTCCCGTCCAGCATGGCCGTCGGGGCGGGCCGCAGCGCCGCGGACGCGCGGACGCTGGCCACCGTGAACGGTCACGAGCTGCGGGCGATGGGCATCAACCAGGACTTCGCCCCCGACGCGGACGTCAACTCCAACCCGCTCAACCCGGTCATCGGCTCCCGGTCCTTCTCCGCCGATCCGGCGCTGGCCAGTGAGCTCGTCGCGGCCGAGGTCGACGGCTACCAGAACTCGGGGCCGGCGACGGAGACGGTTTCCGCGGCGGCCAAGCACTTCCCCGGCCACGGGGACGCCGCCACCGACAGCCACACCGGGTTGCCGGTCATCAACCACACGGAGGAACAGTGGCGGCAGATCGACCTGCCGCCGTTCCGGGCGGCGATCGACGCGGGCGCCGACGTGATCATGTCCGCGCACATCACCGTGCCCAGCCTCGACCCCTCGGGTGAGCCCGCGACGCTGTCGAAGCCGATCATGACCGGGATCCTCCGGGACGAACTGCGCTACGACGGGGTGGTCGCGACCGACTCGCTGCAGATGGCCGGCGTGCGCGAGCTGCACACCGACGCGGAGATCCCGGTGCTGGCGCTGGAGGCCGGGGTCGACCAGATGCTGATGCCGCCGGACCTGGGGCTCGCGATCAACAGCGTGCTGGACGCGGTCAAGAGCGGCAGGCTGACCGAGGAGCGGATCGACCAGAGCGTCCTGCGGATCCTGAAGCTCAAGGACAAGCGCGGCATCGTGGCGAGCCCACTGGTCAACCCGAGGGCGGTGAAGCAGGTCGTCGGCAGTGCGGCCAACCGGGACAAGATCCAGGCCATCACCGACCGCACCACCACCGTGCTCCGCAACGACGCCGGCCTGCTGCCCCGCCGCGCCCCGGGCAAGGTCGTGGTGACCGGCTGGAACAACCCGAACTACCCCGGCTACCCGGCGGAGCCGGTCCGGGCGCTGGCCGAGCGGCTCGGCGGCACGGCCGTCTCGACCGGCGCCAAGCCGACCGCCGCGAAGATCGCCGAAGCGGTGGCGGCCGCCGGCGAAGCGGACACGGTCGTCGTGCTGACCAACGGGCTGCGCAGCGACACCGCCCAGGGTGATCTTGTGCGTGAACTGCTCGCGACCGGGAAACCGGTCGTCGCAGTGAGCGTCCAGGAACCGTACGACCCGGGCTACGCCGACGTACCGACCTGGGTGGCGACGTACGACTGGCGGGATGTGACGATGGCTTCGCTGGCCAAGGTGCTGACGGGCGAGATTGCGCCGCAGGGCAAGCTGCCCGTCGACATCCCGGCAGGCGACGACGCCGGGCAGATCCGGTATCCCTTCGGCACAGGACTGACATGGTGAGCTTCAACCGGCGCGGGTTCCTGGTCACCGGCGCCCTCGCGACACCCCTTCTGACCGGCGGCTCCGCTCTGGCCGAACCGGCACGCGTGTTACCGGCCGCGTCGCGGGGGCCGGTCGTCACCGGAGCCGACATCCTCGCCCGGCAGGGCTGGCGCTCGCTCGCCGGCCGCAAATTAGGCGTGCTGTCGAACCCGACGGGCGTGCTGGAGAACGGCGACCACATCGTCGACTCGATGATCGCCGCCGGCGTCCGGCCGGTCGCCGCCTTCGGGCCGGAGCACGGTTTCCGGGGCAGCGCGCAGGCCGGTGGTTCGGAGGGCGACTACACGGACCCGCGCACCGGCGTCGCGGTGTACGACGCGTACGGCGCGGACGCCGCGAAACTGGCCGGGATGTTCACCAAGGCCGGCGTGGACACGGTGGTGTTCGACATCGCCGATGTCGGCGCCCGCTTCTACACCTACATCTGGTCGATGTACACCGCGATGGTCGCGGCCGGCCCTACCGGCGCGGCCTTCGTCGTCCTGGACCGGCCCAACCCGATCGGCGGCAAGGCCTTCGGCCCGATGCTGCGCCCGGAGTTCGCCTCCGGCGTCGGGCTCAAGCCGATCGTGCAGCAGCACGGCATGACCGTCGGCGAGCTGGCGAAGTACTTCGCCGCGGAGCTGCTGCCTGCCGAGGGGGTGCGGCTGGCGGATCTGCAGGTGGTGCAGACCGAGGGGTGGCGCAGGGACACGTTCTTCGCGGGCACCGGGCTGACCTGGACGCCACCGAGCCCGAACATGCCGACGGCGGACACCGCGCTGGTCTACCCCGGCACGGGGATGTTCGAGGGCACCGTGTTCTCCGAGGGACGCGGCACGACGCGGCCCTTCGAGATCATCGGCGCGCCCGGCATCGACTGGCGGTGGCGGGACGAGCTGACCGCGCTGGGGCTCGCGGGCGTGCGGTTCCGGGAGACCTACTTCGTGCCCACGTTCGGCAAGTTCGTCAACCAGACCTGCGGCGGGGTGCAGCTCACGGTCACCGACCCGGCCTCGTTCGACGCCATCCGCACGGCGGTGGCCATGCTCGTCACGGCCAAGAAGCTGCACCCGGACCTCTTCGGCTGGCGCGCGGACAACGGCATCGACAAGCTCACCGGCTCGGACCGGTTGCGCACGATGGTCGACCGCGGGGCGGGGGTGGACGAGATCGTCGGGTCCTGGCAGGCGGAGCTCGACGAGTTCACCGCCCGCAGGCGGCCGCACCTGCTCTACTGGTGAGGCCGGCGTGCGAACGGGCAAACTACTGGTCGCGGCGGCGCTGACCGTTTCCGCCCTCACCGTCCCCGGAGCGAGTACCACCATCACCGAACAGGCCCACACCGGGCGGATCGACCGTCCGCACTACGAGTTCGCACCGGCCGACACGGTGCTGCGCCCGGGTGCGCCCAGCGAGGTGGGGCTCGATCCGGCGCCGCTGCTGGCCGCCGAGCAGTTCCTGGCCGACTGGGCCAAACCGGACCCGGCCTCCGGGCACCCGCACTTCTCCGGCGCGGCCGGGATCCTCGCGCACGACGGGGTGATCGTCGAGGAGACCGCGACCGGCGGGGCGCTCCGGTACGCCGACGCCGCGGGCGCCGAGCTGCCGCCGGACCAGCAGGTGCCGGTGCGTGCCGACACGATCTTCGACCTGGCCTCGATCACCAAGGTGTTCACGTCCCTCGCGGTGATGCAGCTCGTCGACGACGGCAAGGTCGCCCTGGACCGGCCGGTCGCCGAGTACCTGCCCGAGTTCGCGGCGAACGGGAAGCAGGCGGTCACCGTACGGCAGCTGCTCACCCACACCTCGGGCCTGGCCGCCGACCCGCGCCCCTCCCTGTGGGAGGGCTACCCGGACATCCCGTCCCGGCGGAAGGCGGTGCTCGACAGTCCACTGGTGAACGAGCCGGGCACGACCTACCTCTACTCGGACATCAACCTGATGACCCTCGGCTTCCTCGTCGAGCGGATCGCCGGGCAACCGCTCGACGTCGTCGTGCGGGAGCGGATCACCCAGCCGCTCGGGATGACCGACACGGCGTTCAACCCGCCCGCGGAGAAGCTCGGCCGGATCGCGGCCACCGAGTTCCAGGCCGATCCGGCGCGCGGCATGGTGCGCGGCCAGGTCCACGACGAGAACGCGTGGGCGCTGGGCGGGGTGTCCGGTCACGCCGGGATCTTCTCCACGGCGCCCGACCTGGCGGTGCTCGCGCAGACGATCCTCAACGGCGGCGCCTACCGGGACGCGCGCATCCTGCGTCCGGAGACCGTCCGGGACATGCTGACCGACTACAACCAGGCGTTCCCCGGTCACGCGCACGGCCTCGGGTTCGAGCTGGACCAGCAGTTCTACATGGGAGCGCTGTCCGCGCCCACCACCGCGGGGCACACCGGCTTCACCGGCACGTCGCTGGTCGTCGATCCGGTGTCCCGGTCCTTCGCCATCCTGCTGACCAACCGCGTGCACCCGACCCGCGACTGGGGTTCGATCAACCCGGCCCGCGAGAAATGGGCGAGCTCGCTGGCCGGAGCGCAGTGAACCGGGACCGGCTGTAGGCACAATTACCCGCGGCCGGACAGGTGATCTTTCGGCGAGCGAACACTCACCGTGCATCCGGGTGGTGTGCCACCAACCAGCGCCAACGAATTTCGGACACTCGCGTCCGTCACGGACAGCTACCGAACGGCTGCTCCATTCGTACTTAAAGTGCGCAGAGTCGCGTCATACCATCGTGGCGGGGAAGTCCCTATCACTGAGACGCGAGCGGGAGCCACCGACGATCGTCGGCTGTTTCGGGAACCATAGGAAGTTGCCAAGTCGTTAACTTGATGACGTTAACAACCACGACGTAGTTGGCGACTTTCCGGGCAACTGAGTCACCGCAGCTCGGCCGTGCAGGGGCGGGCGAGTTGCGATCATCCCTAAGGATGTGGGTAACCTTGTCTCAAATGCCTACGGTTAGTAAGTTTCCCACGGAAACGGATACCGATTCCGTGACGGGACAGGCACCGAACGAGATCGGTTCGGTCGTGCGCGAGTCCGAAACCAGTCCCCTGGTCCGGATTCGGTCGCTGCTGCCCGGTCTGGCCAGGGCGGAACAGCGCGTAGCCAAAGTCGTCCTCGATGACCCGTCCGCAGTAGCGCGCCGGTCGATCACCGAGGTGGCTCTCGCGGCCAACACCAGCGAGACCACGGTGACCCGGTTCTGCAAGGCCGTTGGGGTCGGCGGGTACCCGCAGCTGCGGATCGCGCTGGCCGCCGACACCGCCCGTTCGGAAGCGCGGTCGGCACGGAACCTTGGCGGCGAGATCGCCGTGGACGACGACCTGGCCGCCGTGGTCGGCAAGGTCAGCTTCGCCGACGCGCGCGCCGTCGAGGAGACCGCCGACCAGCTCGACATCGCGACCCTGCAGCGCGTGATCGAACTGCTCGCCAACGCCGGGCGCACCGACGTCTACGGCGTGGGCGCGAGCGCGTTCGTCGCCGCCGACCTGCAGCAGAAGCTGCACCGCATCGGTCGCGTGTGTTTCGCCTGGTCGGACACGCACATCATGCTGACCTCGGCCGCCGTGCTGGGCGCAGGCGACGTCGCGATCGGCGTCTCCCACACCGGCGCGACCACCGACACCGTGGAGGCGCTGCGGGTGGCCCGCGAGCACGGGGCGACCACCGTGGCGCTGACCAATTTCCCGCGCTCGCCGATCACCGAGGTCGCCGACTACGTCCTGACCACGGCCGCCCGCGAGACGACGTTCCGCTCGGGCGCGACCGCGAGCCGGATCGCCCAGCTCACGGTCATCGACTGCCTGTTCATCGGGGTCGCGCAGCGCCACATGGAGACCGCGTCCGCCGCGCTGGAAGCCACTCGCGACGCCGTCGGCGGTCACCGCCTCGGCGTGCGACCGGACGGCCGGAGGCGTCCGCGGGAAACCGGAAAGTGAGCACGAAGGAAACGGTGAGACGCATGATGACGGTGCCGAGTCAGGTGGTCCACGTCGATTCCCCGACCGAGCAGCGCAACCCCCGCACCACCGAGATCGACCGGATGTCGACCCTCGGCATCCTGACCATGATCAACGACGAGGATCGCCTGGTCCCCGATGCGGTCGCCAAGGTCCTGCCCGAGCTGGCGGACGCGGTCGATCATGCGGTGGAGGCGCTGCGCACCGGCCATCGTGTGCACTACGTCGGCGCCGGCACTTCCGGCCGGCTGGCGACGCTGGACGCGGCCGAGCTCGTGCCGACGTTCAACGTGCCGTCCGACTGGTTCGTCGCGCACCACGCGGGCGGCGATCGGGCGCTGCGCGAAGCGGTCGAGAACGCCGAAGACGACGCCGCGGCGGGCGCGGCGGAGATCTCGGCTTCGGTGCGGGCCGGCGACTTCGTGCTGGGCCTGACCGCGTCCGGCCGCACCCCGTTCGTGATCGGCGCGCTGCAGGCGGCCGCGCGGCTCGGCGCGGCGACCGGTCTGGTTTCTGGCAACGCGCGTGCGGGCAGGCCGGCCGGGGTCGACGTGTTCATCTCGGTGGACACCGGCCCGGAGGTGATCGCGGGGTCGACGCGGATGAAGGCGGGGTCGGCGCAGAAGATCCTGCTGACCGCGTTCTCCACGGCCACGATGATCAAGCTCGGCCGGACGTATTCGAACCTGATGGTCAGCCTGCGCGCGACCAACGCGAAGCTGCGCGGCCGCACGCTGCGGATCCTCAGCGAGGCGACGGGGGCGAACGAGCGGGAGGCCGCCGAAGCCCTCGCGGAGGCGAACGGTGACCTGAAGGTCGCGCTGGTGCATCTGCTGTGCGGGGTGGACGCGGCGACGGCGGCCGACATGCTGGCCGCGAACGGCGGGCACGTGCGGGAGGCGCTGCTCGCCTGCGCGACGAGGTGAGGTCGCGCAGTCCCGGGGAGGTGCGCAGGGAGCGTCGCACTTCCCCGGAATTGCGCGACTACGAGCGCGAGAAATCCTGACCGGGCGACCGCGGGTGTGGGCGACTGCGCACCACGCGGCACCCCTTGACGCGACCGCCGGAGCAGCTCAGCCGGCCGCGTCGGCGATGCTCTTGGCCTCCCGGGCACCCGCTTCCAGCGCTTCACACACGAAGAGGAGCCACGAGCGCACGCCGTCGGGGCTCCCGGTCGCGAAGGCCGCCGCCGCCTCCTGGTACCGGGCGGCCCGGCGGAAGAAGGCGACCTCGGGAACGCTCAGACCCTTCGGGTCGACCCCGGTCGCCGTCATGGTCAGGCGAGCCGCGGCGCGGGCAAGCACACCGTCCGCCGTGCCGAAGGGCCGCAGGCTGAGCAGTTCGCCGTGCACGACGGCGGTCAGCACGGGGCCGGGCACCGACGTCGCGCCCGTGACCAGCTGCGTCAGCAGGTCCAGGCGGGCACCGGCGGCCGGGGTGGGGCGGCCCAGCGCGTCCTGGTCGTCGACGAGATCGGCCGCGGCCAGGACGTGCATCCGGGCCAGCGCCTGCCGCGGGGCGCGGCGCCACGTGGGCAGCAGCGACTCGCTCGCCTCGGCGACCCGCAGCGCGCCGGCCAGGATCGGGTCCTTCACCTCGGCGTCGGCCGGGATTTCCGGGTCCGCGCCGTCGAGCGCGGCCGACGCCCGGGCGCCCCGGACGGACGCCTCGGCGGCGGTGGCCGAGCCGCCGCGCAGGTTCACCGGAAGCCGGTGCACGGCGAAGACCGCGTCCTGCGCCTTCTTCGCCGCTTCGGCCACGCCCTCCAGTTCGAGCAGTGGCGCCAGTGGGTCGCTCATGCGTCCAGCACCTGCCCCTCGCGCCGGATCACCGGCGGCTGCTTCGACCAGGCGAAGTTGATCCACCGGTCCGTGCGCCGCCAGAAGTACTCGCACTTCACCTCTGACCAGGGCTTTTCGTACACGACCGCGCAGCGCACGTCCGCCACGTGGTCCGCGCAGAAGTCACGCACCAGCTTGAGCGTCGCGCCGGTGTCGGCGACGTCGTCGGCCACCAGGACCTTCGCGCCGGTCAGATCGACGGCGTTCGGCACCGGCGGCAGCATCACCGGCAGTTCGAGGCGCTCGCCGACGCCGGTGTAGAACTCGACGTTCATGACGTGCAGGTTCTTCACGTCGAGCGCGTAGCCGAGCGCGCCGGCGACGAACAACCCGCCGCGGGCGATGGACAGGATCACGTCCGGCTCGTAACCGCTGTCCGCTACCTGCTGGGCGAGCTCCCGGCCGGCCGAACCGAACAACTCCCAGGTGAGCTCTTCCCGCTCAGCCACTCGGACCTCCTTCGACGCGTCCCCGCGAGCATATGAGGGGGCGATCCGGGGCCCCGAACCCAGGCCGAGTGGCCGACGCCACATCCCTCGCGTGCGGTGATCGACGCTGGACGTGCCGTGAGGTGCTGCGCTCTTTCGTCGTGGGGGCTAACGTCGCTACCGTGCATCCGGCGTCAGCCAGTGATGAGTGACTTCAGGAGGCCGTGCACCATGACAGAGCAGTCCCCCGCGCTGGACAACCTGCTCACCGAGAACCGGACGTTCCCGCCGACCGACGAGTTCGCGGCGCAGGCCAACGCGAAGGCCGATTGGTACGACAAGGCCGACGCCGACCGCGAAGCGTTCTGGGCCGAGCAGGCGGAGCGGCTGCACTGGGACACCAAGTGGTCCCAGGTCCTCGACTGGTCGGGCGCGCCCTTCGCGAAGTGGTTCGTCGGCGGCAAGCTGAACGTCGCGTACAACTGCGTCGACCGGCACGTCGAGTCCGGGCACGGTGAGCAGGTCGCCATCCACTGGGTCGGCGAGCCGGGCGACACCCGCGACATCACCTACGCCCAGCTCAAGGACGAGGTGTCCAAGGCCGCGAACGCGCTGGTCTCCCTCGGCGTCACCTCCGGTGACCGGGTCGCGATCCAGCTGCCGATGATCCCCGAGGCGATCGTGGCGATGCTGGCCTGCGCGCGGCTGGGAGCGCCGCACAGCGTCGTGTTCGGCGGGTTTTCGCCGGCGGCGCTGCGCTCCCGCGTCGACGACGCCGAGGCCAAGGTCGTGATCACCTCCGACGGCCAGTACCGCCGCGGCAAGGCCGCCCCGATGAAGACCAACGTCGACGAGGCCCTCGAGGGCGCCGCGAGCGTCGAGAAGGTCATCGTCGTGCGCCGCACCGGCGAAGAGGTCCCGATGGGCGAGCGGGACGTGTGGTGGCACGAGCTCGTCGACGGCCAGTCCACCGAGCACACGCCGGAGGCGTTCGACTCCGAGCACCCGCTGTTCATCCTCTACACCAGCGGCACCACCGGGAAGCCGAAGGGCATCCTGCACACCTCCGGCGGCTACCTGACCCAGGTCGCCTACACCCACCACGTCGTCTTCGACCACAAGCCGGGCGAGGACGTCTACTGGTGCACGGCCGACATCGGCTGGGTGACCGGCCACTCCTACATCGTCTACGGCCCGCTGGCGAACCGCGCGACCCAGGTGGTCTACGAGGGCACCCCCAACACGCCGCACGAGGGCAGGCACTGGGAGATCATCCAGAACCACAAGGTCTCCATCTACTACACCGCGCCGACGCTGATCCGCACCTTCATGAAGTGGGGCGAGGACATCCCGGCGAAGTACGACCTCTCCAGCCTGCGCGTGCTGGGCAGCGTCGGCGAGCCGATCAACCCCGAGGCGTGGATGTGGTACCGCGAGCACATCGGTGCGGGCAAGGCGCCGGTCGTGGACACCTGGTGGCAGACCGAGACCGGCGCCATCATGATCTCGCCGCTGCCCGGTGTCACCTCGACCAAGCCCGGTTCGGCGCAGCGCCCGCTGCCCGGCATCTCGGCGAAGGTCGTCGACGACACCGCGACCGAGGTCGGCAAGGGCGGCGGCGGTTACCTGGTGCTGGACAAGCCGTGGCCGTCGATGCTGCGCGGCATCTGGGGCGACGACGAGCGCTTCCGCGACACCTACTGGTCGCGGTTCGCCGACCAGGGCTTCTACTTCGCCGGTGACGGCGCGAAGTACGACAACGACGGCGACATCTGGCTGCTCGGCCGGGTCGACGACGTCATGAACGTGTCCGGCCACCGCATCTCCACCACGGAGGTCGAGTCCGCGCTGGTCTCGCACCCGACGGTGGCCGAGGCGGCGGTGGTCGGCGCCTCCGACCCGACCACCGGGCAGGGCATCGTCGCGTTCGTGATCCTGCGCGGCTCCGCGGCCGAGGGCGGGGAAGAGGCGGTGCAGGAGCTGCGCAACCACGTGGCCAAGGAGATCGGCCCGATCGCCAAGCCGCGGCAGATCATGGTCGTGCCCGAGCTGCCGAAGACCCGTTCCGGCAAGATCATGCGCCGCCTGCTGCGCGACGTGGCCGAGAACCGCCAGATCGGCGACGTCACCACGCTGGCCGACTCCAGCGTCATGGAGCTGATCTCCAGCGGCCTGAAGTCCGGCAAGGAGGACTGACGCACGAACAAGGGCCCTGCACCTCGCGGTGCAGGGCCCTTGTCATGGGAACCCGAGGAAGAAGCGGATCAGCCGGTGACGTCCAGGTGGGCCTTCACCGGGGTCGGCTTCGGGGCCTTGCCGTTGGCGTCGGGCTTGTCGCCCGCACCCGAGCCGGCGCCGCCACCGGAGCTGGTCTTCGTCGAGGTCGGCGTGCTCGGCTTCGACGTGCTGGTGCCGGTCGGCTTGGTGGTCGGGGTCTCGCCGCCGCCGTTGTCGTCGTCGCCCGGCGCGCAGGTGACCGACGCGATGTCCAGCGTCTGCAGGTTGTCGATCTTGATGGAGATCGCGGTGACGGTGATGGAGCCGTCGTCCTTCTTGGTCTGCTTGTTCAGCACGACCGAGAGCAGGCCCGGCACGGCGACCGTGGTGTTGGTCGGCGCGGTCACGTCGAGGGTGATGTCACCGAGCTTCGCCTTGGCCAGCGAAGAGGTGCCCTTGCCGCCCTCGCACTCCGCCTCGATGGCGGTCGCGGTCAGCAGCGGCTTGCCCACGCCGAGCCCGACGTTGACGTCGGCGACGCTGGCGCGCGCCTGGCCGGCGCCCGCCGAGGCGTTGAGCAGGTTGACCTGCGCCAGGCCCGGCACGTTCAGCGAGGCCAGCGACTTCTGCTCGAAGCCCTTCTCGTCGGTGACGTACGGGCTGGGGTCGATGCCGAGGAGGCCCTTGGCGGCGATCGCGTAGGCGGAGTTGACGCCGTCCGAGGTGGTCGTGGTCGCACCGGCGGCGGGCGCGAGCAGCACCGAGGTGGCGAGCGCGGTCGCGAGCACGCCGACGCCGCCGGCCACAGCCTTCTTTCTGGACAAGGAATTCCCTTTCGTGAAATGGAAATGCGAAATGAAGCCGGCGGCCCCCCGTAGCGCATTCCGGCCACCGGCGAAGCGGGGAAGAAGCTCAGTTCGTCACGTGATGTTCACGATCGTGCCGAGCGGCAGTTCGACCAGCGCGTCGAGCGCCTCCGCGGGCACCCGGATGCAGCCGTCGCTGTTCGCCTGGCCGACGAAGCTGTTGTTGGGCCAGGTGTGCAAGCCCACCGTGCCCGGACCGCCGCCGAAGGTCTCCAGCGAATCGGAGTGGTAGCTCAGCGGCAGCACGATCGGGCTGTAGGTGTTCTTCGTTTCCTCGATCGAGGCGATGATGTAAGCACGCCCCGCCGGGGTCGGGTGTTCGGCCTTGCCGGTGCCGATCGTCCACTTGCCGATCGACTTGCCGCTCTCCAGGATCTCCAGGCTGAACGCGGCACGGTCCACATTGACCACGTAGTCGTTCTGCGCGGATTCGGCGGCGCCCTCGCTCAGGTGCACCCAGCCGGACGCGGCGTTCGGCCGGGTCGGCAGCAGGACGTGCACCCAGTCGCCCTGCTCCGCGATCACCGGCACCCACGTCGGCGATCCCATTTGGATGGACGGCAGCTTCGCGATCGCTTTGCCGCCAACGGAGTCGTACACGACCATGTCGGCCTTGGGGTGGATCACGCGGCCCGCCGTCGCGCCACCGGAGGGCTGCGGGTCGAGCGGGGCGTTCGCGACCGTGGCGAACGTGGTCGCCTCCGGCAGCTGGGTCAGGTCTTCCTGGCTGACCGCGGCCGGCTTCACGCCGTCCTCGTCGCCACCGGAGCACGCCCCGGTGAGCAGTGCCAGGGTCGAGACTCCGGCCACGGCGAGGAGCCGGACCGGGAGCCGTCCGCGGCGCGCAGAACCCGTCTGCGTGCGCGAGCTGCACGTCATGCGCATTACCACAATCCTTGAGGACCTACATCGGACAAGAATTCACCAAGGCGGTCTCCCCCGAAGACATGCGGCACCGCAGGTGCGCCTTGGGCCTTATTGCTATCAGGACCCCCCTAGGTGATCAAACTCCCGGGTGACGGGGGTCGATTAGGGAGAGCAGGGCAAATGCTGCATTTGCCGAGGTCGCACGAAAAACGAGATACACCCGATCGGGTACAGATAAGTAACGCCCACTTCGACTTGCCCCCATCGAGCGACATCGCTTCCTCACCCTGGCGGGTGATGGCGGCAGCGTATCGGTCCCTCCGGACGCGACGCCCCGGGGGTACGCGGAAGTAGGTCGCGCGGGACAATCGCCGAGCCCACCCCAGCGAGCGGCTATCGAACGCCTGTTCTAGAATTCGGGCCGACGTAGCCGGACCCCACGAGAGGGAGACCGCAGCACCGATGAGCTTGGACACCACGACCACCCCGCAGGAGCAGGACACCCCCGTCACGCCGGCGCCGGTCACGGACGACTCCGCAGCCGCTCCCGCTCCCGCCGCCCCCTCCGCCGAAAGCGAGGAAGCCAAGCCCAAGCGCGGCCGCCCGAAGGCCTCCGCCGCGAAGAAGACCCGCACCGTCGAGCTCACGCTCACCGTCACCGGCACCGCCGACGGTGAGTGGCAGGCTGAGCTCAAGCACGGCTCGAAGTGGGTCGCGCAGGGGCTGAAGATCCCGGCCTCCGCCGTGTCCCGCGCGGCCAAGGAGCTGCACGAGGACCTGTCGACGCCGATCGACGAGGTGATCAACGCCGCCGTCGAGCAGCAGAAGGCCAAGGTCGCCGCGCTGGAGGCCGAGCTGGAGCAGGCCAGGCAGGCCCTCGCCGAGCTCGACGGCTGACCTCGGCCGCCGGAACCGATCGCCCTCGCGCGATCCCGAGACCCGCCGGGGCGGATGTCCATCGATCAGGCATCCGCCCCGGCGTTCTTTTCCCACCCGCCACTTTCCGCGTACCATCTGTATACAACGTGTATGGAGGGGAGCCCCGGATGCCGGCGACGAGCAAGCCCGCCCAGTCCGGGCGGGCGAAGGCCTACGACTACCTGAAGAACACCGTGCTGGCCGACCCCGACGCCGAGGGCGGCTTCATCAGCGAACAGGAGGTCGCCGAGCGCGTCGGCGTCTCCCGCACCCCCGTGCGCGAGGCGTTGCTGCAGCTCGCGGCCGAGGAACTGGTGCAGCTCGTGCCCAACCGGGGCGCGTACATCGCGCCGCTGACCGGGCGCGACCTGCGGGACCTCGTCGAACTGCGCGGACTGCTCGAACGGTTCGCGGCCGAACGGGTCATGGCGGACGGGACCGTGCCGTGGCGGGCCATGCAGAAGGTCCTCGAACAGCAGGAGCGCTGCGACGACCCGGCGTCGGCCAAGGAGTTCATCGAACTCGACGCGCACTTCCACACGCTGCTCGTCGAGGCCGCGGGCAACTCGATGCTGAGCCGGACCTACACCGCGCTCCGAGCCCGGCAGGTGCGTGCCGGGCTCGTCGCGCTGCGGCGGTCAGGCACCCGGCACGCGGAGGTCATCCACGAGCACCAGGCCATCGTGACCGCACTGGCCAACGGTGAGGTCGAGGCGGCGCTGGCCGCCATCGACGACCACCACGCCCAGACGTTGAAGCATCAGCTGACGACCACCTGAGTCTCGGCGCGGGCCTCCCGCGCGAGCGCGATGCCGACGATGCTGACCACCGCGGTCACCACGACGTACAGCGCGAGCGCGACCCAGCTGTCGAAACCGGCCAGCAGCGAGGTGAACAGCAGCGGCGCGATGGCGCCGCCGATCACGCCGGCGAGCGTGTAGGCCAGCGAGCTGCCGGTGTAGCGCAGGCGCTCGGTGAACTGCTCGGTGATCAGCGCGGCCTGCGGCCCGTACAGCGCGGCGTGGATGACGAGCGCGATCACGATGCCGACCAGCAGCAGGCCGAACGAGCGGCCGGACACCAGCGGGAAGAACACGAACGGCCAGATCGCCGCGGCGATAGTCGCGAAGAGGTAGAGCTTGCGGCGGTTCAGGCGGTCCGACAGGGCGCCGAACGCCGGCATCAGGACGAGCTGGCCGGCCGACCCGATCATCACCGCGGTGAGGCCCTGGCTGCGGGACATGCCCAGCTCCTGGGTCATGTAGGTCAGCACGAAAACGGTGAACAGCGCGTACAGCACATCGGGGCAGACGCGGACGAAGATCGCGGCCAGCAGGGCCCGGCGCTCGTACTTGAAGACCTCGGAGATCGGCGCGCTGGGTCGCTCACCGCTCTCCGCGATGCGCTTGAAGACCGGGGTCTCCTCCAGCTTGAGCCGGATCCACAGGCCGAAGGCGACGAGCACGGCGGACAGCAGGAACGCCACGCGCCAGCCCCACGAGTCGAACTGCTCCTCGGTCAACAGCAGGGCCAGCAGCGCGAGCACACCGTTGGCGAGCAGGTTGCCGGCAGGCGGGCCGACCTGGGCGGCGGAGGCCCAGAACCCGCGCTTCTTCGGATCGCCGAACTCGCTGGACAGCAGCACCGCGCCGCCCCACTCACCGCCGATGCCGACGCCCTGTGCGAAGCGCAGCAGGACCAGCAGCACCGCCGCCGTGCCGCCGATCGCGGAGTGGGTCGGCAGGACGCCGATGAGGAAGGTGGCGATGCCGGTGAGCAGCAGCGTGATCACCAGGACTCGCTTGCGGCCGAGCACGTCGCCGAGACGGCCGAAGACGAACCCGCCGAGCGGACGGGAGAGGTAGCCGACGGCGTAGGTGGAGAACGCGGCCATCGTGCTGACCAGCGGGTCGCCTGCCGGGAAGAACTGGTGTCCGAACACGGTGGCCGCGGCCACCGAGTAGGCCGCGAAGTCGTACCACTCCAGCGACGTGCCGGACAGGCTGGCCAGGAAGGCACGCCGTAGCGACGCCCTGTCCACGGTCGGCGTTACCGAGGTCATTGCTCACATCCTGATCTATTCGGTGCCACGATGCTGTAATACTCGTTGTATACAACCTGCATGCGCAACCCCTCGCAGGTAAGAACTGGGTTACCCGAAATTACGGAGGACGACATGCCGACGCTGAGCTTCGACCTGCCCGACGGCACGACGGTGACCACTCCGGTGACGACCCTGCTGAACGCCGGGTACGCGGGCCGCGACCAGGCGGACGTCGCCGCGCACGTCGCCGAGCTGGCCGAGCTGGGCGTGCCGGCGCCGAAGGTCACGCCGGCGCTGTACCCGGTCGCCCCGTACCTGGCCGCCCAGACCGACGAGGTGCCCGCCCAGCACGACCGCACGTCCGGCGAGGCGGAGTGGGCGCTGGTGATCACCGCCGAGGGGGTGCTGCTCACCGTCGCGTGCGACCACACCGACCGGGAGCTCGAGGTGCACGGCGTGGCGTGGAGCAAGAACGCGGCGCCGGACGTGCTGGGGCGCAAGGCGTGGCGGCTGGACGACGTGGCGGACCGGCTGGACTCGCTGACGCTGCGCGGCTGGGCCGACGGGCAGCTGATCCAGGACGGCACGCTTGCCGAGCTGCTGACGCCGCAGCACTGGCTCGACGTGCTGCGCGAGCGCGGCCTGTACGAGCCGGGGGTCGTGCTGATCTCCGGGACCATCCCGATGGCGCCGGGGGTGAACCAGTTCGCCGGCGAATGGCGGGTCGAGCTGGGCGACCCCGCGACCGGCAACACGATCGAGGCGGCCTACCGCGTCCGACGGCTGCCGGAGGCGATCGGCTGACCCTCGTGGGCTCGCAGCCGAAAACCGCAGTGGGGAGGTCCCTGCGCGGGTGACTGCACGGCGGTCACCGGAGGCCATCGCCTAGCGGCAGCTGCTGTGCCCGCGGAGCGGGCATGCCCGGGAGGGTGGGCGGAGTCCTGCCACCCGCCGGCGGGTAGAGGCGCGGGGTTACCCGCGGCCACCACCCGACAGGGGCTACCGCCCCCGCGCAGCGGGCACATCCAGCGAGCGTCGCCGAGCCAGGGCCTCAGCGCAGGCAAGTCCCGGCGCGGGCAGGGGTGCGCCGGGGCGCCTGGGCGGAGGGGCGCTGAGGCGCCTGGTGTTGGGGCGCCGGGCGTTGGGGCACTGAGGCGCCGGGCATTGGGTGTCAGCTCAACCGCGCAGCCTCGTGTTCAGTCGTGCGGCTTGGCGGGTCAGGTGGTCGCGCTCGGCGAGGTTCGTGGCCTTCGCGGCGGCCTCCGCGTACAGCCGGGCGGCGCTCGCCAGGTCACCATCGCGTTCGTGCAGGTACGCCGATACCGCGGCGTACCTCGGCAGTCCTTCGTCCAGCGACGCGAGTTCCGCCAGGCCCGCGCGTGGGCCGTCCGCCTCGCCGACCGCCACCGCCCGGTTCAGGCGCACCACCGGGCTGTCCGTCAAGCGCACCAGCTCGTCGTACCACTCGACTATCTGCACCCAGTCGGTCTCCTCGGCGGTGGGCGCGTCGGCGTGCAGGGCGGCGATCGCGGCCTGGGCCTGGAACTCGCCGAGCCGGTCGCGGGCCAGCGCCGCCTGCAGGATCTCCACGCCCTCCGCGATCAAGCGGGTGTCCCACCGGCCGCGGTCCTGCTCGGCGAGCGGCACCAGGCTGCCGTCGGGCGCGGTCCGGCTCGCGCGCCGGGCGTGGTGCAGCAGCATCAGCGCGAGCAGCCCGGCCACCTCGGGGTGGTCGATCACCGCCGCGAGCTGGCGGGTCAGCCGGATCGCCTCGGCCGCCAGGTCGACGTCACCGGAGTACCCCTCGTTGAACACCAGGTAGAGCACGCGCAGCACGGTGGCGACGTCGCCGGGCTGGTCGAACCGCACCCCGGAGACCGTCCGCTTGGCGCGGCTGATGCGCTGCGCCATCGTCGCCTCCGGCACCAGGTACGCGGCGGCGATCTGCCGGGTGGTCAGCCCGCCGACCGCGCGCAACGTGAGCGCGACCGCGGACGACGGGCTCAGCGACGGGTGCGCGCACAGGAAGTACAGCTGGAGCGTGTCGTCCACGCCGACGGCCTGCCCGGGCTCCGGCTCCTCCTCGACGAGGTCCTCACGACGGCGCCGGGCCGCGTCCGCCCTGGTCGCGTCGAGGAACTTCCGCCAGGCGACGGTGACCAGCCAGCCCTTCGGATCGCGCGGCGGGTCGGCAGGCCACACCCGCAACGCCTCGACCAGCGCCTCCTGCACCGCGTCCTCGGCCGCCGCGAAGTCGGCTCCGCGGCGGACGAGGATCGCGAGCACAGTCGGGGTGAGACCACGGAGCAGGGCCTCATCCACCGCGGGGCTCATTCCGTGACGGTGGGCGGCTCGGTGAGGAAGGGGCGCAGCTCGAGCCATTCGTGGATCGGCTTCCCGCCCGCCCCGGGCGCGGCCGACAGTTCCCCGGCCAGCTCGACCGCACGCTCGTGGCTGTCCACGTCAATCACCATCCAGCCCGCGATCAGATCCTTCGTCTCCGGGAACGGGCCATCGGTCACCGGCGGACGACCCTCCCCGTCGTAGCGCACCCACGTCCCCTCCGGCGCCAGCGCCTGACCGTCGACGAACTCACCGGTCTCCTCCAACCGGGCCGCGAAATCCCGCATGTACTGCACGTGCGCGGTGACCTCCTCCGGCGTCCACTGATCCATCGGCACGTCGTTGACCGCCACCGGAGCGCCCCGGTAGTGCTTGAGCAGCAGGTACTTGGCCATGATCTTCTCCTCGATGTAGTGCGGCCCATTCTGGCCGCGTTCGCACCGGAGACGGAGCCGATCACGGGTTCTCGACACCGACGCGCGATTTTTTTTTCGGCGAACCGCTGTGGTTTAGGCAAGACTCAGCTAATACGGGAAACCGGCCCCGGGGTGCTTCAATGACCACGTGACCGAGACGAAGGACGCCGCCGAGGCGCACGCGCACGAACCCCACGGCGAGAGCCTGGGCAGCAGGCTGAACTGGCTGCGCGCCGGGGTTCTCGGCGCCAACGACGGGATCGTGTCGGTCGCCGGGCTCGTGGTCGGCGTCGCAGGCGCGACCACCGACCACGGCGCCATTCTGATGGCCGGAATAGCCGGGCTGGTCGCGGGCGCGCTTTCCATGGCGGGCGGGGAATACGTCTCGGTGAGCACCCAGCGGGACACCGAACAGGCCGCGCTCAAGCTGGAGAAACAAGAACTGAAGACGATGCCGGAGGCCGAGGAGCGGGAACTCGCCGACATCTACGAGGACAAGGGCCTGTCCCGGGAGCTCGCCGAGCAGGTGGCCCGCGAGCTGTCGCGGAAGGACGCGCTCGCCGCCCACGCCGAGGCCGAGCTCGGCATCGATCCCGACGAGCTGACCAACCCGTGGCAGGCCGCGTGGGCGTCGTTCGTGTCGTTCTCCATCGGCGCGCTCATCCCGCTGCTGGCGATCGCGCTGCCGCCCACGTCGTGGCGGGTGTGGACGTGCGCGATCGCCGTCGTCGCGGGCCTCGCGCTGACCGGGTACACCAGTGCCCGGCTCGGCAGCGCCGGGCCGGGCCGGGCGGTGGCGCGCAACGTGGGCGTCGGCGCGCTGACCATGCTGGTCACCTACTACGTCGGCACGCTGTTCGGCATCACCGCCGGCTAGCGCGGTACGCGGTAGCGGATGTGGGTTGCCTCGGGCGTGTCGATCACCTCGAGGATCTCCAGCTCGACCCGCGCGGGCAGTACGTCGAACAGCCTGCGGCCGCCGCCGAACAGCACGGGGATCTGGTGGATCTGCACCTCGTCCAGCACGCCCGCCTCGATCGCCCGCTGCCCGGTGTACGCGCCGATGACGTGCACGCGGCGGTCGCCGGCGGCGGCCTTCGCCCGTGCCATCGCCTCGACGATGCCGTCCACGTAGGTCACCAGCGGGTAACCGGCCACGTCCGGGCCGGGCGGCCGGTGGCTGGGCACGAAGATCGGGATGCCCATGCCCCCGTGGTCGCCACCCCAGTGGTCGACCTGCTCCGCGGTCCGTCGCCCGCTGACGACCGCACCGGCCGCGCCGATCCGGTCCATCAGCTCGGCACTCGGGCCGGATTGGCGCGGTTGGAAGTCCGGGGTGAACGCCCATTCGTGCAGGCGCATGAAGCCGTCGCCGCCGGGGTTTCCCGGTCCGTCGTTCGGGCCCGCTACGTAGCCGTCGAGCGACATCGACATGTCGAGCACTGCTGTGGCCATCTCAGCTCCCTGGTCGTCTCGTTCCGTCCGTTCCTTAGACGTCGAACGACACCGGGCGGATTCGACCGGCTAGCGCACGCCCGACATCAGTTTCCGCACGAACGGGCTGATCAGCGCCAGCACCACACCGATCACGACGGCGACCCCGCCGACGATGCCGAAGTACGACGCCTCGTGGTCGGTGCCGTAGTACTCGGCCAGCGAGCCGGACAGCGCGGTGCCCAGCGAGACCGACAGGAAGTTCAACGCGACCATCTGCGTGCGGAACGCGTCCGGCGCCAGCTTCGTCGACAGGGACAGGCCGACCGGCGACAGCATCAGCTCCGCGACGGTGAACACCAGCAGGATCCCGACCAGCGCGAGCAGCGGCGTGCTGTTTCCGGCGCCGCCCGCGAAGAACAGGAACAGCAGGAACGCCACACCCATCACGGACGTGCCGAGCGCGAACTTGATCGGCGTCGACGGCTGACGCGAGCCCAGCTTGATCCAGATCGCGGCCATCACGGGCGCGAGCAGCAGGATGAACACCGGGTTGATCGACTGCACCCAGCTCACCGGCATCTCCCAGCCGAACAGGTCGCGGTCCAGCCGCTGGTCCGAGTACACCGCGACCACTGTGAACTGCTGCTGGTAGAGCGCGAAGAACGCGGCGCTGGCGATGAACATCGGGATGAACGACAGCACCCGCCGCCGCTCGATGGCGGTGATCTTGCTGCTGCTCAGGATCACCGCGAAGTAGACGACCGACGCGATGCCGACGATCCACACGACCACGTCGGACAGGTTGGCCGCGGTGACGATCCCGCTCAGCACGGCCGCCACGATGACGGCGACCAGCACCAGCAGCACCCCGCCGACCGCGGGCCGCCGCTGCGCGGGCAGCGGGTTGGGCACCTCGCGGGCGGTGTCGGGCAGGTTGCGCCGGAAGACCGTGTACTGGGTCAGGCCGATCGCCATGCCGATCGCGGCGAGCCCGAACCCGAGGTGGAAGCCGACCTCGCTCTGCGCCAGCCCGGTGAGCAGCGGGCCGACGAACCCGCCCAGGTTGACGCCCATGTAGAAGATCGTGAAGCCGGCGTCGCGCCGCTCGTCCTTCTCGCCGTAGAGCGTGCCGACGACCGCGGTGGCGTTGCCCTTCAACCCGCCGCTGCCGATTGCGACGCACACCAGGCCTACGCCGATCCCCAGGAAACCGGGCAGGAACGCGAGGCTGATGTGCCCGATCATGATCAGCACGGCGCTGTAGAACAGCGTGCGCTCGGACCCCAGCAGGCGGTCGGCGACCCAGGCGCCCACGATCGTGGACAGGTACACCAGGCCGCCGTAGGCCCCGACGATGCTGGTGGCGGTGGCCTCCGGCATCGCGAGGCCGCCCTCGGCGACCGAGTAGTAGAGGTAGATCGGCAGGATGCCGAGCATCCCGTAGTACGAGAAGCGTTCCCACATCTCGACGCCGAACAGGTTCGCGAGCCCGATCGGGTGCCCGAAGAACCGGGTGTCGCGCTTCGCCTCGGTGGAGGTCGTCACTGCCCCGCCCTTTTAAGGTCTAGACAACGTTGGCGAGTGACATGCTACGACTCCTGTTGGGCATCATGTTACCGGCCCGTAAGGTACGATGGTTAACGGTGCGCCGGGAAGTCTGGTCGGCAAGACTCGGTCCGACCGATCCCGGAGGAGCCTGCAGTGGGCCAGCCGCGCCGCCCCGCCAGCGAATTCGTGCGTTACCTGCGCACCGAAACCACCGGCGGGATGATCCTGCTCGCCGCCACCGCCATAGCCCTGATCTGGGCGAACTCGCCGATCGGCGAGTCCTACCGGGTGGTGCGCGACTTCCACGTCGGCCCGCACCTGCTGCACCTGAACCTGTCGATCGGCGACTGGGCCAAGGACGGCCTGCTCGCGCTGTTCTTCTTCGTCGCCGGGCTCGAGCTCAAGCGCGAGCTGGTCGTCGGCGAGTTGTCGCAGCTCAAGAAGGCCGTGCTGCCGATCATCGCCGCCGTCGGCGGCATGATCGTCCCCGCCGTGGTCGCCCTGCTCGTCGGCGACGGCGCGGAGGGCATGGAGCGCGCGTGGGCGATCCCGACCGCGACCGACATCGCGTTCGCGCTGGGTGTGCTCGCCCTCACCGCGTCGAACCTGCCGAGCAGCGCGCGCGTGTTCCTGCTGTCGCTGGCGGTCGTCGACGACCTGGGCGCGATCATCCTCATCGCCGTGTTGTTCACCACGTCCTTCAACCTGGTCGCCGCGCTGGTCGCGGTCGCCGCGCTCGCGCTGTACGCGTTCCTGCAGCACAAGCGGGTGCGGGCGTGGTGGATCTACGTGCCGCTCGCGGTCGTCGTGTGGGTCGCGGTGCACTCGGCCGGCGTGCACGCCACGATCGCCGGCGTCGCGCTCGGCCTGCTCACCCGCGTGCGGCCGGACCCGGACGAGGAGCACGCGCCCGCGATCCGGCTGGAACACCGGCTGCAGCCGTGGTCGGCGGCGGTCGCCGTGCCGGTGTTCGCTCTGTTCGCCGCCGGTATCGCGGTCAGCGGCGACTCGCTCGGCCGCGTCTTCACCGAGGCCGTGCCGCTCGCGGTGTTCCTCGGGCTGGTGGTCGGGAAGGCGGTCGGGATCTTCGGCGCCTGCTTCGCGGCGGTGAAGCTGCGGCTCGCGGAGAAGCCACGCGGGGTCGGCTGGCGGGACATCGCGGCGTTGTCGCTGCTCGGCGGCGTCGGGTTCACGGTGTCGCTGCTGATCGCGGACCTCGCGCTGGACGGCGAAACGAGTGACCTGGCCCGCACGGCGGTGCTGCTGGCCTCCGCCGTGTGCTCGCTGACCGGCGCGGCGGTGCTGCTGCGGCGCAACAAGGTACACGCCGCAGCGGAGGACTAACCGCGCCCCGTGCTGGGTCTTCTGGCACGATGACCCCCGTGAGCAGCCAGGAGCACGAACGCAACGGTCGGGATGCCCACGGGGCCGTGCCCTACATCCCACTGAGCCCGGAGGCCGAGTCCACGTCCGACGGCCAGTCGATCGGCAGCCTTGTCAGCCAGGCCACCCAGCACCTGTCCACGCTGGTCAGGGCCGAGGTCGAGCTGGCGAAGTCCGAGGTGATGGGCGAGGTCAAGAAGGGCGCCAAGGGCAGCGTCTTCTTCATCGTCGCCGGGGTGATCGGGCTCTACAGCTCGTTCTTCTTCTTTTTCTTCCTCGGCGAGCTGCTGTCCGAGTGGCTCAAGCGGTGGGCCGCGTTCGGCATCGTGTTCCTGCTGATGCTGCTGGTCGCGGGGCTGTTCGGCCTCCTCGGCTACCGCAAGGTCAAGAAGATCCGGGCGCCGGAGCGCACCATCACCAGCGTCAAGGACACGGCCGCGGCCCTCAAGCCGCGCCGGGACACCGTCCCCGAACACAGCTGAACCGCTCAGGCGCGACCGTGACGCCGCCCGACCCGTCCATCGTCCGGATCGACGGGCCGTGGGCGCACCGCGACGTGTCCGCGAACGGCATCCGGCTGCACGTCGCCGAGGCCGGGCACGGGCCGCTGGTGTTGTTCCTGCACGGCTTCGGGCAGTTCTGGTGGACCTGGCGGCACCAGCTCACCGCCCTCGCCGACGCGGGTTACCACGCGGTCGCGGCCGACCTGCGCGGCTACGGCGATTCGGACAAACCCCCTCGCGGCTACGACGCGTGGACGCTCGCCGGTGACGTCGCAGGCCTGGTCCGCGCGCTCGGCGAACGGCAGGCGCACCTGGTCGGGCACGCGTGGGGCGGGCTGCTGGCCTGGACGGCGGCCGCGCTGCACCCGCGGGTCGTGGCTTCCGTGACCGTGCTCGGCGGCGCGCACCCGATGGCCCTGCGCAGCGCGATCGGCCGTACCGCGTTCCGGCGCAAGGGGTCCAACCAGACGCGGGCCCTGGCGCACCTGTTCCGCTTCCAGGTGCCGATGGCGCCCGAGCGGTGGCTCACCGAGGACGACGGCGCGAACCTGGAGGGCCTGCTGCGCGCCTGGTCCGGCCCACGGTGGACGGCGACGCGCGACTTCGACACCAGCGCCGCGATGTTCCGCGAAGCGGTCCGGATCCCTGGTGTCGCGCACAGCGCGCTGGAGTACTACCGGTGGGCGTTCCGGGCCCAGTTCCGCGGCGAAGGACGCCGGTTCGCGAGCGCGGTGGGCACGCGCGTGGCGGCGCCGGTGCTGCAGATCCACGGTGCCGCGGACCCGTGCGTGCTGCCGGAGACCGCCCGGGCGTCCGCCCCGTGGCGCGGCCCGCACTCCGCTCTGGAGGAGCTGCCGGACATCGGTCACTTCCCGCAGCTGGAGGCACCCGCCGAGACCACCAAGGCGCTGCTGGACTTCCTGGCGAAGGCCTGACGCCGGGACCCGCGCGGCTGAGCGTGGAACTCGCGGGGCGGTCAGGCGGCGCAGGCTCCGGTGGAGACCCGGGCGCTCAGCGACGGCGCGGACTCGATCACCGGGCGCACCTGGTTGCCGGTCAGCGTGAAGCCGGTGTCGGCGTCCTCGACGGACGCCCCGAACACCACCCCGACGACCTGGCCCTGCGGGTCGACCAGCGGGCCGCCCGAGTTGCCGCTGCGCACCTGCGCCCGCACGGTGTACACGTCGCGGCGCACGGTGCGGGAGTCGTAGATGTCCGGGCCCTGCAACGTGATCTGGTTGCGGATGCGGGCCGGCGTCGCGCGGTACGGGCCGTCCAGCGGGTAGCCGAGGACGATCGCGCTGTCGCCCGCCTTCGCCGCCTCCGGCGCCAGGCGCAGCGGCGTCGCGTCCAGGCGGGGCACCGCGAGCACCGCGACGTCCACCTCGGGGTCGAAGTACACGACCCGCGCGGGCAGCCGCCCTGCCGACGTCTCCACCGCGGTCGTCTCCGTGCCCGCCACCACGTGCGCGTTCGTCATCACCCGCTGCGGCGCGATCACGAACCCGCTGCCCTCCAGCGTGCGCGAGCACGACTCGGCCGTGCCGCGGATCTTCAGCACGCTGCCACGCAACTGCTGTACCACGGCGCTGTCCTGGAGCGTCGTGTCCGGCGGCGCGGTGTCGTTGATCTGCGTCTTCTGGAACGGGTCCACAATGGACGGGAACCCGGAGACGTCGAGCAGTTTCCGCAGCTCGCTGGGCAGGCCCTCGGCGGCGGGCGGCATCGCCTTGTCGACCGTGCCGAGCACCGTCGAGTTGTTGATCGCCCGCGCCAGCCCGGGCAGCGCCGCGACGCCGGTCAGCGGCACCGCGATCAGCCACGCCACCACGAACACCACGACGGCCTGCACGATCGCGCCCAGCGTCTGGTCGATGCCGGTCAGCTTGTCGGTGTTGAACCGCCGCTTGACCGCGTACTTGAACCGACGGCCCAGCCACACGCCGAGCGTCTCACCGAGCGCGACCAGGAACACCACGGTCGCGACCGCGAAGGCGACCTTGGCGGCCGGGTTCTCGAACAACTCGACGACCCACGGCGCGATGCGGATGCCCAGGATCGCCCCGCCGATCACGCCGACCAGCGCGGGCAACGCGATCACCACGCCCTGGCGCGCGCCGGAGACAGCCGCCACCAGCGCCAGCAGAATGACCAGGACGTCGACCCAGTTCACCGCGTCTCCTCAGTCGGTCGCGAGCAGATGATCGCGCAACGCTACGTCAAGATCCCGGACGTCGCCGCGATCCCACTCACGTGCCCAGCCGCCCAGTTCGAGCAGGACGGTCAGCAGCCCCGCGGTGAACCCCCACACGAACAGGCCGTTCACGGTGAAAGCCGGGCCCTTGTAGGTGGTCCCGGGCCGGCGCACCTGGAACCGGTTCGCCGGATCGGCCAGGTCGGCCAGCGGCACCCTCGCCACGGCCGCCGTCTCCCCCGGGTCGACGGCGTGCACCGGCGACGGCGCGTGCCAGTGGGCGAGCACCGGTGTCACGGCGAACTTGGACACCGGGATGAACAGCTCGGGCAGGATCGCGACCGGCCGCACGCCGGCCGGGTCGACGCCGGTCTCCTCCTCGGCCTCACGCAGGGCGGTGGCGACCACGTCGGCGTCCTCCGGGTCGGCACCGCCGCCCGGGAAAGCCACCTGGCCCGCGTGCGAACCGAGCGTGTCCGCGCGGCGCAGCAGCAGCACGTCCGGCCCCCGCTCGCCGTGGCCGAACAGGATCAGCACCGACGCGGCGCGCGTCAACTCGTCCTCGGGCGGGGTGAAGCGGGTGAACGCGGTCGAGTCGAGCTTCCCGCTGATCTCGACCAGCGGGCGCAGCCAGTCCGGCACTGACGCCGGATCGACGAGCGGTCCCTTCACGACAGCCTCCGCACGACCTCGCGCACCTGCTCAGGATCAGTGAACGTGGGTGGGCTCTCGATGAACCGGACCTCCCCCGCGGCGGTGACCAGGTAGGACGCCGGCAGCGCCGGACGCACCTTGAGCGCGCTGCGCACCGGGCCGCTCCCGCCGTCGCCGTCGAACACGGTCGGCAGCCGCACCCCGAGATCGGCCAGGAGCTCCAGCCCGTCGTCCGGCTTGCTCTGCACCTGCACCGTGAGGACCCGCACCGCGCCGGGCTCGCTCGCGTACCGCTGGAGCACGGGCAGCTCGGTCCGGCACGGCTCGCACCAGGTGGCCCACACGTTGACCAGCGTCACCTGGCCGGCGAGCGCGCTGCCGAGGTCGACGGTGGTCCCGTCGCCGAGGCATTCGGCGCGCACACCGGCGAGCTGGGCGACCTCGCCGGCGCCGGACGGGCACGGCGCCAGCGCGGCGGCGGCCCTGGCCGCGGTCAGGTCCGGGCCCACGACCGGGCTGTCCGAGCGGACCTGCGGCAGCACCGCGACGATCACCGCGAGCACCAGCACCCCGGCGACGAGCGCCCACCTGGTCGCCGTCGTCACTGCTTGGTCACCATCGCGAGCAGGTGGTCCCGCTCCGGGCCCTTGACCAGCTTCGCGGCCTCCTCGAACCCGGTCGGGCCCGCGCCGTAGGAGGGGCAGTCGCGGGCCAGCGGGCACGCGCCGCAGGCCGGTTTGCGCGCGTGGCAGACGCGGCGGCCGTGGAAGATCACCCGGTGCGAGAGCATCGTCCACTCCTTGCGGGGGATCAGCTCGCCGACCTCGTGCTCGACCTTGACCGGGTCCTCTTCCGCGGTCCAGCCCCAACGGCGCACCAGGCGGCCGAAGTGGGTGTCCACCGTGATCCCCGGCACGTCGAAGGCGTTGCCGAGCACGACGTTCGCGGTCTTGCGCCCGACGCCGGGCAGCGTGACCAGGTCCGCCAGCTTGCGCGGCACCTCGCCGTCGAACCGCTCGACCAGCGCGGCGCCGAGGCCCATCAGCGAGTTCGTCTTCGCGCGGAAGAAGCCGGTGGGCCGGATCAGCTCCTCCAGCTCGGTGCGGTCCGCGCCCGCGTAGTCGGCGGCGGTGCGGTAGCGCGCGAACAGGGCGGGGGTCACCTCGTTGACCCGCACGTCCGTGGTCTGCGCCGACAGCACGACCGCGATCAGCAACTCCAGCGGTGTGGTGAAGTCGAGTTCGCAGTGCGCGTCCGGATACGCGTCGGTGAGGCAACGAAGCATCCGGCGTGCGCGTCTCACGAGTGCGAGGCGGCTCTCCGTGCCCTTGCGAGGGCTGACATGAGACGCATTCGGCACGCCGCTAGCCTACGGAAGCCGACACGCCGGACCCCTGACACCACCCCCGAACCCGTGATGAGCGAGGATCAGAACCGATGACTGTCTGGTTCGTAGTAGCGGTGCCACTCGTGATGATGTTCTTCGCTCTGGCGATGGAACGGGTGGAGAACCGGCTGCGCCACGTCGCGGTCCAGGAGGAAGAGGTCGAGGAGTTCCTGGAGCAGGCCCGGCCGAACGAGGTCAGGGCGCTGTACGGGCACGGCATCGGCCGCGCGCTGGAGCTGTTCCGGCTGCGCCGCCTCGGTGGTCGCGCGGCCAAGACGCGTCCGCGCAAGAGCCGCGGCTGAGGCCCGCTGACCTCGACCGATTCAGCGAGGATCAGTCCCGCGCGCCTCCCACCACCACCCTCAACGGACGCGCTGCGCGCGACGGTTAGGCTGTCTCTTCGGAGCGAGATCGCCCTCGCCCGGCCGGGCGGTGATCGGTCTGTCCTCGGCGTGCCCTGAGGCGATCTCGTCCGAACGGCCTAGACTGCACGCAAGTGATCGGCGACACGCCCCGGCTCGCGGGAACACGGTCGCCACCGACGAGGAGGCACGAGGTGGACGAGACCCTGGCCCGGGCGGGCATCTTCCAGGGGGTGGAGCCGGCCGCGGCTGAGGCGCTCGCCCAGACCCTGGAGACCGTGGAGTTCCCGCGGGGTCATGTGATCTTCTCCGAGGGTGAGCCCGGCGACAAGCTGTACATCATCCTGTCCGGCAAGGTGAAGATCGGCCGCAAGTCGGCGGACGGCCGGGAGAACCTGCTGTGGATCGCGGGCCCCTCGGACATGTTCGGCGAGCTGTCGATCTTCGACCCGGGCCCGCGCACCTCGACCGCGACGACGGTCACCGAGGTGCGGGCGGTGTCGATGGACCGGCCGTCGCTGCGGAAGTGGATCGCGAACCGGCCGGAGATCGCCGAGCAGCTGCTGCGGGTCATCGCCCGCAGGCTGCGCCGGACGAACAACATGGTCGCCGAGCTGATCTTCACCGACGTCCCCGGCCGCGTGGCGCGCGCGCTGCTGCAGCTGGCGCAGCGGTTCGGCAGCCAGGAGGCCGGCATCCTGCGGGTCACGCACGACCTGACGCAGGAGGAGATCGCCCAGTACGTCGGCGCCTCACGGGAGACCGTGAACAAGGCGCTGGCCGACTTCGCGCACCGCGGCTGGCTGCGGCTGGAAGGCAAGTCAGTGCTGATCCTGGACCCGGAGCGCCTGGCCCGCCGCGCTCGCTGACACCAGCAAAAACAAAAGAACCGGGCGCCACCCCCGACGTGGCGCACCGGTTCTTTTGCTTTTCGCGCGGGCCATCCCCCGACAGACCGCGCTCCCCGCCCTCCGGTTCCGGCCCCGACCCTTTGCCGGAGGGAGCTTTATCTACTTGTCAACCTTGCCACGGCCCATACCCCGAGGTTCAAGGCCGTTCACCCCCATAGACGCGCCCGTTGCGGGTTCGTTGCGTGGGTCCGGCGAAAAGTTCTGGGCCGTTACCGAACCGAGACCTGAGCGGTAAATAACTGGTACTCACGTACCAAAATGAGGCATACTGGTACGCGTGTCCCAGACTTCCCTCGCCGACTACCGCGCTGCCCTGACCACGCCGGGCGCGACCCGTCCGATGGTCGCGTCCATCCTCGCGCGCCTGCCGATCGCGATGATCGGCCTGTCCGCGCTCCTCTACGTGCAGCAGGAGATGGGGTCGTTCGCCGTCGCCGGGCTGGTGTCGGCCAGCTCGCTGGTGGGCGTCGCGGTGGGGTCGGTCGTGCAGGGCAGGCTGATCGACCGCTTCGGCCCCACGCGGCCGCTGCTGTCCACCGCGGCGATGTTCGCGGTGATCCTGGTGACGCTCGCGCTGGCGATCGAGGCCCACGCGGCGACCCTGGTGCTGGTCGCGCTCGCGTTCGGCATCGGGATCACCGAGCCGATGGTCGGTTCGGCGTCGCGGGCGCTGTGGGGACGCCTGGTGCCCGCCGAGGCCGCACGCAACGCGGCGTACGCCTACGAGGCGATCAGCATGGAGGTCTTCTTCATCCTCGGGCCCGGCCTGGCCGGCCTGCTGGTCGCCGCGCCGTGGCCCGGCACCGGGATGGTCGCGGGCGGAGCGTGCATGGTGGCGGGCGCGGTGCTGTTCGCGCTGAGCCCGGCCGTCCGGGCGTGGGGACCGGCCGGCCGGACCCACCACTCGCTGCTGGGCGCGCTGAGCAGCCCCGGCATGCGGACGCTCGCACTCGCCGCGCTCGGGTTCGGTGTGGTCATCGGGTTCGTCGAGGTCGCCGTGCCCGCCGCGGCCACCGAGGCCGGGTCGCCGGCGCTCGGCGGCGTGCTGCTGTCGGTGTGGTCGGTCAGCTCGGTCGCGTTCGGCGTGGCGTACAGCCTGCGGCCGTGGCCGCGCGAGATGCCGCTGCGGCTGCCGGTGCTGCTGGCCGGGTTCGGCGTGCTCGTGGCGCTGCTGGCCTGGCCGTCGACGCTGTGGGGCCTCGCGATCGCGATGCTCGCCGCGGGCGCGCTGATCACCCCGCAGTCGGCGACGCACTCGGCGGCGATCGAACTGGTCGCCCCGAAGGGCACCGCCGCCGAGGCGTTCGGCTGGGTGCTGACCGCGGTGACGCTGGGGCTCGCGTTCGGGCAGTCGGTCAGCGGCTACCTGGTCGAGCACGCCGGCCCGTCGGCGGCGTTCCTCGCGGCGACCGCGGCGGCGCTGGTGATCGCCGCGGTGGTGTACCTGCTGCGCGGCACGGTCAAGGCACCGCGCGAGCACGTCCTGGCCGCCTAAAGCGCCGTCGCGCGGCTGACCTCCTCCCACGCGTCGAGGTCGGCGCGTAGCTCCGCGTGCTTGCCGCGCAAGGCCTCCACCGCGTCGGCGCCCAGCGCGAGCCGCAGTGGGGGCTTTTCGGCGTCCAGCACCCGCACGATCGCCTGCGCTGCCTTCGCCGGGTCGCCGGGTTGCGTGCCGTCCATCGTGTCGACCGCGGCCCGGGTCGGCAGGTCGCGGTAGGCCTCGATCTCGCGCGACCGGTGCATCCGCGCGCCGCCGAACTCGGTGCGGAACGCGCCCGGCTCGACGATCAGCACCCGGACCCCGAACGGCTCGACCTCCGCGGCCAGCGCCTCGGACATGCCCTCCAGCGCGAACTTCGCCGCGCAGTAGGCGCCGAACCCGGGCATCGACAGCTGCCCGCCCATCGAGCTGATCTGCACGATCGCGCCGCTGCCCTGCTCACGCAGGTGCGGTACCACCGCCTTGGTGACCGCGACCGCGCCGAAGAACATCACCTCCATCACCGACCGCAACTCGTCCATCGTGAACTCCTCGACCGCGCCGACCGACCCGTGACCGGCGTTGTTCACCACGACGTCGATGCGGCCGAACTCGCGCAGCGTCGCCTGCACGGCCTCCGCCACCTGCGCCGGGTCGGTCACGTCGAGCGCGTGCGTGCGCACCCGGTCGCCGGCGAGGTCAGCCAGCTGCTCGGGTCGCCGCGCGGTCGCCATCACCCGGTCCCCGGCCGCCACCGCCGCGCGGACCAGCTCCCGCCCGAAACCCGCGGAGCACCCGGTGATCAGCCAAACCCGTTCCGTCCTCGTCATGCCACCAGCCTCACCAAGATCACCCGGAGCGTCCAACACGCGTTTCCAACCGCGGCTACAGTCAGCACCTGTGAGGCTTCCCGAGCTGCGGCAACTGCGGTACTTCGTCGCGGTCGCCGACGAGCTGAGCTTCACCGCGGCCGCCAGGCGGCTCGGGATCGCGCAGCAGTCGCTGTCGCAGCAGATCACGGTGCTGGAGCGCACGCTCGGCGCCCGCCTGCTCGACCGGGACAGCCGCGGCACCCGCCTCACCGATCTCGGGCGGCGGTTCCTGCCGGAGGCGAAGGCGGTGCTCGACCGCGCCGAACAGGCGGTGACGACCCTCGCCAGGGCCGGCCGCGGCGAGGTGGGCGAGCTCACCGTGGCCTTCCTCGCGAGCACCGCGAACTACCTGCTGCCACCGGTCGTGCGGGCCTTCCGCGAGCGCTACCCTGACGTGCGGCTGACCACCGAGGACACCTCGGTCGCCACCCTCGTCGAGGGGCTGCGCGAAGGCCGCTACGACGCCGCGTTCAGCCGTCCGCCGCTGGTGGACGGGCTCGCCGCGCGCACGCTGGCCGTCGAAGAGGTGTGCGCCGTCCTGCCCGAAGGCCACCCGCTGGCCGATCGCGCGGAGCTGACGCTGGCCGACCTCGCGGACGAGCCGTGGGTGCTCACCGAGCGCAGTTCGTGGCCGCCGTGGCACCGCAAGTACGACGAGGACTTCCGGCGGGCCGGTTACGAGCCGGACGTCGTCCAGCGGGCGGGCAGTGTGCAGAACCTGCTCGGCCTGGTGGCCGCCGGGGTGGGGGTGTCCCGGCTGGCCCGCTCGGCGCACAGCCTGCGCCGCACCGGGGTGGTGTTCGTGCCGCTGGCCGGTGAGCAGGCCGCCACGCAGGTGCTGTGGCTGCCGGACGCGGACAAGCCGACCCTGCGCCGCCTGCTCGAAGTGGTCACCGAGCTGGCGGCGCGGACCGACCTCACGCAGTCCGGTTAGACCGGATTTCGAAGCGGCGGAGCCGCTTGGAGTGGGCCGTGCGCCGACACCGCCGCGGGTTCTGAGGTGGTTCCTGGCGAGGACAGCGCCGACGTGGTGTATCGGCATACATGAGGAGGCGATCCCACAGCCAGGGGCCGCCTCAGGTTCCGCCACCCGCACCGCCACGCAAGCCGCGTCAACCTCTCCTGAGGTACTCCAGTTGCGCCTTGACGCTGTGCTCGGCCGGCGCCCACAGCGCACGGTCGACGTCGGCGTAGACGACCTCGACCACCTGCCGAGCGGTGGCGTCCGCGCCGAGCTTGTCCAGCGCCGCCCGGACCTGGTCCAGCCGCTGCTCGCGGTGGTCCAGGTACTCCTGCGCGATCACCCGCAGGTCGGCCATCTCCGGGCCGTGGCCGGGCAGCGTGAGCAGCCCGGACGGCAGGTCGACCAGCCGCCGCAGGGAGTCCAGGTACGAGCCGAGGTCGGTGAGCACCGTGGTGCCGCGGCCGAGGATCGTGTCGCCGGTCAGGACCTGGTCCCCGACGCGCAGGCACACCGAGTCGCCGGTGTGGCCGGGTGTGTGCAGGACCTCGATGTCCAGGCCCGCCGCGGAGATCACGTCACCGTCGGCGAACGGGTCCGCGTCCCGGCACAGGGCCGCGTCGAAGGCCCGCACCGGCGCCTGCACCCGCTCGGCCAGCCACGGCGCGCCCTCGGTGTGGTCCGGGTGGTGGTGGGTGAGCAGGATCATCGCCACCGGGCCCTGTTCGGTGAGCAGTGGCAGGTGGTCCAGGTCCTGGTAACCGGGGTCCACGATGACGCACTCGGCCGAGCCGGGCGCCCGCAGCACCCAGGTGTTCGTGCCGTCCAGCGTCATCGTCGACGGGTTGTTCTCCAGCACGACGGCTGCGGAAGGCGAGACCTCGCGGCGCACGCCGTAGGCGGGGTGGCTCATTCCGCGACCACCCGGATCGCGTCGCCCTCGCGGATCAGCTTCGGGATGATCGCCTCGACCGTCCGCTCCGCGGCCAGCGCCTCCTCGGCGGTGCCGAACGAGGCCAGCTCGGTGAGCGTGTGCCAGGTCGGCGGCATCAGCATGCTGCGGCCGGCCTCGGCGTCGGCCAGCGCGTCGGCGGGCCGCCACCAGCCGGAGGACTCGGCCTCGGTCGTCTTCCCGTCGGCCTCCTGCCCCGCGGGCAGGATCGCGGCGAAGAAACGGGTGTCGTAGCGGCGCTTCTCCTGCACCGGGGTGATCCAGTGCGCCCATGGGCGGAGCAGGTCGGAGCGCAGGGTGAGGCCCTCGCGAGCCAGGAAGTCGGCCAGCGACAGCTCCCGCGACACCAGCTCGTCCCGCGCGCCCGCGTACCGGGCGGTGTCCGTGACGACCTCGTCCGCGGTGCCTGCCAGCAGCACCCCGGACTCCTCGAAGGTCTCCCGCACCGCCGCGCACACCAGGGCGCGCGCCACCTGCTCGGTCCCGTTGAACCAGCCCGCCCAGTCCGCGGCGGGCGGACCGGCCCAGGCGATCGTCGCGTCGGCGTCGCGCTGGTCCACCCCGCCGCCGGGGAAGACCGTCATGCCCGCGGCGAACGCCATCGCCGCCACGCGCCGCTGGAGGAAGACTTCGAGACCGTTCGCGCCGTCCCGCAGCAACAGCACCGTCGCCGCGTCGCGGGGCACGGCCGGTTCGGCCGGCTCCGCGACGGAGAAGTTCATGCTCCCCGGGATCCGGAAATCAAGTTGCACCACATGACGCAACTTACGTGGGAATCACGAGCCGGAGAAGCCGTCGACCCAGCGCGGGTCGTCCTCGGACCGGCTCGAACCGTTCGCCCGCACCTTGGCGGCCTCGGCGCGCTCCCGCTCGGCGAGCTCGGCGTGCAGCTCACGCAGGAGCTGGCGGTCGCGCTCGGACAGCTGCGGGTCGTTGAGGTCGAGCTCCGGGATTTCGATCACTTCACCCGGGCCGATCGTCGCCGAGGCCACGGCTCTCGGCTTCTCGCCGTCCTCCGCCGCCAGCTGCGCCCGCAGCTGCGCGACCTCCTCGGACGTCATGTCCATCGTGTTCTCCACGCGGCTGGGCTCGGGGCCCTCCTCGCGCGGCTTGAACACGTGGCCCGGCCCGCCGGAGGACGCGACGACCTCGGTGGGCTCGGTCTCCGCTGCCGCTTCGGTGGTGGTGGTCTCCTCCGCGGCCGGAGGTTCGGGCTCCTCGGGCTCGTCCCCGGCCGCGACCGTGGCGTGCGCCACGTGACGGCCGGAGCCCTGGCGCTGCGCCGGCGCCGTGGGAGCGGACGACGGGACGGCCCCGCCGGAGAGCCACACCGCGGTGGCCGCGGTGAGCGCCTGCTCGTGGTAGCGGGAGCGCTCGGTGGACGGCCCGGTGACCTCGACGACCGACCGGATCCCGGCGCGCCGCAGAGCGGCGTCGATGCGGTACGCGGCGGCAGGCGGGTTGCCCTCCGGGCCGATCTCGACGAGCACCACGCGCTGCGGCAGCGGGCCCGGCACGCTGCCGGCCGGGGTGTTGCGCCACACCGCGTGCACCGACCGCAGGTCCGGCAGCACCTGGAGGGTGCGGTCGAGCGCGTCGGCAATGCCGTGCTCGGGGTGGTTGTCGCCGGTGAAGCGGTGCAGGACGCCGGTCTCGGCCTCCGGGTCGTTCACCACCAGCTGGTCCGCGAGCGTCGCGTCGGACCGCGTCAGCTCCAGCACCAGCGCCAGCTCGTGCCGCTCCGCCTCGCGGACCGGCAACCGGCCCGCGATCAGCGCGCCCGTGGTCAGCTCGGCGGCCTCGTCGAGGCGCGCTCGCGCGATCAGCTCGCGCGCCTCCGACAGCAGGCTGTCGTCCAGGCGTCCTGCCAGACCCAGCAACAGGTTGTGCAGGCGCAACGGCACCGCGAACCCGTCGCCCGCGATCCCGTCGTGGACGTCCACCATCTGACTTTCTCCCTCCAGCTCGGCAGGAGTGCCGTTACGCGGCGACGAGCCGGTTCCCGGTGTCCACCGCACCGACGCAGACGAGCTCGGAGCTCGCCAGTGCGGCCTGGTGGTACTCCGGCAGCTCGAACCGCGGCGGCATCACCTCGACGCTGGGTTCCTCGTCCCCCAGCACCCGCAGGACCCGCTGCAGCTCCCCGGTCAGCCTCGGCAGCCCCGACAGGGCCGTGATCAACAGCACGCGCTTGGATTCCTCCCCCGTGCGCTGACGCCAGCTCTGCCGCACCTCGCCGACGTCCGGCCGACCCCGCAGGGTGGCGTGGACCAGCGCGGACACCGAGTCAACCGAGTTCACCTGATCGGGTGCACTCGGGGTGAATGTGTACCGGTTCTCGCCGACCTCGTCCACCCCCAGGGTCGAACTCACCTGGTGCCAGTCCGCGCCGTGCGGCACGAGGCCCGCCACGAGCAGGCGATACTCCGGCTGGTCGAGGTCGATGTTGTGCTTGAGCAACGTGCGCGGCAACGTTCGAGCCAAGGTCGACATCGCGCCCTCGCCCAGCCAGTCCCGGTAGCGCCACAGCAGCCGGTCGGGCATCCGCCCGGCCAGCCGCAGCAACAGCTCGTGGCACGCGGCCTCGATGTCCGGGTCCATCAGCTCACCTCGACAATCAGTTCGACCTCGACCGGCGCCCCCAGCGGCAACTCGGCCACACCCACCGCCGAGCGGGCGTGCGCGCCCGCGTCGCCGAAAATCTCGCCGAAGAGCTCCGACGCGCCGTTGATCACGGCCGGCTGGCCGGTGAACCCCTCCGCGGACGCGACGAACCCGACGACCTTCACGATCCGGACGATCGACTCGAGACCGACGAGCGCGTCCACCGCCGCGATCGCGTTCAGCGCCGCCGTCCGGGCGTGGCGCTTGGCCTCCTCCGGGCTGACCTCGGCCCCGACCTTGCCGGTCGCGGCGAGCTCGCCCCCGACGAACGGCAGCTGGCCCGACGTGTAGACCATCGAGCCGCTGCGCACCGCAGGCACGTAGGCGGCAACCGGCGCGGCGACGCCCGGCAGCTCGATCCCCAGTTCGGCCAGGCGGTCGCCCCAGCTCATGCCGCCTCCTCTCCGGACGCGGCAAGCCGCGGCAGTATCACCACGTCGGCGAGCATGGTGCTCGATGACTCGGTCGCAAGCTCCCTCATGCCTTGGCCCGCTTGAGGTAGGCGACGTGCTGCTCCCCGCTCGGGTTCGGCAGCACGGTCACCAGCTCCCAGCCGTCCTCGCCCCACTGGTCGAGGATCTGCTTGGTCGCGTGGATCAGCAACGGAACCGTGGCGTACTCCCACTTCGTGGCGCTCATGGGGGCCAATCTAGTGGTGATGGGAAGCTCTCCTCGCGGCGGCAGCGTGATCGCTGGCTTACGCTGGATCGTGTGAGCACACCCCTGGCCGGATGGACCGACGAGCTCGCCCGCGCCCGGTTGCACTTCGTCACCGGCAAGGGCGGCACCGGCAAGACGACCATGGCCGCGGCACTCGGGATCGCGCTGGCCAGCCACGGACGCCGGGTGCTGCTGGTCGAGGTCGAGGGCAGGCAGGGGTTCGCCCAGCTCTTCGACACCGAGCCGCTGCCCTACGCCGAGCAGCGGATCGCGGCGGTGCCCGGTGGCGGTGAGCTGCGGGCGCTGCACATCGACGTGGAAGCGGCGCTGCTCGAGTACTTCGAGATGTTCTACAACCTGGGCTTCGCGGGCCGGACGCTGCGCCGGATGGGGGCGATCGAGTTCGCCACCACGCTCGCGCCGGGCCTGCGGGACGTGCTGCTCACCGGCAAGATCAAGGAGTGCGTCGGGCGGACCGGCCCGGACGGCAGGCACGTCTACGACGCGGTCGTGGTCGACGCGCCGCCGACCGGCCGCGTGGTCAAGTTCCTCGACGTCACCAAGGCGCTGACCGACCTGGCGAAGGCGGGCCCGATCCGCGGCCAGGCCGAGGGCGTCGTGCGGCTGCTGCACTCCGAGGAGACGGTCGTGCACCTGGTGACGCTCCTGGAGGAGATGCCGGTGCGCGAGACGGTGGAGGCGGTGGCCGAGCTGGACGGCGCCGACCTGCGGCCGGGCGCGGTGCTGGTCAACCGGGTGCGGCCGCCGCGGCTGCCCGCCCGGTCGATCTCGCCTGCCGCGGACGGGCGGGTGGACGCCTCGCGGGTGCGCAGCGGGCTGGCCTCGGCCGGGCTCGAACTGCCCGACGCCACCATGGAGGCGCTGGTCGCGGAGACCGTCGAGCACGCGATCCGGCTCGCCGCCGAGCAGCGGGCGCGGGAGCAGCTCGCCGAGGCGGACCTGCCGACGCTGGAGCTGCCGGAGGAGTCCGGCGGCATCGACCTCGCCGCGCTGTACGACCTCGCGGAGTCGCTGACCGACCAAGGGGTGCGCTGATGACCGAGCGGCTCGACGTCGACGCGTTGATCGACGACCCGAAGACGCGGATCGTCGTGTGCTGCGGTTCCGGCGGGGTGGGCAAGACCACCACCGCCGCGGCGCTGGCGTTGCGCGCGGCCGAGCGCGGCCGCCAGACGGTGGTGCTCACGATCGACCCGGCGCGGCGGCTGGCGCAGGCGCTCGGGCTGCGGGAGCTGGGCAACCACCCGCGGCAGGTTTCGGTCGCCGGGTTCGAGCCCAAGGGCGAACTGTGGGCGATGATGCTCGACATGCGGCGCACCTTCGACGACATGGTGCGCACCCACGCCGGCCCGGAACGCGCCGAGGCGCTGCTCGCGAACCCCTTCTACCAGACCATTTCCACGTCGTTCTCCGGCACGCAGGAGTACATGGCGATGGAGAAGCTGGGCCAGCTCGCGGCCACCGACGAGTGGGACCTGATCGTCGTGGACACGCCGCCGAGCCGGTCCGCGCTGGACTTCCTGGACGCGCCGAACCGGCTGTCCAGCGCGCTCGACGGGCGCATGATCCGGCTGCTGACCGGGCCGGCGAAAGCGGGCGGCTGGGGTCTGCGGAAGGTGGTCAGCACCGGGTTCTCGATCTTCGCGAAGGCCGTGTCGACAATCATCGGCGGCCAGCTGCTGGCTGACGCGTCGGCGTTCATGCAGGCCTTCGACAGCATGTTCGGCGGGTTCCGGGAACGCGCCCGCAAGACCGCCGAGCTGCTGCGCTCGGAGGGCACGTCGTTCCTGGTGGTGGCCGCGCCGGAGCCGGACGCCCTGCGCGAGGCGAGCTACTTCGTCGAGCGGCTCGGCGGCGAGAACATGCCGCTGGCCGGGCTGGTCGCGAACCGGACCCACCCGGTGCTGGCGGACCTCTCGGCGACGGCGGCGCTGTCCGCCGCCGAGAAGCTGGAGTCGACCGCCCCGCTGGCCACCGCGGTGCTGCAGCTGCACGCCGACCGGGTGGCGCTGGCGGAACGCGAGAAGCGGCTGCTGGCGCGCTTCACGCGCGCCCATCCCGGAGTCCCCCTCGTCGAGGTGCCCGCGCTCCCCAGCGACGTCCACGACATTGCCGGCCTCCGCGAGATCGGCGAACGGCTGGCGTCCTAGGACGCCTCGACGAAGTCCTTGCGCGCCGAGTCCAGCAGGTCGGTCCAGGATTCGACGTCCGGGCGGCGGCGCAGCAGGGCGCGGCGCTCCCGTTCGGTCATCCCTCCCCAGATGCCGAAGCTGATGCGGTTGTCCAGCGCCTCGGCCAGGCATTCGGTGCGCACCGGGCACCCCATGCAGACCAGCTTCGCCCGGTTCTGGTCCGCTCCCCGCACGAACAGCTCATCCGGATCCGCGTCCCGGCAGAGGGCGCGGATGCGCCAGCTCTGTGGTGTGGATTCCATCCCCCAAGCTCCCCTCGTGATGTGCCTGCTCACCCGGAGCCTCCCCGGCTCCGCACTACGTGAGACGTTGACGGACTGTAGAGGCCGACGGTTCCCGCCGCCAAGAGCCCGATGGAAATTCGTTACCGGAATACGTCGCGAGCCCGGCGTTCCCGTGGTATTCAGGCGACGCGGCCCGGCGGGGTGACGCCGGTTCCCACTACTCTGGCGATGTGCGCAAGACGGATGGTCTGTTCAAACTGCTCGGCCTGTGCCTGCTCGCGGGAATCCTCGTCGCCGGGGTGCTGTTCCCCGTGGTCGGCGCCGCGGGGGTGGCCTCCAACAGGGCGAGCGAAACGGTCGACAGCATGTCCGCCGAACTCGCGAACGTGCCGCCGCCGCTGGTCACCACGATCACCGATTCGGCGGGCAACCAAATCGCCACGCTGTACGACCAGTACCGTATTCCGACGGCCAGTGACGAGATCAACGAGGCCATGAAGTGGGCCCTGGTCTCCACCGAGGACCGGCGGTTCTACGAGCACCACGGCGTGGACTGGAAGGGCACGCTGCGCGCCGCGCTGAGCAACAGCGCAGGCGGCGACACCCAGGGCGCGTCGACGCTCACCCAGCAGTACGTGAAGAACTACCTCATCAACGTGATCTACCGGGACGACCCGGTGGGCCAGCAGAAGGCCCAGGAGCAGTCGATCGCCCGCAAGCTGAAGGAAGCGCGGATCGCAATCCAGCTCGAGAACACGATGAGCAAGGACCAGCTCCTCACCAGCTACCTCAACGTCGTCGAGTTCTCGCGCAAGATCTACGGCGTCGGGGCGGCCGCGCAGGCCTACTTCAACACCACCGCGGACAAGCTGTCGGTCACCCAGGCCGCGCTGCTCGCCGGCATGGTCAACAACCCACCGTTCTACGACCCGTGGAGCCACCCGGACCGCGCCACCGAGCGCCGGAACCTGGTGCTGGACCGCATGGTCGACAACCTGAAGCTGTCCAAGGCAGACGCCGAGCGGATGAAGACCGAGCCGCTGGGCGTCGTGCCGGGCGGGCCGTCCAAGCCCGCGTCCAACTGCGTCGGCGCCGGGCCGGAGAACGGGTTCTTCTGCCAGTACGTCGAGGACTACCTGCTGTCGCACGGCATGGACAGGGACGACCTCTACACCGGCGGCTACACCATCCGCACGACGATGGACCAGCGCGCCAACCACGAGGCGAAGATGTCCGCCCAGACCCAGGTCAGCAAGACGCAGAAGAACGTGGCGAACGTGCTGTCCCTGGTGCGGCCGGGGAAGAACCGGCACGAGGTGGTCGCGCTGGCCGCGAACCGCGACTACGGCACGGACGCCAGCGCGGGCCAGACGACGTACGCGTTGCCATCGGGCGTCTACAACACCGGCGGCGCCGGGTCGAGCTACAAGATCTTCACCTCGGCGGCGGCGATCCAGAACCGCGTGATGGGCATCTACGACACCATCGAAGTGCCGAACTTCTATGTGTCCAATGTGTTCACCGGCGGTGGAAACCGCTGTCCCACGGTCGCTCTGGGCACCCGCGCGTACTGCCTGGGCAACGCCACCGACTACGAGGGCGGCACCCGCACGATGACGCTGCAGCAGGCGCTGCAGACCTCGCCCAACACGGCGTTCGTCATCCTCGAGGAACGCACCGGCATGGGCCCGATCGTCGACATGGCGAGCAAGCTCGGCCTGCGTGACACGATGGCGCGGAACCTCGGTGGCGGCGCGGTGAAGCCGGAGTCGAAGAACGCCGGCGAGAACAAGACGCAAACCGCGTTCTTCGGGCCGACCGACAAATCGGCCGGACAGGGTTCGTTCACCCTCGGCGTGTCGGCGACCAGCAACCTGGAGATGGCCAACGTCGCGGCGACGATCCTCAGCGGCGGCGTGTGGTGCCCGCCGACGCCGATCGCGCAGGTGCAGGACCGCGACGGCAAGCCCATCCCGATCAGCGAGCAGCCGTGCGAGCAGGTCATGGACGAGGCCGCCGCCAACAGCCTGGCCCAGGGCATGAGCAAGGACGACCTGCCCGGCGGCACCGCGGCCGCGGCAGCCGCCCAGGTCGGCTGGAACCGGCCGATGATCGGCAAGACCGGAACCACCCAGAGCAACGGCTCCGCGGCCTTCGTCGGCGGCACCCCGCAGCTCGCCGGCGCCGCGATGGTCTTCCGGCCGGAAGGCGGCAGCGGCGGCCTCTGCGACGGCGGCCCCGGCAACGTCTACACCTGCGGCGAAGGCAACATGTTCGGTGGCAAAACCCCGGCCCGGACGTGGTTCGGCGCGGTGAGCAAGATCCTCGGGCCCAACGACCCGATCCTGCCGCTACCGCCGTCCGACCCGCGCTACGAACGGGCCCGCTGACGCACCGCCCCGGGCACTCGCCGGTGCCCGGGGCGCCCCACCGACCCGTATCCTGGGCTGTGTGAGCACGGTCCGTGACAGCCAGAAGCTGACAGCCAAACGCCTCGCCGCCGGGACGGTCGCTCTCGGGGCCGCCGCGTTCGGGTACGCCTCCGGCATCGAGCGGCGGCACTACGTGCTCCGCACCGCCGAACTGCCCGTACTGGCGCCCGGCGCCCAGCCGATGCGCGTCCTGCACATCTCCGACCTGCACATGCTCCCCGGGCAGCAGGCCAAACAACGCTGGGTCGCCGCGCTCGACCAGCTCGAACCCGACCTGGTCGTCAACACCGGCGACAACCTCGCCCACCCCAAAGCCGTGCCCGCCGTCCTGCGCGCCCTCGGCCCGCTCCTCGAACGGCCCGGCCTGTTCGTGTTCGGCAGCAACGACTACTACGCGCCCAAACCCAAGAACCCCGCCCGCTACCTCATGCCCCGCGGCAAGAAGAAGCGCATCCACGGCCGGAAACTCCCGTGGCGCGACCTGCGGGCCGCATTCCTCGAACACGGCTGGCAGGACCTCACCCACGTCCGGCACACCCTCACCGTCGCCGGGCAGACGGTGTTCGCCGCCGGCCTCGACGACCCCCACCTCCGCCGCGACCGCTACGGCGAGATCGCCGGCCCCGCCGAACCCGCCACCCTCCGCCTCGGCGTCACCCACTCACCCGAACCACGCATCCTGGACCCCTTCGCCGCCGACGGCTACGACCTCGTCCTGGCCGGCCACACCCACGGCGGCCAACTCCGCATCCCCGGCATCGGCGCCCTCGTCACGAACTGTGAGCTGGACCGCAGCCGTGCGAGAGGGGCCTCCCGCTGGGGAGCCCACATGTGGCTCCACGTCTCCGCCGGACTGGGCACCTCCCCCTACGCCCCGGCCCGCTTCGCCTGCCCACCCGAAGCAACGCTGTTGACCCTGGTAGAACGCGGCCGAACCACGCCGAAGACAACGAAGGCCACCCCCCGCAAATCCCCCCGCGCCATCCGCTAAACTCTTCTTCGACCCGCTAAGCAGTACATCGGGGTGTGGCGCAGCTTGGTAGCGTGCCTCGTTCGGGTCGAGGAGGTCGTGGGTTCAAATCCCGCCACCCCGACGGAAGATCCGGAGATCCCCTGTCCGCCGAAATAAGGCGGACAGGGGATCTTCCTTTGTGTTCTCTGGGGGTCGAACCCCCAGACCCCCGCCAGGGGGCAAGCCCCCTGGACCCCCCGCGGCGACGCTTCGCTCGCCTGGAGAGCCGCGTGTGACGTTGGTCAGTTGGGTCGCCTTTCAAACCTCTAGAACCGGCGGCCGTGTCGGGTGGTGATCGCCTCCATCAACCACACCCCCTCCGGGACCGATCCCCAGCCTTCTTCGGTTGCCGAGTAGCGGGGTCAAGGTACTCTTTCCCGCCTTGACGCCGCTGCTCGGCAATCGAACAATCGAGATCGGGGCGGGTGGGGGTGCCGGGGCGTAGCGGAGCGAAGCCGGCGCCCTTCAAGAACCCGCGTAGCGGCTACTTCACTGCAATGAGCTCGACCCAGTACTGGGCGAAATCGCCGTCGCCGGCGTGTGACCAGGCCCAGGCCGATCTGGCGGCCGAGGCCAGTTGGTCCCGCTCCAGCGGCGAGGCGCTCAGGGCGGCGTCCAGGCGGGCCTCCACGTAACGCGCCAGCTGGCGGTAGCTCATGTCCGAGCGGAAACGGCCGTGCGTGCGGATGTCACGGAAACCGGCGGAAGCCACCCACGACGCGACGTGCTTGCCGGCGAACGGGTCGCCGCCCGCGCGGCGGCGCAACAGGTAGTGGCCGCGTAAGGCCGCGGCCACGTTCGCGGTGCCGGGGCGCAGGCGGGCGCGCGACCAGTCCGAAGTGGACAACGCGACGGTGCCACCGGGGCGCAGGACCCGGCGGATCTCCGCCAGCGCGTCCACGGGACGGGCCAGATGCTCGAACAACGCGTGCGCGAACACCAGGTCCACGCTCTCGTCCGCCACCGGCAACGCGTACACGTCCCCGGCCACGAACTCCACTTTGGACGATTCCGGGAACTGGCCCGGCTCGCGGTCCACCCCCAGCACGTTGCCCCGTCCGGCGATCGTCGCGAAGCCCGCGGTGATCGTGCCGGGTCCGCACCCCACGTCGAGCACCCGCATGCCCGGCCGCAGCAGTCGCAACACGTATTCGGCACGGTCGGCTGCGGTGCGTGACGCCATGACCGACAGCGCGTCCTGCTCGAACCCGGGCGCGTATCCCTCCAGCACACGCACACGGTACGGGCAGGAGCTGGCAGGATCGAGGGGTGACCACTCAGCACCCGCCCGCGAACATCCCCGACCGCCTCTTCGACGACCCCGAGGCCGAGGCCCGCTGGCGCGCGCGGTTCCACGCCCCGCGCGTGTCGGTGCCGGACTGGTCCCTCGACGCGCCGGACCGCAACATCTACGTCTCCAACGCCAGCGGCGTCTGGGAGGTCTACTCCTGGGACCGCGCCACCGGCGAGCACCGCCAGGTCACCGACCGCCCCAACGGCACCCTGCACGCCACCACCGCGCCCGACGGCAGCGCCATCTGGTGGTTCAACGACACCGACGGCGACGAGTTCGGCACCTGGATGCGCCAGCCGTTCGACGGCGGCCCCGCCGAGCCCGCCCTGCCCGACGTGCACGCCGGCTACCCGGCCGGGCTGGAAATCGGCCACCGCATCGTCGCCAGCGGCGTCTCCACCGACGACGGCAGCGAGCTGTTCGCCACCCGCGACGGGCAGACCACCCGCTTCTACTCCAGCGAACAGGACGCCGGCATCGCCGCACTGTCCCGCGACGAGACGCTGCTCGCGATCTCGCACGCCGAGCACGGCGACTCCCGCCACCCCGCGGTCCGCGTCCTGGACACCACGGGCTTCGACGCCGTCGCCGACAAGTGGGACGGCGAGGGCAAGGGCCTCACGCCGTTGGAGTTCTCGCCCGTCGCCGGCGACCAGCGGCTGCTCGTCCTCCACGAGCGCCGCGGCCGCGAGGAGCTGCTGATCTGGGACGTCGCCGCGGACACCGAGCTGGAGCTGGACCTCGGCCTGCCCGGCGAGGTCGTCGCCACCTGGTACCCGAAGGCCGACGCGCTGCTCGTCGTGCACTTCCACGAAGCCCGCAGCAGCCTGCACCGCTACGACCTGACCACCGGCGAACTGTCCGCTGTGGACACGCCTCCCGGGCGCATCGGCGGCGCCGGGGTCCGCCCGGACGGCACGATCGAGTACTCCTGGTCCAGCGCGGCCGAGCCGGCCGTCATCCGGGCCCGCGCGACCGACGGCTCCGACACCGTCCTGCTCACCCCGCCCGGCGACCCGGCGCCCGGTTCGGCGCCGGTCACCGATGCGTTCGTCGAGGGCGCGGGCGGCCGCATCCACGCGCTGGTCGCCCGCCCCCTGCACGCGCCGGACGGGCCGCTGCCCACGGTGTTCACCCTGCACGGCGGCCCGCACGCGGCCGACGAGGACCGCTTCTCCGCCTACCGCGCGGTGTGGCTGGACGCCGGGTTCGCCGTCGTCGAGGTCAACTACCGCGGCTCGACCGGCTACGGCTCGGCCTGGCGCGACGCGATCGAGGGCCGCCCCGGCCTGACCGAGCTGGAGGACGTCGCCGCCGTGTACGACTGGGCCGTCTCCAGCGGCCTGAGCGACCCGGCGCGGATGGTCGTCTCCGGCGCATCCTGGGGCGGCTACCTGACGCTGCTCGCCGTGGGCACCCAGCCGGACCGGTGGGCGGCCGGGGTGGCGAGTGTGCCGGTGGCCGACTACGTCGCCGCCTACGAGGACGAGATGGAGCAGCTGCGCCAGTTCGACCGGGCGCTGTTCGGCGGGTCGCCGGAGGACGTGCCCGCCGTCTACCAGGAGTGCTCGCCGCTCACGTACGTGGACGCGGTGAAGGCGCCGCTGCTGGTGCTGGCCGGCGACAACGACCCGCGCTGCCCGATCCGGCAGATCGAGAACTACCTGGAGCGGCTGGCCAAGCGCGACCTGCCGTACGAGTTCTACCGCTACGACGCCGGCCACGGCTCGCTGGTGATCGCCGAGACGATCAAGCAGACCGCGGCCGAGGTGCACTTCGCGATGAAGGCGGTCGGCCTGGCCTAGTGGTGGAAGGCCGTGCTGGTCGCGGGCTTGTGCTGGGGCCGGTCCTGCTCGGCGAGTTCGGGCAGGACCCGCTTCAGGTCCTCGACCAGCAGGTCGGCGAGGTCGTGCGTGAAGCCGTTGCGGCACACGATCCGCAGCACGGCGAGGTCGGTGCGGTCCTCCGGGAACGTGTAGGCGGGCACGAGCCAGCCGCGTTCCCGGAGCCGCCGCGACACGTCGAACACGTCGAAGCCGGTCACGTCGTCACGGGTGGTGAACGCGAACACCGGCAGCTGGTCGCCACGGGTGAGCAGCTCGAACGGCCCGAGCTCGGCGATCCGCCCGGCCAGCCGGGTCGCGACGTCGCGGCAGGCCTGCTGCACGATCCGGAACCCCTCGCGGCCCAGCCGGACGAAGTTGTAGTACTGCGCCGCCACCTGGGCGCCCGGCCGGGAGAAGTTGAGCGCGAACGTCGGCATGTCGCCGCCCAGGTAGTTCACGTTGAACACCAGCTCGGACGGCAGCGCGTCGCGGTCCCGCCACAGCACCCAGCCGACACCCGGGTAGACCAGCCCGTACTTGTGCCCCGAGGTGTTGATCGAGGCGACCCGGGGCAGGCGGAAGTCCCACTCCAGGTCCGCGTCGAGGAACGGCGCGATCATCGCCCCGGACGCGCCGTCGACGTGCACCGGGATGTCCCAGCCGCGCTCGGACTGCAACCGGTCCAGCGCGGCGGCGATCTCCGCGACCGGCTCGTAGCTGCCGTCGAAGGTGGAGCCGAGGATCGCGACCACGCCGATCGTGTTCTCGTCGCAGCGCGCGACGGCCTCCTCCGCCGTGAGGTGGAAACGGTCGCCGTCCATCGGCACCAGCCGCGGCTCGACTTCCCAGTACGCGCAGAACTTCTCCCAGCAGACCTGGACGTTCGCGCCCATCACCAGGTTCGGCCTGCCGGTCCGGCCCAGCTTGCTCCAGCGCCGCTTGAGCGCCATCCCGGCGAGCATGCACGCCTCGGACGAGCCGGTCGTGGAGCAGCCCATGACCGCCTCCGGGTCCGGCGCGTGCCACAGGTCGGCCAGGATGCTCACGCAGCGCCGCTCGAGCTCCGCGGTCTGCGGGTACTCGTCCTTGTCGATCATGTTCTTGTCGGCGCAGTCGGCGATCAGCTCACGCGCCTGCGGCTCCATCCAGGTGGTGACGAACGTCGCCAGGTTGAGCCGCGCGTTCCCGTCGAGCATCAGCTCGTCCCGCACCACCTGGAGCGCGGTGTCGGCGGGCAGGGTCTCGTCGTTGAGCCGGCTGCGGGGCGGCGTGTAGGTCGCCGCCAGCGCCGGACTCGTCACCGCGTGCAGCGGGTTGCTCCCGCCCGGCCGGTCGTCTGCTCCCTGCTCACCCGCGTGCAGCACCATGAGCCGAATCTAGCCCGGAAAACGGGCCCCGGAGCGCATTCCGGGGCCCGTATCGCGAATTCGGGTCAGGCGGTCTGCGCCTGCCACATCCAGTGGGCCTTCTCCAGCTCGTGCGTGATCTCGATGAACAGGTCCTGGGTGACCAGGTCGCTCTTGTCCGTCTCGTCGATGCGCTTGCGCATGCGCTGGATCAGGTCGGCGAGGATCGCCACGATGTTTTCGATCGTGGACTCGACGCTCTGCCAGTTGTCCGGGTAGTCGGGCAGGCCGGAGCTCTCCACGACCGTCTTGGCCTTACCGTTCGGCGAGATGCCGATCGCGTTGGCCCGCTCCGCGACCTCGTCGACGTAGTTCCGCGCGGTGCTCACCAGCTCGTCGAGCTGGAGGTGGACGCTGCGGAAGTTCGACCCGACGACGTTCCAGTGCGCCTGCTTGGCGATCAGCGACAGGTCGACCAGGTCGACCAGCGCGGCCTGCAGTGCGTTACCGGTGATCTCCTTGTCGGCCGGGCTGAGCGGGCTCTGGATGGGTGCGTTCGCCATCGAAAAAATCCTCCTTGTCGACAACTCTTGTCAGGTCGTCGCGGTGATCTCGACCTGGATGTTTCCCCTGGTGGCGCGTGAATAAGGACACACCTGGTGGGCTTGCGCCGCAAGTTCGCCCGCCTTGTCCTGCTCCAGGCCGGGCAGGTGGGCCACGAGCTTGACGGCCAGTTCCAGGCCGTCGCCGTTGCGGCCGATGCCGACCTCGGCGGTGACGGCGGAGGAGTCCAGCCCCACGTCGGCCTTGCGCGCCACGACCTGCAGGGCGCTGTGGAAGCAAGCGGCGTAGCCGGCGGCGAACAGCTGCTCCGGGTTGGTCATCTCGCCGCCCGGCCCGCCCATCTCCTTCGGCACGGCCAGTCGTTCGTCGATGACGCCGTCGGAGGAGGTGACCTCTCCGTTCCGTCCGTCACCGCGAGCGGTCGCGACCGCTGTGTAGACCGGTTCCACGTGTTCCCCTCCGCCGACGGCAGGTGTCAGCGGGTGGGTACCCCGTGGCCGGGAGGACGAATCCTCTAGCGGCGGCGGGCGAAGTCCACGACCTGCCGCCCGATCAGCTGCAGCGTCCGCACGGCCTTCTCCTCGGAAGCGCCGCCGACCTCGTCGAACTTGACCTCGGCGGAGTTGATCGACCCGCCGAGTGGCGTCGGCCACCCGCGCAGCGCGTGGGTGATGGTGCGCAGCTGGTCGAGCGTGGTCACCGCGGCCTGCCAGCCGTAGGCGACCGCGGCGAGCCCGACCGCGCGGCCGTCCAGGTAGGGGCGCTCGTCGGGCCGCAGGTCCTCCACGTAGTCCAGGGCGTTCTTGATCAGCCCGGACAGCGCGCCGTGGTAGCCGGGCGAGACGATGACCAGGCCGTCGGCCCGGCGGATCGCCTCGACCAGGCGGACCGCCTGCGGGGTCCGGTCGGTGATCGCCGAGTCGTAGAACGGCAGCACCAGGTCGTCGCCCGTGAGGGCGAGCGTCTCGGCCCCGGCCGCCGCCGCGCTGTCCAGCGCGATGCGCATGGCGCGCTCGGACTGGGAGCCCGGGCGCAGGGAGCCGCCGATACCGACCACGTTGACCGCCGCACTAGTCACGTTTTCGAGGCTAACCCCTCCACCTAAGTGGAGGACCAGCATCTGGGACGGAGGCGGCCGTCACACCTACCCAGTTTGCCTACTAGTGAGTAACCTCTGTCACCATGGCGACCTCACTGCAGAGCCGCGTGGAAGCCGCCGCGGCCCAACTGATCTTCGGGCTCCCGGAGCCCCTGCGCCGGTTGATCGCCGGGCGCCCGATCCGGCTGGACGGGCAGGAGCTGGCGCTGGACGCCCAGTTGCTGCTCCGCCTCCAGCAGCTGAACCGGGTCAGCATGAGCGCGGGCACGCCCGAGGTCGCCCGGCAGCGGATCCTCGACTCGGGGCACCTGGTCAGCGGCAAGCCGATCGAGCCGGTGCGCACGCAGGAGATCGTGATCCCGGCCGAGCACGGCCCGCTCCCGGCGACGCTCTACGTGCCGGACGGGTTGCCGTCGCCGTCGCCGCTGCTGGTGTTCTTCCACGGCGGCGGCTGGGTGGTCGGCAGCCGCGCGAGCCACGACAACACCGCGCGTTACTTCGCCAAGCACGCGGGCGTGCGGGTGTTGTCGGTCGAGTACCGGCTCGCGCCCGAGCACCCGTTCCCGGCGGCCCCCGAGGACGCCGTCGCCGCGTTCGGCTACGCCCACGCGAAGGCGGCCGACCTGGGTGTGGACCCGGACCGGATCGCGGTGGGCGGGGACAGCGCGGGCGGCAACCTCGCGGCGGTGACCGCCCAGGTGACGACCGCGCGGGGCGGTCCGGCACCGGCGTTCCAGCTGCTGCTCTACCCCGGGGTCGACGCGAGCACGCGGCGCCGGTCGCGGGAGATCTTCGGCAGCGGCTTCTTCCTCACCGACGCCGACATGACGTGGTTCATCGACCACTACGCTCCGGCCGGCGTGGACCGCACCGATCCGCGGTTGTCGCCGCTGCTCACCGAGGACTTCACCGGGCTGCCGCCTGCCTACGTCGCCACCGCCGGGTTCGACCCGCTGCGCGACGAGGGCGAGGAGTACGCGGCCAAGCTGCGGGACGCGGGCGTGCCGGTCACGTTGAGCCGCCAGCGCGACCTGATCCACGGTTACGTCAACTTCCTCGGCGTCGGCAGGCGGTTCCGGGAGGCGACCTCGGAGGCGGCCGGCGCGCTGCGGGTCGGCTTGCGGGCATAAAAAGACCGGGATCCGATGTGGACGTCCACATCGGATCCCGGTCCCCCCTGCCGGATTGCTTGTCAGGCCACCGGAACCGGCACCGGAACCGGGAGCGGCGGAGCGGAGCCGAGCAGCGACGCGAGCAGGCTCGTCACCGTCTTGAGCAGGTTCTTGAGCAGGTTGCTGACGATGTTCAGCGGCGGCGGCAGGTCCGGGATGTCCGGCACCGGAGGCAACTGGCGGACCTCACCAGCCTTCGAGGGGTCGGCCAGGACGCGGCTCGCCTCGGCGGCGTAGTCGTTGCCGGTGGCGGCCGCCTGCTGCGCGTCGGACTGGATGGTGTACTTCTGGCCCGCGGCGAGGTCGCCGAGCACCGGGCTCATCTGGCCGAGCGAACGCTGGGTGGCCGGCACGTCTCCGGCGTAGGCCGCCCTGGCGAGCTGGTCACGCAGCTGGAGGACCTGTTCCGCGGCGGCCTGCGTGCTGGACGTCCCCTTGCCCCCAGCCGCGGCGACGCCTGCGCCGGACACCGCCAGCACGCTGCCGGCCACCGCCACAGCGATGATCCGGGCGAATTTGCCTAACATCTCCCTACCTCCTGGCCTCGGTGGACCTGTCAGGAAATGCGTACCCGCCGTGTTGATCTCCCACCACTCGGCACCCGAAGACGACGGTTTCCAACCTTCACGTGGCGGATTCGGTCCCCGGCTTGAGGCCCGCATCTGATGAACCTGACCTTCGCCCGATTGATCAAGACCTTGACGACCGGGGATCGCGGAGCGTGATCACGTCACCCGCAAGAACCCCAAACTCACTCAACCAGATGCAAAACACGGCACCGGGGCCAAACGAAAGCCGGCAACGCAACGGCACCGACTACCCCAACCAGACCTCCCCCGCGCCACAACCGCCACCCGGCAACGCAAGAAGACCGACCAACGAACCAGACCTCCCCCGCCC
>NZ_JBHZEN010000051.1:0-65991 GCF_050958625.1 Amycolatopsis sp. 3B14
AGCCCGACACCCCGGCTCACCGCGACACGGCAACCCCCGGCACCCCGGCGCGGCCACCCCAGCTCACCGCGACACGGCAACCCCCGGCACCCCGGCGCGGCCACCCCAGCTCACCGCGACACGGCAACCCCCGGCACCCCGCGACGCAGCCACCAAGGCCCGTCCACCAGCGTCAAGCCCACCCTCACGTCGGCCACGTGCGGGGTGTCCTCGTACCTGGTCTCACTTGCGCTCGAAACGCACCACCTCCCGACCCGGCCACCAGGTGGTCGCCACCAGCTTGTCGCCCTCGACCGTTGTCAGCACCGCCTGCTGGAGGTCGAGCCGGAAGAGGTGGCTGGGTTGCATGTCGCCCTGGACGGCGTCCAGGACGGCCTTCTCGGTGATCTCGACGGCGATCCCCGACAGCTTCGCGTCGCCGTCGGCGGATGGGTGGGCGTGCAGCGCGAACCGGCCGTCGCGCTGCAGGTCGTGCGCCTTGCGCGCGCCCCACATCGACCCGATGAACAGGTCGGGCCCGTGGAAGTCGACCTCGGTGCCGCTCACCCGGGGCGACCCGTCCCGCCGCAGAGTCGCCAGCACGTGCGTCTCCGCCGCCGTCAACCGCTCACGCACCGCCGCCGCCAGCGACGGCGCCTGCTCTTCGAATTCCCTCCAGTTGGTCACGTCCGCAGTGTGACAGGGGGTACCGACAAAATCGGGAGCGCGCGCACCGCCGCCCGGCTAAGGTGCCTGCCGTGCCCGACGCGATCTTCGCCCACCCGCGCCTCGCCCAGGTCTACGACACCTTCGACGGCGAGCGGGACGACCTCGACCTGTACCTGTCGATCGCCGACGAGCTCAAGGCCGAACGCGTGCTGGACGTCGGTTGCGGCACGGGCAGCCTGGCCGTGCTCCTCGCCGCGAAGGGACGCACCGTCGTCGGCGTCGACCCCGCGGAGGCGTCGCTGGCGGTCGCCCGCGAAAAGGATCCGGACGGGAAGATCACCTGGATCCACGGCGACGTCACCGATCTGCCCCCGGCCGCCGGCGATCTCGCCGCCATGACCGGGAACGTCGCGCAGGTGTTCCTCACCGACGAAGACTGGGCCCGGACCCTCGCGGGCATCCGGACCGGGCTGCGGCCGGGCGGGCACTTCGTGTTCGAGACGCGCCGCCCGGAACGGCGGGCCTGGGAGGACTGGGCCGCGGCAACCGGCCCGCTGGTGCTCGACGTGCCCGGCGCCGGCCGCGTGGAGCGCCGCATGGAGGTCACGGACGTCAGCCTGCCGCTGGTGTCGTTCCGCTTCACGTACCGGTTCCTGGCCGACGGCGAAGTGGTCACATCGGACTCGACGCTGCGGTTCCGGGAGCGCGACGAGGTCGAGGAAAGCCTTGCCGCACAGGGATTCCGCGTGGCCGACGTGCGGGACGCCCCGGACCGGCCCGGCATGGAGTTCGTGTTCCTGGCCCAGCGCGACTAGCACGGCAGCCCCGGTTCACCACTGACCTGCACCGCCTCCGCGACTTCGACGAGTGTGGCGATCGGGTCGTCGCCGAGGGGGTAGACGCCGACGTGGTCGGCGCCTGCCGCTCGGTGGGCCAGCAGCCGGGTCGCCGTGGTGGCCTGGTCGCCGTGTGCGACGAGAGCGTCGATGAGCCGATCGCTGCCCGCGCCGGACAGATCGTCTTCGGTGAAGCCGAGACGCCGGAGGTTGCTCGCGTAGTTGTGCACACCCAGCGCGGCCCCGGGCGGCGCGGACCGGGCGACGGCGCGGGCTCGGTCCACGTCCGGCTCGACTAGGGCGAAATGCCCGGGCAACAGCAGCTTCCCGGGGCCGAGGATCGAGCGGGCCCGCCGGGTGTGCTCCGGGGTGACCATGCCGGGAATGGCTCCGGCGGTGCGCGCCCCGGCCAAGCGCAGCATCCTCGGCCCGAGCGCGGCCACCACGATGCGGTCGGACGGCACGCCCGCGCCGGCGAGCCGGTCCAGGTAGGACACCAGCGTGTCGTACGGGGAGGCGTATTCGGCGTGCACTTCGCGGTGGCCGATTCCGACGCCGAGCAGGAAGCGCCCGGGGTGCCTGGCTTCGATCCGGTGGTAGGAGGTCGCAACGGTTTCCGCGTCGGCGGTCCAGACGTTCACCACGCTCGTGCCGACGGTCAGCCGGCTGGTCGCGTCGAGCAGCTCCTCCGCGAGGGTGAGGTCCGCCGGAGGCGAGGCGTCCAGCCAGAGCGTGCCGTAGCCGGCGCGCTCCACCTCGACCGCGCGGTCCGGGTTCACTTCGTGCTCGCGCAGGTGCGCGCCGAGCAGACCGAGATCGATGTCCATGTCCCGACTCCACCACCAGGGCTCGCCGGGAACCAGAACCAAGGCTGCCGCACAGCGATAACCTCGAAGCATCGTCGCAGAGGAGACCGGGTGGAACTACGGGCGTTGCGGTACTTCGTCACGGTCGCCGACGAGCTGCACTTCGGCCGGGCCGCCGAGCGGCTGCACATCGCTCAGCCGGCGGTCAGCAGGCAGATCGCGGTACTGGAGCGCGAGCTGGGGGTCCGCCTGTTCGACCGCTCACCGCGCCGCGTCCGGCTGACCGAGGCGGGACACCGGGTGCTCGCCGCCGCGCGGGAGGCGCTCGCGGCCGCCGATCGGGTTCGGGTCGCGGCACGCGAGCGGGCAGGTGTCATGCGCATCGGGACCGGCGCGGGGCAGTTCACCGCCCGGCTGGAACGCGGGATCGACGCGTTGCGGGAACAGGCCCCGGGATTCGACGTCGTGCTCGTCGACCTGCCGCTCACCGCCCGCTTGAACGCTCTGCGGCAGGGGGAGATCGACCTGGCCCTGGCGCGGGAAGTGCGTTCGGCCCCCGGGCTGCGGGTGTTGCCGACCTGGACCGAAGCCTTGTTCGCGGTCGTGTCCACGCGGCACCCCGCCGCCGGGCGCGCGACCGTCGGCGTTGCCGAGCTGGCCGCCGGTCCCCTGAAGACTTCCCAGGACCACGATCCGTCGGTGCTCGGCGCGCTGCCGGACGTCGGACTCCAGGGACCACCGGCGCACCGCGCGGGGACGGTGCACGACACGATCGTCGAGGTCGGCTCCGATCCGCGCAGCTGGACCGTGTTGCCCGCCGACCAGGTGATCGAGATCCGCTCCACCCGGGTGCGCGCGATCCCGCTCGAGCCGCGAACGACGATCACGGGCAGTGTCGTCGTGCCGGGCGACCTCCCCGGCTCCTGCGCAGCGGCCCACGTGACGGCCTTCGGTGACGCCACGGCCGCCTGATCCCGTGTGACCCCAAAGGTCCGACCTAGCGCGCGACCGCCGACTTCGCCTCGTCGTACGCTCGGCGCGCGGCTTCGACCTCCGCCACCCGGCCCTCGACCAGCTCGATCAACTCCCGCAGCCGGCCGGCCACCTCGGCGCCGAGCGGCGTCAGGCTGTACTCCACGCGCGGCGGGATCGTCGGCTCGGCCTCGCGGTGCACGAAACCGTCGCGTTCGAGCGCCTGCAATGTCTGGGCCAGCATCTTCTCGCTGACGCCGTCGACCTTGCGGCGCAACGCGTTGAACCGGAACGGCCCCTCGGCGAGCGCGGCCAGCGCGAGCGTGCCCCAGCGTCCCGTCACGTGCTCCAGCACCCCGCGCGACGTGCACGCGCGCGCGAAGACGTCGGCGACCAACTGGTCATGCTCGGCGTCGCAACTCATGACACCGAGGATACCTGGTGGCGCCCACTATTCCCGGTGACGGTACTCACCCAGGGTTGGCACTTTCCAGAAGTTAGTACTAACTTCAGCGGTGAGCAGACGTCCGAGAAGGAGCGAGAACATGACCATCGTCGTCACCGGCGCCACCGGCCAGCTGGGCCGCCACGTCATCGCCGGGTTGCGCGAAAAGCTGCCCGCCGACCAGATCGTCGCCGCGGTGCGCAGCCCGGAGAAGGCCGCGGACCTGGGCGTCGAAGTGCGGGAAGCCGACTACGACCGGCCGGAGACGCTCGCGGCGGCGTTCGCCGGCGCGACCAAGGTGCTGCTGATCTCGGGCGACGCCGTGGGCCGCCGGGTTCCGCAGCACCAGGCCGTGGTGGACGCCGCGAAGGCGGCCGGCGTCGCGCACCTCGTCTACACGAGCGCGCCGCACGCGGACGACACCCCGCTGGTGCTGGCGCCCGAGCACAAGGCGACCGAGGAGATCATCCGCGCGTCCGGCGTGCCGTTCACGATCCTGCGCAACAACTGGTACACCGAGAACTACGTGCAGAACGCCCAGCAGGCCATCGCGACCGGCGTGCTGATCGGCAGCGCCGGCGCGGGCCGGGTCGCGAGCGCCACGCGGGCCGACTTCGCCGCGGGCGCCGTGGCGGTCCTCACCGGCGACGGGCACGAGGGCAACGTGTACGAACTGGGCGGCGACGTCGCGTGGACGTTCGACGACCTCGCCGCCGAGATCTCCGCCATCGCGGGCAAGGAGATCCGCTACCACAACCTGACCGCCGACGAGCACCGCGCGGCGCTGATCGAGGCCGGGCTGCCCGCGGAGACGGCCGGGTTCGTGGTGGCGCTGGACCAGAACATCGCCGAGGGCACGCTCGCGGAGGTGACCGGCGAGCTGGCGGCGCTGATCGGGCGCCCGACGACCCCGCTGGGCGACGGTCTTGCCGCCGCACTGAAGGAAGCCTGAGGAACGTCCACTGTGGATGTTCCTGGAAGGCGGATGACGGAGACCGTCGAAGGCATCTAGGCCTGGGAAGGCGTGACGTACGAGCCGGTCACGGTGCCGTCCGGCTGGACGCTGATCACCCTGTGTTCGACGGGTTCTGCCTCCGAAACGCGGCGCCCGGTGGGCGCCAGGTCGGGCTCGTCGAAGCAGATGAGTGTGTCCCAGCCGCTCGGGCGGACCGCGTACCCCCACGGGTCGGCATCGGTCGCCGGTGTACTGCTGCCACGGATCTCCGCCTCCTCCCCCACCAGACCGTCATCCCGTGCCGCGGGGCAGTCGAGGATCCGCACCAGATCGCCGGGCACGAAGCGGGGCGGCACGGCCGCTTCGGCGGGGCTGACGGTCACCCACTCGAGTTCCGGGTGCAGGAGGGAAACCCGGCCGTGGCCCGGCCGCACCCAGGCCGGCCCGACCGGGCTGTCACGCCATCCCTCGGGCGCGAGCGCTCGGAGCGCCGCAATGCAGTCGCCGACCCGGCCGGCCGGCTCGAGCGTCGCGCGGAACTCCAGCAGTGTCTCGTCCTTGTAGTACCGGCCCAGGCTGGAAACATCCACTGCGCCGAACACGGCCAGCGCTCGGCCAAGCTGCTGTCCGACCTCTCCGGTCGGCGACGCGGCGCGGACCATGATCCTGAGAAAGGCCCGCCGATAGCCGGGAAGGGAAGTCATCTCGGTTCCTCTCCACGGACGGCGACCACCGGGCATCGTCCGTCGCTCCTCTTGTGCTTGACTGCGCCCATGATCTCGGAGAGCGGCGCGTGCCCGGTGCCGGACGGGGAGTTGCACGTCGAGCGGAGCGGGGCCGGCCCGGCGCTGCTGCTGGTGCCCGGGGGAACCGGGGCGGCCGCCTCCTACCGGGCCCTCGCCGAGCAGCTCGCGACCCGCTTCACCGTTCTCGGGTACGACCGGCGCGGGCACTTCGGCAGCACGGACTCCACGGAGGGGCCGCTGACCGTCGCGCGGCACGCTGACGACGCGCGCGCCGTCGTCGAGCACTTCGGCTACAGCAAGGCTCTCGTGTTCGGCAGCAGCGCAGGCGGTCAGATCGGGCTGGAGCTCGCCGTCCGGCACCCGGACGTCGTCAGCGGGCTGGTCGTCCACGAGCCGCCCGCCGTCGGTCTGCTGCCGGACGCCGACGAGTGGCTCGAGTTCGCCGAGGAGCAAGCCGCCCTCAGCGCGGACGGCGACGTCTTCGCGGCGTTCCAGGGGTTCCTGGGCTCCATCGCGGGCGCCGGGCTGCCCCCGCTGAAAACCGTGCGCCTGCCGCACGAACACGAGTGGCGCCTGCTGTTCGACCGCGAACTCGTCGGCTTCTACCGCTACCTGCCGGACCTCGACGCACTCCGCCGCGGCCCGGTGCCGATCGTGCTCACCGCGGGCGAAGGCAGCCGCGGCTACTACCACTACCGCCCGGCCCGCGCGCTCGCCCTCGAACTTGGCCTGCCGTTCGTCGAACTGCCCGGGGCGCACCTCGCCCCCCAGCGCAACGCGAAAGCGTTCGCCGAGGCTCTGAACACCGTTCTCGCCGACCTGGTCCTCTGACCACCACGCCGAAACCTGTCGAGTTCCTGTGAAAGCGGTCCGCGCGCCGAAACGCGCGCTATCCTGACTCCACACGGCCGGTGTCATCCTCCCCAGTTTCACACCGGCCGGTGCTCCGGCGCTTACCTCCCCCTCGGGCGCTGGAGCGAGGCCCCCGGGCCGCGCCTTCCTCCCCCAGTTTCGGCGCGGCCCGGGGGTCTTCTCACTTCTGCGAGCCCGGCGCCACCACGCGCACGCCGTCCTGCCACACCTCGCGAATCCGCCCCGGCAACGCGGCCAGGTCGTAGGCGTCGCCGGACACGACCACCAGGTCCGCGCGGAAACCCGGCTCCAGCCTGCCCAGCGAGTCGCCGAACCCGAGCAGTTCCGCGGCCGACGACGTCGACGCGGCGAGGACCTCGCCGGGGCTCATGCCTGCCGCCTGCATCAACGGCAGCTCTTCGAGGTTCGTGCCGTGCGGGCCGACGCCGCTGTCGGTGCCCATCGCGATCTTCACCCCGGCTTCGACCGCCCGGCGCATCGACGAAGCGTGCACCTCCGCCACGTCCTCGGCCTTGCGGATCATCTCGTCGGTCAGCGCCGCGCCCGCCCGGGCCGCGCGGATGACCGCGATCGGCGCGATGAGCGTCGGCACCAGCCAGGTGCCGTGCGCCAGCATCAGTTCGATGGCCTCGTCGTCGAGGTAGATGCCGTGCTCGATGGACCGGATCCCCGCCCGCACCGCGTTCTTGATGCCCTCGGTGCCCTGCGCGTGCGCCATCACCGCCTTGCCCTGCATGGCGGCCTCGGCGACCAGGACGTCCAGCTCGGCCGGGGTGAACTGCGTGTGCCGTGGGTCGTCGCCGGGCGAGAGCACCCCGCCGGTCGTGCACACCTTGAGCACGTCGGCGCCCGCGCGCAGCAACTCCCGCGCCGCCCTGCGCATCTCGTCCGGCCCGTCGACGACCGCGTGCGGGCGGCCGGGGTGCGGCAGCGTCAGCGGAACGCAGTGCCCAGAAGGCATCCAGTCGTCGCCGTGCCCGCCGGTCTGGCTGATGATGCCGATCGAGATCTCCAGCCGCGGGCCGCTGATCAGCCCGTCCGCCTGTGCCTTCTTGATGCCGAGGTCCGCGCCGCCCGCGTCGCGCACCGTCGTGATGCCCAGTTCGAGCGTGCTGCGCAGGTTCCGCGCCGCCTCGTAGAACTGGTAGGAAAACGGTTTCTGGAACAGCTTGATCAGGCTGATGTCGGACACCGTGACGTGCACGTGGCAGTCGAACAGCCCGGGTAGCAGCGTGGTGCCCGCGCAGTCGACGACCTCGTCGCCGTCCAGGCCGGTGCCGATCGCGGCGATGCGGCCGTCCTCGACCACCACGTCCGCGTCGAACGGGTCGCTGCCGGTGCCGTCGAAGACACGGCCACCGGCGAACAGGATCCGGGTCATGCCGTCGCTCCGCTCAACCGCCGCGCGGCCAGCGACGCGAGCAGCGCCGCGCCGTCGGCCACTACGCTGTCGTCGAACGATGCCTCCGGGGAATGGTTGTACGGCGCGGAGTCGGGGTCGTCGGCGAACGTCGCCCCGAGGAACACGAACGCGCCGGGGACCCGGTCCAGCACGCGGGAGAAGTCCTCCGAGCCGGTGACCGGATCCGGCGCCTCCGTGAACCGCTCCTCGCCGAACACCTCGCGCACGGTCTCGGCGACGAACTCGTGCCCGCCCGGGTCGTTGACGGTGACCGGGTACTCGGGCGAGTAGATGACCTCGGCTTCCAGGCCGTGGGCCGCCGCGATGTCCCGGCACAGCGGGACGGCCAGCTCCGCCACCCGCTCCCGCGCCTCCTTCGAGAAGCTGCGGATGGTGGCCTCGAACCGGGCTTCCGGCGGGATGATGTTGCGCTGGGTGCCCGCGTGGAAGGTGCCGACGGTGACCACGACCGGGTCGAACACGCTGAACCGGCGGGTGACCATGGTCTGCAGCGCCGTCACCATCTCGCAGGCGGCAGGCACCGGGTCGAGCGCGACGTGCGGACGGGACCCGTGCCCGCCCGCGCCGAGGACGCGGACGAACAGCCCGTCGGCGGCGGCCATGATCGGGCCGGGGCGGGACACGAACCGGCCGCGCGGGATCATCGCCGACACCACGTGCAGCCCGTAGGCCTCGGCGACCGGACGGCCCGCCGCGTCCAGGACGCCCTCGGCGATCATGTGCCCGGCGCCGTCGTGGCCCTCCTCGCCGGGCTGGAACATGAACACCACGTCCCCGGCCAGGCGGTCGCGGTGCGCCGACAGCAGCCGCGCGGCGCCGACGAGGCCGGCGGTGTGCAGGTCGTGCCCGCACGCGTGCATCCGCCCCTCGTGCCGGGAACTGAAGGCGGCGCCGGTGTTCTCGGTGACCGGCAGCGCGTCCATGTCGCCGCGCAGCAGCACCACATCGCCGTCACCGCCCTGCCCGCGCAGCACGGCGGTGACGGACGAGAGCCCGGTGCCGGTGCTGATCTCCAGGGGCAGCCCGTCGAGGGCCTGGAGAACCGTCTCCTGGGTGCGGGGCAGGTCGAGGCCGAGTTCGGGCACTTGGTGGAGCGCGCGCCGCAGTGCCACGAGGTCGTCGGACATCGCGTGCGCGTCTTGCCTGAGATCCATCCCGGAAGCGTAACCGGAGTGCGGGCTCTACCCCAGCCGCGCGAACACGGCCGCATTCTGGCACTCCGGACGAATCCGGCAACCATTGTCAACATCGGCGTGCGGGAGATAACTTTCCGACCATGACCGCCCCGTCGTCGATGACCGCCCGGCTCGACCGGTTGCCCGTGACGCGCTTCCACCGCCTGCTCATCGCCGTCGTCGGGGTGGCGACCTTCTTCGACCTCTACGACCTCTTCCTCGCCAGCACCGTGAGCACCGTGCTGTCCAAGGAGTTCGGCGTGTCCGGCGCCGAAACCAAGCCGCTGCTGGCGTCGGCCTTCCTCGGCGCCTTCGTCGGCGCCGTGACGCTCGGCAGGCTCGCCGACCGCATCGGCAGGCGGCGCGCCTTCCTGCTCACCCTCAGCGTCTACTCGCTGTTCACACTTCTCGGCGCGTTCTCCACGGACGTCTGGATGCTGGTGGTCTGCCGGTTCGTCGCGGGCATCGGCATCGGCGCGGAACTGCCTCTCGCCGACGCCTACCTGGCCGACCTGCTGCCCGCGCACGCCCGCGGCAAGGCCACTGCCTGGGCCTACACCATCGGCTTCTGCGGCGTCCCCGCGGCCGGGTTCCTCGCACGCGGTCTGGTCGGCGAGGCGCCGCTCGGCGTCGACGGCTGGCGGTGGCTCTTCGTGATCGGCGCGCTCGGCGCGGCGATCGTGTGGGCGCTTCGCACCGGTCTGCCCGAATCGCCCCGGTGGCTGATCGCGCAGGGACGGCACGCCGAAGCCGAGGAAGTCGTCCAGCGACTGGAAAAATCCGCGCGCACGACGCTCGACGTGCCACCGGCGAGCCACGAAGAAGCCCAGCCGCAACGGTTCCGCGCGCTGTTCCGCAAGCCGTGGCGCACGCGCACCGCGATGCTGTCCGCGTTCCAGGTCCTGCAGGTGTTCGGCTACTACGGCTTCGGCTCGCTGGTGCCGATCATCCTGACCGCCAAGGGTTTCGACGTCGCCCACTCGCTGACGTTCAGCGCCCTGTCCTTCCTGGGCTACCCGATCGGCTCCGCGCTGTCGATCCCGCTGATGGACCGCTTCCAGCGCAAGTGGCTCATCGTCGCGGCCGCGGCGGGCATGGCGCTCTTCGGGCTCGCCTTCGGCTACTCCACCGGCGGCGCGGCCATCGCGATCCTCGGCTTCTGCTACACCGCGATCAGCAACGTGTTCTCCAACGCCTACCACGCCTACCAGGCGGAGATCTTCCCGACGAGCCTGCGCGCGTCCGCCGCCGGCTCGGCCTACTCGCTGTCCCGCCTGGCGACCGCCGCGATGCCGTACCTGCTGCTGCCGCTGCTGGAAGCCGAGGGCGCGACCGCGGTGTTCGTGGTCGTCGCGCTGGCGATGGTGCTGCTCATCCTGATCACCGCGGTGTTCGGCCCGCGCACCACCGGCCGGTCGGTCGACGAGATCGCCGGTGAGGCGGTCACAGCCAGTCGTCCGGGCCGGCCCAGCTGAGCACGTCCGCCTTGACCGGCGCCGCGCCGGTGTACTGGCCGCGGTAGTACAGCAGCGGCCGCCCGTTCGACGCCTCCCCCAGCGCCGTCACCCGCCCGACCACCACGAAGTGGTCACCCGCCTCGAACACGGTCTCCACGGCGCAGTCCACCCAGGTCAGTGCGTCCTCCAACACCGGGGAGCCGGACGGCGCCGGCTCCCACTCGACGGCGGCGAACTTGTCCGCGCCGCGCGCCCCGAACACCGCGCTCACCCGGTGCTGCCCCTCCGCCAGGACGTTGACCGCGAACCGCCCGCTGCGCTCGATCGCCGGCCACGTCCGCGATTTGCGGGCCGGGCAGAACAGCACCAGCGGCGGGTCCAGCGACAGCGCGGCGAACGACTGGCACGCGAACCCGGCGGGCTCGCCGTCGTCCATCGTGGTCACCACCGTGACCCCGGTCGCGAAGTGCCCGAGCACCTGGCGGAAGCGCGCCGGCTCGATCGCGGACGAGATCACTTCCGCATCCCGACGCTGAAGTCGTGGCCCCACAGGCTGACCGCGGTGCTCTCCCGCGCGATCCACGACTCGTCGTCGACCTGGCGGCCCTCGCAGCCGAACTCGACGTCGAACCCGCCCGGCGTCTTCATGTAGAACGACAGCATCAGGTCGTTCACGTGCCGCCCCAGGGTCGCCGACATCGGCACGTTGCGCCGCTTCGCGCGGTCCAGCGCCAGCCCGACGTCGTCGGTGTTCTCCACCTCGACCATCAGGTGCACGATCCCGCTCGGCGTCGGCATCGGCAGGAAGGCCAGGCTGTGGTGGCGCGGGTTGCAGCCGAAGAACCGCAGCCACGCCGGCGGCCCGTCGGCGGGCCGGCCGACCATCTGCGGCGGCAGGCGCATCGAGTCGCGCAGCCGGAAGCCGAGCACGTCACGGTAGAACCGCAGCGCGGCGTCATCGTCGTGGGTGGACAGCACGACGTGCCCGAGGCCCTGCTCGCCGGTGACGAACCGGTGCCCGTACGGGCTCACCACGCGCCGGTGCTCCAGCGCGACGCCGTGGAACACTTCCAGGGTGTTGCCCGACGGGTCGTCGAAGCTGATCAGCTCGGTGACGCGCCGCTCGGCCAGCACCTCGGCGCTGCCCTCCTTGTAGGGCACGCCGTTGGCGTCCAGCCGCGCCCGCACCTCGTCCAGTTCGGCGGCGTTGGCGGCCTCCCAGCCGGCCACCGCGAGCCGGTCGCTCTCCCCCGGCACGATCACCAGCCGCGCCGGGAAGTCGTCCATCCGCAGGTAGAGCGCGTCCGGGTGCGAGCCCTTGCCCTCGACCATGCCGAGGACCTTGAGCCCGTACTCGCGCCAGGCGGCCATGTCGGTCGCCTCGATGCGCAGGTACGCCAGTGAGCGGATGCCCATCTCATTCACCTCGCAGGAAGTCGAGGGCCAGGCGGTTGAACTCGTCGAACTTCTCGACCTGGGCCCAATGTCCACACCGGCCGAACACGTGCAGCTGCGCGCGCGGGATCGTCTTCAGCGCGACCAGCGCGCCGTCGAGCGGGTTGACGCGGTCCTCACGGCCCCAGATCAGCAGCACGCGTTGCCGCAGTTTGTAGGCCTCACGCCAGAGCATGCCCTGCTCGTAGTCCGCGCCGGCGAAGGACGCGCCCATCGCGCGCATCGCCGCGAGCGACTCGGGCGTGCTCGCGTTGGCGTAGCGTTCCTCGACCAGTTCGTCGGTGATCAGCGCCGGGTCGAACACCATGAGCCGCAGGAACGCGGCGAGCTTCTCCTTGCTCGGCCCCGGCGGCGCGGCGAACCGGCCGAGCGCCTTGACCCCCTCGGTCGGGTCCGGCGCGAACAGGTTGGTGCTCAGCCCGCCCGGCCCCATCAGGACGAGCCGCCCGGCGCGGTCCGGGTGGTCCAGCGCGAGCCGGACCGCGGTGCCGCCACCGAGCGAGTTGCCGACCAGGTGCGCCTTGCCGACGCCCAGCGCGTCGAGCAGGCCGACGACCGCCGTCGAGCTGTGCGTGAAGTACTGCGGGTGCTCGGTCGGTTTGTCCGACTTGCCGAACCCCGGCTGGTCGACCGCGAGGACGCGGAAGGACTTGGCGAACACCTCGATGTTGCGGGAGAAGTTGCTCCACGCCGAGGCGCCCGGCCCGCCGCCGTGCAGCAGCACCACGGTTTCCGCGTGCTCAGTGCCGGCCTCGTGGTAGTGCAGCCGCAGGCCGCCGCCGACCTCGGCGTACTTGCCCTCGGTCACGTCACACCATCGCATTCTCGACGGGCACGCCGAATTCGCCGTTGCCGTACATGATGTAGGCGCGTTCCGGGTCGTTCGCCGCGTGCACGCGGCCGGCGTGCGCGTCGCGCCAGAACCGCTGGATCGGTGTGCCCCGCTTGAGCGCGCGGCCGCCGGAGTTCTCGAAGAGCCGGTCCACGGCGGCGATGGCGCGCTCGGTGCCGCGCACCTGGTCGCGCCGCACCCGTAGCCGGGTGGCGAACGGCAGCTTCTCGCCGCGGCAGGCCAGCTGGTACAGCTCGTCGATGTTGCGGGTCAGCTGCAGCCACGCGGCGTCGATCTCGCTGGCCGCCTCGGCGACCCGCACCTTCGCGAACGGGTCCTCTTTGGACTGCTCGCCCATGTAGGCGGCGCGGACCCGGTTGCGCTGGTGCTCCACGTGCGCCTCGTACGCGCCCTGCGCCATGCCGATGATCGGCGCGGTGATCGTCGACGGGTGCACGGACCCGTACGGCAGCTTGAACAACGGCCCCGGGTTGATCTGCTGCCCCGGGGTGCGGCACTTCGAGGTGGCCTGGAAGCTCAGCGCGCGGTGCGCCGGGACGAACGCGTCCTCGACGATGATGTCGTTGCTGCCGGTGCCGCTCAGGCCGACGGTGTCCCAGACGTCCTCGATCCGGTAGTCGCTGATCGGCAGCAGGTAGGTGCAGAAGTCGACCGGCCTGCCCTCGGCGTCGAAGGCGGGCGCGCCGAGGAACACCCAGGTCGCGTGGTCGCAGCCGGAGGAGAAGCTCCACCGGCCGGTCAGCCGGTACCCGCCGTCGACGACGGTCGCCTTGCCCATCGGCGCGTACGACGACGAAATGCGCACGTCGACGTCCTCGCCCCACACGTCCTGCTGCGCCTGCGGCTCGAACAACCCGAGGTGCCACGGGTGCACCCCGAGGATCGAAGCGACCCAGCCGGTGGACCCGCACGCGCTCGCCAGCAGCTTCACCGCGGTGTAGAAGGTCACCGGGTCGGCCTCGTAGCCGCCGAAGGTCTTCGGCTGCAGCAGCTTGAAGAACCCGGTCTCCTGCAGCGATTTGATCGACTCGTCCGGAATGCGCCGCGCGTCCTCGGTCTCCTGGGCCCGCTCCCGCAGGACGGGAAGCAGCTCCCGGACCCCGGCCAGCACCCCGCGACCATCCTGATCGGTCATCTGCACGCCCCGTCCGTCATGTCTTTTCTCGGTCACCAGCAAGACTAGAACACGTTCTCGTTTTTGTCATCAGTCAGCCCGTCGAGCTGCGGAAATTCCCGCTCTGCGACCGGAAAACACGCAGTCGGCGAGCGAGAGACCGCTCACGTAGGACCTGGAACAGATTCCCACCGCGGACCGGCCCGCCGCGTACAGCCCGGCGATGCCGGCACCCTCGGCGTCCCGCACCTGGCCGGTCGACTCGTCCACCACCAGCCCACCGAGCGTGAGCATCGGGCACGGGAAACCCAGGCTGGGCTTGATGGAGACGTCGATCAGCGAGAACGGCGCCGTCCGCACCGGCCGCACGTACTCGGCCGGCTTGCCGGCGGGGTCCGCGGCCCCGGATTCCGCGGCCGCGTTGTAGGCTTCGACGGTGGCGGCCAGCCCGGCCGGGTCGACCCCGGCCTTGCGCGCCACCTCCTCCAGGGTCGCCGCGGACACCCGGCCCCGTTGCAGCAGGTAGCGGGCCTGCAGCCACTGGAACCACTGGCTCTCCCGCCGCGCGGTGCGGCGGGCCTCGGCGATCGTCTCCGCATCGGCGAGCAGCCAGCCCTTGCCGTCGTGTTTGCCGATCATCACCTCGCCGACAGCGGCGCCGTAGCGGGACTCGTCGATGATCCGCCGCCCGGCCTGGTCGACCAGGACGCCCTTGAGCATCGCGCTGGGCGGCGTGACGAACCGCCACGCGGAGATCCGGTGCATCTCGCCGGTCGCCGCCCCGACCGCGGTGCCGAGCCCGATGCCGGAACCGTCGTCGGCGATCGTGCCCAGCGCCAGCCCGCCGCGGTAGGCCGGCGCGTGCTCACGCACGAGGGCGCGGTTGAAGATGAACCCGCCCGCCGCGATCACGACGCCGCGCCGGGCGGTCAGTTCCACCTCGCGCGCGTACCGCCGCTCCAGCCGCTCGATCCGGTGCTGCAGCGCCTTGCGCACGCTCGGCACGTAGATTCCGGGCTTCGCGGCGTACCGCGCCATGCGGGCGTGCGCGGCGCGGACCCGGACGGGCGCGTCGCGCATCGTGCGGACCCGCACCCCGGTCACGACGCTGTTCTCGACGATCAGCGACTCGGCCCGGGTGCCGGGCAGGACGCGCACCCCGCGGTCGCGTGCCGCCTGCGCGAGCCGGGCGAACAGCAGCTTGCCCGACGTGCCCGGCCCTTTCGTGCGGTGCCCGCGCGCGGCCGGTTTGGCCAGGTCGCGGAATCCGCCGGCGGACTCGCTGCCCGAGTAGTACAGGTAGTAGTCGTCGTTGGGGTAGGACGTCTTGTACGGGCACAGGCTGCCCTCGAACGGCACGCCGTTGCGCTCCAGCCACTCGATCATCGCCGGGCTCTCGGAGCAGAAGCGCCGCAGCGTCTCCGCTGACACCGCCTCGCCGACCTCGAGCCGCAGGTAGTCGTACATCGCGTCGGCAGAGTCGTCGACCCCGGCCTCCCGCTGCTGGGCGGTGCCCCCGCCCGCGTAGACGATGCCGCCGCTCAGCGCGGTCGCCCCGCCACCGCCGAAGCGGTCCAGCACGAGCACGTCCGCGCCCGCGTCCGCGGCCTCGATCGCCGCGCAGGCGCCAGCCGCCCCGAACCCGATCACGATCACATCCGCCGTCTGGTTCACACCCGCTACCCTAGAACTGAAACACGTTCTCGTCTATCGTGACGGACGAGGCGGCGAACAGGCGCGCAGCGAAGTGGAACACGTTCCAGCGGAGGTGGCATGACCGACGAGTTCGACGTCGTGGTGGTCGGCAGCGGCGCCGCCGGCATGACCGCCGCCCTCGCGGCCGCCGACGCCGGCCTCTCCGTGGTGGTGATCGAGAAGGCCGCCAGGTTCGGCGGGTCCACGGCCCGATCGGGTGGCGGGGTGTGGATCCCGGGCAACGAGGCGTTGCGCGCGGCCGGTGTGGAGGACACGCCGGAGGCGGCGCGGGCCTACCTGGAGGCCATCGTCGGCGACGTCGTGCCCGCCGAGCTGCGCCAGGCCTTACTCGACCACGGCCCCGAGGTGGTGTCGTTCGTCCACCGGGTCACGCCGCTGCGGTTGCAGTGGGTGCCCGGCTACTCCGACTACCACCCCGAAGCCCCCGGCGGACGGGCAGGCGGACGGTCGGTGGAGCCGAAACCGTTCGACGGCAAGCTGCTCGGCGCGGAGCTGTACAACCTGGAACCGCCCTACAGCGGAGCGCCGCTGGGCGTGCCGATCACGCAGGCGGACTACCGCTGGCTGAGCCTGCTCGCCCGGCACCCCAAGGGCGCGCTGCGGGTCCTGCGCATCGGCGGACGCTGGCTCACCGGGCTGGCCCGCGGCAAGCGGCTGCTGTCGATGGGCCAGGCGCTGGCCGCCGGGCTGCGCGCCGGGCTGCTCCGCGCCGGCGTGCCGGTGTGGCTGGACACCCCGTTGACCGACCTGGTGACCGAGGACGAGCGGGTCACCGGGGTGGTGGTCCGGCGCGACGGGCGCGAGGAGACTGTGCGGGCGCGCCTGGGGGTCGTGCTCGCCGCGGGCGGGTTCGAGCACAACGAGGAGATGCGCGCGAAGTATCAACGCAGCCCCATCGGCACCGAGTGGACCGTCGGCGCGAAGGCCAACACCGGCGACGCGATCCTGGCCGGGCTCAAGCTCGGCGCGTCGGTCGCGCTGATGGACGACGCCTGGTGGGGCCCCACGATCCCGCTGACCGGCGGGCCGTGGTTCGCCCTCGCCGAGCGGTCCCGGCCGGGCTGCATCCTGGTCAACGCGCGCGGCGAGCGGTTCGTCAACGAGTCCGCGCCCTACGTCGAGGCCGTGCACGCGATGTACGGACCGGGCGACGGGCCCGGCGAGAACATCCCCACCTGGCTGATCTTCGACCAGCGCTACCGCGACCGGTACATGTTCACCGGCGTCGGGCCGCGGCAGAAGCTGCCGGGCCGCTGGTTCAAGGCCGGGATCGTGGCCAAGGCGCCCACCCTGGGCGAACTGGCCGCCCGGATCGAGGTGCCGACCGCCGCCCTGGAATCGACCGTCGAGCGGTTCAACGGCTTCGCCCGGCGCGGCGTCGACGAGGACTTCCGGCGCGGGCAGAGCGCCTACGACCACTACTACGGCGACCCCCGCCACAAGCCGAACCCCAGCCTCGGCCCGCTCGACAAGGCCCCGTTCTACGCGGTCAAGATCGTGCCCGGCGACCTGGGCACGAAGGGCGGGCTGCGCACCGACACCCACGCCCGCGTGCTGCGCGAGGACGGGTCGGTGATCCCCGGGTTGTACGCGGCCGGGAACACCAGCGCCGCGGTCATGGGACACACCTACGCCGGGCCGGGCGCCACGATCGGGCCGGCGATGGTCTTCGGGTTCCTTGCCTCACGCCACCTGGCCACCCAGAATCGCACTGGAGGTCGATGATGACTGAAGTCCGCACGATCGACGCGGGTGCGCCGCCGGCGCGGTTCGCGCGCGGCTGGCACTGCCTGGGGCTGGCCGAGACGTTCCGCGACGGGAAACCGCACGCCGTCAACGCGTTCGGCACCAAGCTCGTGGTGTTCGCAGGCGAGGACGGCAAGCTCAACGTCCTGGACGCCTACTGCCGCCACATGGGCGGCGACCTGAGCCAGGGCAGCGTCAAGGGCAACGAGGTGGCCTGCCCGTTCCACGACTGGCGCTGGGGCGGCAACGGCAAGTGCGTGTCGATCCCCTACGCCAAACGGGTTCCGCTGCGGGCCCGCACGCGCTCGTGGATCACGCTGGAGGAGAACAAGCAGCTGTTCGTGTGGCACGACCCGCAGGGCAACCCGCCCCCGCCGGACGTCGTGATCCCCCGCATCGACGGCATCTTCAGCGGCGAGTGGAGCAACTGGACCTGGGACTCGGTGCTGATCGAGGGGTCCAACTGCCGCGAGATCATCGACAACATGGTCGACATGGCCCACTTCTTCTACATCCACTACGCGTTCCCGACGTACTTCAAGAACGTGTTCGAGGGCCACATCGCCACGCAGTACCTCAACACCAAGGGGCGGCCGGACGTCGGGATGGCGTCCAACTACGGCGGCGAGGACAACCTGCTGCGCTCCGAGGCCTCGTACTTCGGCCCGTCGTACATGATCAACACGCTGCTCAACACGTACAAGGGCTTCGAGATCGAGAACGTGCTGATCAACTGCCACTACCCGGTGACGCCGACCTCGTTCGTGCTGCAGTGGGGCGTGAGCGTGAAGAAGCTGCCGGGCGTGTCGGACGAGCAGGCGGACAAGATCGCGGGCAAGTTCGCCAAGAGCATCGGCGTGGGTTTCCTGCAGGACGTGGAGATCTGGAAGAACAAGACCCGCATCGACAACCCGCTGCTGTGCGAGGAGGACGGCCCGGTCTACCAGCTGCGCCGCTGGTACGAGCAGTTCTACGTGGACGTCGAGGACGTCACCGAGGACATGACGCGGCGCTTCGAGTTCGAGGTGGACACCACCAAGGCCAACGAGGTGTGGGCGCGGGAGGTGGCCGAGAACCTGGCCCGTCAGCAAGAGGCGGGGGTCGCGGGATGACGACCGCCGAGCGCACCGAGTTCCTGGCAGGCGGCCTGCGGCCGCACGCTTGCGCGTCGTGCGGCACGCGGGTGCTGGTGAAGAAGAACAGCGTCAAGCACACCAGCATCCAGTGGACGACCGACGCGGGCAGCTGCCCGGTGTTCGCGCAGGAGGTCGCCGAAGGGCGCAACACCGCACTGCTGGACACCTGCCCGAAGCTGGTGGACAGCATCGACGCGGCGGTGCGGGACGGGGAGTTCGGGGTTCTCGATGCCGGATAGCTACACCCTCACCGTCGCCGAGGTGATCGCGGAAACGGCCGAGGCGTCGTCGATCGTGTTCGACGTGCCTGCCGAGCACGCTTCGAAGTTCGCGTACCGGCCCGGGCAGTTCCTGACGTTGCGCGCTGGTGACGCGGCGCGGTGCTACTCGTTGTCCAGCGCTCCGCACGAGGGCTCGCGGCTCAAGGTGACGGTGAAACGCACCGAGGGCGGGTACGGGTCGAACTGGTTGTGTGACAACGTCTCCGCCGGTTCCACTGTGGACGTCCTGGCCCCGGCTGGGGTGTTCACGCCCGAATCGCTGGACGCCGACCTGTTGTTGATGGCCGGCGGCAGCGGCATCACGCCGGTGATGTCGATCCTGAAGTCCGCGCTGGCCTCCGGCGGCGGGCGGATCGTGCTGGTGTACGCGAACCGGGACTCCTCGTCGGTGATCTTCGCGTCCGAGCTGGCCGCGCTGGCGCGGGAGCATCCGGAGCGGCTGGTTCTGGTGCACTGGCTGGAAAGCGTGCAGGGCCTGCCGTCGGTGACGCAGCTGCGTGAGCTGGTCCGGCCGTACGCGGAGTTCGAGGCGTTCGTGTGCGGGCCCGAGGCGTTCATGGCGGCCGGGAAGCAGGCGTTGAAGGACCTCGGGATGCCGCGCAAGCGGATCCACCTGGAGCGGTTCGTGTCCCTGGGCGGGAACCCGTTCGAGGACAAGGCTGCCGCCGCAGCTTCGGAGGAGGCCGGGACGACCGCGCTGTCCGTCGATCTGGACGGCTCGCAGCACTCGTTCACCTGGCCGCGTCAGGAGAAGCTGCTGGACTTCCTGCTGGCCCGCGGGCTGGACGCGCCGTACTCGTGCCGTGAGGGCCAGTGCAGCGCGTGCGCGTGCCGGATCGTCTCCGGCGAGGTGAAGATGCTGAACAACGAGGTCCTGGATTCCGAGGACATCGCCGACGGCATCGTGCTGGCGTGCCAGTCGGTACCGTTGACCGACGAGGTGTCGGTCACCTACGAGTAGGAGTTGCCGCGTTGCCCATCGATCCCGACGTCGCCATCGGTGCCGAGCTCGACGAGCTGACGTTCGCCTGGACGCCGTCCGACGTGCTGCTCTACCACCTGGCGCTGGGCGCGGGCGCCCGGCCGGCCGATCCGCGGGAGCTGCGCTACACCTACGAGCGGGACCTGCGGGTGCTGCCGACGTTCGCGACGGTGGCGGCGAACCTGCGCATCTACGAGCCGCCCGCGGTGTCGTTCCCCGGCATCGAGGTCGACCTGGCGAAGGTGGTGCACGGGACGCAGGCGGTGACCGTGCACCGGCCGATCCCGGTCGAGGGCAAGGCGGTCGCGCGGACGCGGATCGTGGACGTGCTGGACAAGGGCAAGGCGGCGGTGATCGTCAACGAGACGTCGGTGGTGTCGACGGACGGGGCGCCGTTGTGGACGGCGCGGTCGAGCATCTTCGCCCGCGGCGAGGGCGGGTTCGGTGGTTCGCGGGGTTCTTCCTCGCGTGTCGAACTGCCGGACCGGGAGCCGGACGCGGTGATCGACACGCCGACGCTGCCGCAGCAGGCGCTGATCTACCGGCTGTGCGGCGACCGGAACCCGCTGCACATCGACCCGGAGTTCGCCCGGTCGGCGGGGTTCGAGGCGCCGATCCTGCACGGGCTGTGCACGTACGGGATGGTCGCCAAGGCCGTCACGGACGCCATGCTGGACGCCGACGTCACGCGCGTCGGGTCGTTCTCCGCGCGGTTCGCGGGGATCGTGCTGCCCGGGGAGACGTTGCGGACGCGGGTGTGGCGGACGGACGAGGGCCTGGCGCTGACGACGACCGCCGTGGAGCGGGACGCGCCGGTGCTGGCGGACGCGCTGCTCACAAGCCGCTGACCAGCATGTACGCCATGCCGACGCCCATCAGGGCGCGGCAGACCTGGCGGACCGCGCGGTGGTCGCGCAGGCTCTCGGTGCGGGCCCAGCGCGCGCCGAGGATGCCGGAGCGGACGCTGTCGACGGCGAAGTAGCCGATGGCGGCCAGCGCCAGAACGGGCCAGGCGAGCCGGCCCGGTGTCATCGCCATCCAGGGCCCGTCATGGTGGCCGGGCATCGCGGTGATCATGTACAGCATCGCCGCGGCGGACACGAGGTGGTGCATGGCGCAGCACCGGCGCCCCCGCAGCGCGGCGACCAGGAACCAGCCGGCGGTGAGGACCAGGATGGCCTGCCACCCGGCCGCCGGAATGGGCCCCCCGAGCGGCGAGACCATCGCGAGCATCGCCAGGACCATCAGCAGCTCGGCGACGTCCTGCTGGCGGGTGTCCGGGGTGGTCGTGAGGGCGTCCAGGCGCACCAGCCGGACCACGCTGGGAACCGCCAGCAGCGCGAACGCCACCGTCAGGCTCCACGCAACCAGGACCGGGATCTGCACGTCCTCAAGTTCGCCCATGAACGCGTGTGTGCGCTAGAGGTCATCGAGGTGAATTCCACACCGCGAGACGGCGCAACCGGTGAACCGGCCGGACGGGAGGCCAGTGGAGGACGATCTCGAAGCCTACTTCGCCCGGGGCTGCCTTCGTACCTTCCTGTACGCCTTGGTTGGGTTCGCCTGGTTCTTCGCAGCCCAGCAGGCCGTGTGGTGGTACTCGCGGGCGTGCCACATCCCGAACGGCCCCGGCCCGGACCTTGGCATCCTGCTGGCCTTGATCATCGACTTGGTGGTCTTGGCCCTGGCCGCCCGCCTGGTGCACCGCCTGCACCGGTGGTTGTGGCCCCGCCTGCGCTGGTGGACGCCCGTGCTGCTGGTCGGAGTGGTCCTGCTGGTCACCTGGCTCTACTGGGTGGTGAACATCCCGGTGTTCGTCGATCCCTACAGCCCCAAGATGTCCTGTTGGTCCGAGCATCCGGACGGGTGGCCCGCCTGGATCCCGGTTCCGCTCCACTGATGCGAGACTGGCGGGCGACGCGCAAGGGGGAGACCAGGTGGAGCCAGCCGACACGGCCCGCGGAAGCGTGGGAGGGTGCCTTCGCGCGGTGCTGTACTCCGTCGTCGGGTTCGCGTGGTTCTTCGCGGCGCGGAACGCCGTGTGGTGGTACGCGCGGGCGTGCCACATCCCCAACGGCCCCGGCCCGGACCTTCGCATCTTGGCGATACTGCTCGCCGACTGGCCGGCCCACGCTGGCCCACCTGGATCCCCGTTCCCATGCACTGAAAATCGCCGGTGTTTCGCCACCCCTGTGACGGGAACCACACACCGTAGGCGACGTCAGGAAGGACGAAGGACGATGCCGGCCACCGAACCGATCACCGACCAATCCGTCATCGAGGACACCCTCGACACCACCGACCTGGTGGACGACGAGAGCCACCTCATCCGCGGCTACGACTGAGCCAGCACCAGCCCGCTGGTCGGCACGCCGGTACCGGCCGTCACCAGCACGTGCGACACCGACGGCACCTGGTTGCACGACGTGCCGCGGATCTGGCGCACCCCCTCCGCGATGCCGTTCATCCCGTGGATGTACGCCTCGCCGAGCTGGCCGCCGTGCGGGTTCAGCGGCAGCGAGCCGTCCAGTTCGAGCGCTCCGGACGCCACGAAACCGGGCGCCTCGCCGCGGCCGCAGAACCCCAGCTCCTCCAGCTGCATCAGCACGTACGGCGTGAAGTGGTCGTAGAGCACCGCGACGTCCATGTCGGACGGCCCCGCGCCGGCCTGCGCCCACAGCTGCCGCGCGACCACGCCCATCTCCGGCAGGCCCGCGAGCTCGTCCCGGTAGTAGCTGGTCATGATGTACTGGTCCGGCCCGCTCCCCTGCGCCGCCGCGGCGATCATCGCGGGCGGGTGGCGCAGGTCGCGTGCCCGCGCGGCGCTCGTGATCACCAGCGCGACCCCGCCGTCGGACTCCTGGCAGCAGTCCAGCAACCGCAGCGGTTCGGCGATCCACCGCGACGTCTGGTGCTCCGCCAGCGTGATCGGCTTGCCGTGGAACCACGCCGCCGGGTTCGTCGCCGCGTGCTTGCGGTCCAGCACCGCCACCCGGCCGAAGTCCTCGGTCGACGCGCCGTACTCGTACAGGTACCGCTGCGCCACCATCGCGACCGTGGCCGCGGGCGTGGCCAGCCCCATCGGGTAGTGGAACGCGTTGTCCACCCCGGAGGAGTTCACCTGCCCCGCCGCCGCGGACGACACCTGCCCGAACCGGTGCCCGGACCGCTCGTTGAACGCCCGGTACGCCACCACCACCTCGGCCACCCCGGTGGCGACCGCCATCGCGGCCTGCTGGACCGTCGCCGCCGCCGCGCCGCCGCCGTAGTGCACCCGGCTGAAGAACGTCAGCTCCGGGATGCCCAGCTCCCGCGCCACCGCGATCTCGGCGTTGCCGTCCATCGTGAACGACACCAGACCGTCCACATCGGACGGCCGCAACCCGGCGTCGTCCAGTGCCGCGCGCACCGCCTCGGCCGCCAGCCGCAGCTCGCTGCGTCCCGAGTCCTTCGAGAACTCCGTCGCGCCGATCCCGGCGATCGCCGCCTTGCCCGACAGTGTCATGCCGCCAGCTCCACGGTCACCGTCCCGCTCACGTGCGCCCCCAGCTGCCCGGTCCCGGTCACCTCGACGACCGCGACCCGCCCCTCGACCGACGCGACCCGCCCGGTGAACACCAGCCGGTCCCCCGCGTAGCACGGCACGCCGAGCTTGATCTTGATCGACCGGACCAGCGCGTCCGGCCCCGCCCAGCCCGTCACGAACCGCTGCACCAGCCCGGTGTCGGTGAGGATGTTGAGGAAGATGTCCTTCGACCCGCGCGCGACCGCCGCGTCCCGGTCGTGGTGCACGTCCTGGAAGTCCCGCGTCGCCAGCGCGGTGCTGATCACGAACGTGGGCGTGACGTCGAAGACCAGCTCGGGCAGCTCGGTTCCGGCGGCGGTCATCGCGCCACCCGCCAAGCCGGCAACGTCAGATCGTCGTCCACCTTCAGGAACGTCGCGGTCACCGGTAGTCCGATGTGGACCTCCGCGGGATCGGCCCCGACCAGTTCGCCCAGCATCCGCACCCCCTCCTCCAGCTCGACCAGCGCGATCACGAACGGCAGCTGCTTGCCCGGCACCGCGGGCCGGTGGTGTACGACGTAGCTGTGGACCGTGCCGCGCCCGCTCGCCACCACCCAGTCCGGTTTCGCGTCCAGGTCGCCGTCCGGCGGCATCGGCCCCGGCGGGTGCCGCAGCACATCGCCCCAGCGCTGGATCCGCAGCTCGCCGACCTTCGTGCCCTCCCAGAAGAACTCGGTGTCCCGGCTGATCACCGGCCGCAGCGCGCCCCGCGCGGACGGGGGCGGCGCGAACTTCAGCACTCGGAACAGCATGTCGGCCACCAGTTCGTCGCCGACGTACCAGGACGTGCGGGTGGTGACGAACCAGCCCTCGCCCAGCGCGGTCCGCTTCGGCCCCACGACCGACTCCAGCGCTGTCGACGCCGACACGTGCTCGCCGACCCGCAGGTAGCGGTGGTAGGTCTGCTCGGAGTTCGTCGCGACGACCGACGTGTAACCGGCCTCGTCGAGGACGGCCATCATCGCGCCCAGCGGGTCGTCCGCCGCGCGCTGCCCGTGCAGGCCGTTCATCGTCCACACCTGCACCATGGCCGGCGGCGCGACGCCCTCGGCGTACCGCGGGTTGGCGTCGCCGATCGCCTCGACCCAGTTGTTGATCATCGCCTGGTTCACCGGATCACGGGCCAGGCGGCGAGACGACTCGCCCTGCGCGCGGATCCGGGCAGCGGCTTCTTCGACGCTCATCGCGGCACCCTCGGCAATCCCAGTCCGGCCGTCGCGATCAGCTCGCGCTGGATCTCGTTCACGCCACCCCCGAAAGTGAGCACGATGTTGCGCCGCGCCAGCACGTCCAGCCACTCGGCGAGCGCGGCGGTGCCCGGATCGGACGGATCCCCGTGCCGGGCCACGATCTCCTCCACCAGCCGCGCCACCCGCTGGATGCGGTCCGAGCCGAACACTTTGGTCGCCGAGGCGTCCGCGACGTCCAGCTCCGCGGCCGCGACCTGCCAGTTGAGCAGCTCGTTGATCCGCACCACGGCGAGCGTCTCGCCGAGCGCCCGGCGGACGTCGGGCGCGCCGAGCAGATCGCGCTCGGCGGCCCAGGCCCGCACCCGGTCGTAGAGCCCGCCGATCCGCCCGGCCGGGCCGAGCATGACCCGCTCGTGGTTGAGCTGGGTGGTGATCAGCTTCCAGCCCTGGTTCTCCTCGCCGACCCGCATCGACACCGGGACCCGGACATCGGAGTAGTACGTGGCGTTGACGTGGTGTGCGCCGTCGCAGGTGATGATCGGCGTCCACGAGTAGCCGGGGTCGGTGGTGTCGACGATCAGGATCGAGATGCCCTTGTGCTTGGGCGCGTCCGGATCGGTGCGCACGGCGAGCCAGACGTAGTCGGCGTCGTGCCCGCCGGTCGTGAAGATCTTCTGCCCGTTGACCAGGTAGGAATCGCCGTCGCGTACCGCGGTGGTGCGCAGGGACGCGAGGTCGGTGCCCGCGTCGGGTTCGGTGTAGCCGATCGCGAAGTGCACCTCCCCGGCGAGGATCTTCGGCAGGAAGAACGCCTTCTGCTCCGGCGTGCCGTACTCCTGCAGGGTCGGCCCGACGGTCTGCAGCGTCACCGACGGCAGCTGCACGTCGGCGCGCGCGGCCTCGTCGGCGAAGATGTGCTGCTCCAGGTCGCCGAACCCGCCGCCGCCGTACTCCTCGGGCCAGCCGACGCCGAGCCGCCCGTCGCTGCCCATCCGGCGCACGATGCGGCGGTAGACCTCGCCGTGCCGCTCGCGGAGCAGCGCCTGCCGCTCCTCCGGCGTGATCAGCCCGGCGAAGTACTCGCGCAGCTCGTCACGCAGTTTCCGTTGCGGCGCGGTCAGTTCGATGTGCATCAGGCCTCCACCAGGTCGCCGAGCCGGTCCAGCCGCTCGCTCGCGCCGCCGGTCAGCGCGGCGAGCTCCTTGACCAGCCCGTAGTGGCGGTGCAGCGGGTAGGTGATGTCGACGCCGAGGCCGCCGTGCAGGTGGTGGCACACCGCGAGCGCCTTGGGCGCCTCCTCGGCGAGCCAGTACGCGGCGATCGCCAGGTCCTCGTCCGCGTCGAGCCCCTCGTCGAGCCGCCACACCGCGGACAACGCGGCCAGGTGCAGCGTTCGGGAGGCGATGTAGACGTCCGCGATCTGCTGCGCCACCGCCTGGAACGTCGCAAGTGGACGGCCGAACTGCTCGCGCTGCCGCACGTGCGCGGTGGTCAGCGCCAGCGCTCCGGCCACCGCGCCGTCGCCGAGCGCGACCGCGCCGGCGAGCGCGAACCGGCGCAGGTCCGCGAGCGAGCCGTCCCGCAGCAGATCCGCCTCACCCACCCGGACGCCGGACAGCCGCAACGACGTGCCGTGCACCTCGGCGCCCTCGGCCCGCGGATCGACGAGGAACACGCCCGGTCCCCACGGCAGCGTCGCGGGCACGAGGACGCACCGGGCCTGCGCCAGCGACGGCACCAGGGTCTTCGTGCCGGTCAGCGCCCAGCCGCCGTCCACGGCGACGGCCTCGGTCGAGGGCTCCGCGGCGAACGGCCGGGACGGCTCGTGCGGCGCGGCCGTGACGACGACCTCGCCCGACGCGATCTCCGGCAGCCACCGCGCACGCTGCTCCGGGCTGCCCATCCGGTTCAGCGGCAGCACCCCGAGCGCGAGTGCGGCGAGCGCGGGCACCTGCGCGCCCGCCCGGCCGACCTCGGTCAGCACCACCGCGACCTCGGCCGGGCCGAGCCCGTCCCCGCCCAGCTCCTCGGGCAGGGCGAGCGCGAGCAGGCCGGCCTTCGCCAGCGCCTGCCAGGCGTGCTCGGGGTCCCTGGCGAGGACGTCCGCGGTCAGCGCGGCGATCTCGGCCCGGGTCGCGTCCAGGGTGAAGTCCACACCGGCTCCTCGGCTACAAGACTGAAACCTGTTCTAGTCTTAGCCGAGGAGCCGCGTTCAGGCAAGGGCCGAGGCCGCGTCCAGCAGTTCCTTCATCTCGTCCCGCATCGCATCGGCCAGCGCCCACAGATCTGGAACGAGTTCTCGCGCCGCGAGGAGCCCGATGTCAACCTTCCCGGCGTAGGACAGCACGGTCACGTTCAACCCGGCGCCGTGGAACACCGGGCCGAGCGGGTAGAAGGCCGTCACCCGCGCGCCGACGAAGTACAGCGGCATCGGCGGTCCGGGCACGTTGGAGACGACCAGGTTGTGCACCACCGGGTGCTTGTCGGCCAGCCGCAGCGCCGCGTAGGCCCGCACCGCGAGCCCGAACAGGCCGGGCGCGGCGAACTGGGCCCAGTCCTGCAGCATGTCCGCGTCGATCTCGTGGTGGTGCTCCTTGGCCTGGCGGTTGCTCTCCGCGACCGCGTAGACCCGGGCGGCGGCCTCCGGCAGGTGGGTGGGCAGGGTCGCGAAGAACGCGGACACCTTGTTGTTGCTGTCGCCCTCCTGGCTGGTGCGGTCGAGCGTCGACACCGGGACGGTCGCCACCAGCGGGTCCTTGGGCAGCTCGCCGCGCGCGTCCAGGTAGCGGCGCAGCGCGCCCGCGCACAACGCCAGGACCACGTCGTTCACCTTCACCCCGAAGGCGTTCTTCACGGTCTTGACGTCGTCCAGCTCGACCGTGCTGTAGGCGATGGCGCGGACGCTGGAGATGGTGGAGTTGAACGAGGTGCGCGGCGCGGTGAACGGCACCGGCATGCCCTGGCGGCGCAGGGCGCGGCCGATCCAGCGGGGCGCCATGCTCGCCAGGCCGGGCAGCAGCTTCGCCAGCTCCACCGGCCGCCGCGCCAGCTCGCCGACGCTGGTCTTGAGCAGTTCGAGGTGCGAGGGCGGCGCGAGGTTGGGTTCGGGCTCGGGCAGCGGCGGAAGTTCACCCGGTTCGGTGCCTGCCAGGTAGGCGATCAGGTTCGCGCCGCCGACGCCGTCGACGGTCGCGTGGTGCATCTTGAACATCACCGCGACACCGTCGCCGGGCAGCCCCTCGATCACGTACAGCTCCCACAGCGGGCGGCCGCGGTTGAGCGGCTGGCCGGCGAAGTGGGCGCACAGCTCGGCCAGCGTCTCGCGGTCGCCCGGCGCGGGGACGGCGACGCGGTGCAGGTGGTGGTCGATGTCGAACGCCTCGTCCTCCACCCACACCGGGTGCAGGAAGTTCAGCGGCGAATTGTGCAGTTTCCGGCGGAACTCCGGGATCGCGGCGATGCGCTCGGCGAGCCGCCGCTTGAACTCGGGGAAGCGATATCCGCCCGGTATGGTCGATCCGTCCAGCGTGAGCAGCCCGCACACGTGCAGCACCTGCGAAGACGTTTCCAGGTACAGGAAACTGGCGTCGAGTCCAGACAGCGGTCGCACCCTCCCAGGGTAGGCGAAACTGACTACGATCACGGGGTATGCGACCGCGATTCCTCACCCGGCGGGCGGTCCAGCTCGCCCTGACCGCGAACGCCCTTCGCCCGGTGCCGGGGGTGCGCGCCTCGGTGCCCGCGTTCTTCGCCGGGTGGCTGACCGGTGAGCTGGCGCCGCACCTGCTCGCGCTGACCGCGGCCGACACGGCGGCGCACCTGGCGCGGCACGGGGCGCGGTCCGTGCAGGACCGGATCGGCCTGGGGCTGGCAGCGGCGTCGGCCGCCGGGCTGGGGTCGCTGATCGTCACCTCGCAGCGGGCCAAGGGCGCGGTCGAGGACGCGCTGGCCGAGGCGCTCGGGCCGAAGTACGTGGCGGACCTGTCGCGCCCGCCGGACGCGAAGGACCTGGCGACGCCGTGGGGGCAGCTGGTGCTGCCGTTCCGGATGCGCAACCCGGACGTGCGGCGGGACCGCAACCTGGCGTACGCGCCGGGCGGCAAGCGGTTCCTGATGGACATCTACCGGCCGCGCGAGCCGGTCGAGGGGCGGCCGGTGCTGCTGCAGATCCACGGTGGCGCGTGGATGATCGACAGCAAGGACCACCAGGGCATCCCGCTGATGCTGCACATGGCGCAGCGCGGCTGGGTGTGCGTGGCGGTGAACTACCCGCTGTCGCCCAAGGCGCGCTGGCCGGACCACATCGTCGGCGTGAAGCGGGCAGTGGCGTGGATCCGCGAGCACATTCATGAGTACGGGGGTGATCCGTCGTTCCTCGCCGCGACGGGTGGTTCGGCGGGCGGTCACCTGGCGGCGCTGCTGGCGCTGACCCCGAACGACGCCGGCCTGCAGCCGGGTTTCGCCGACGCCGACACGTCCGTGCAGGCGTGCGCCCCGCACTACGGCGTGTACGACTTCGCCGCGACGAGCGGTTCGACGGCGAGCAAACAGCGGCTGCACGGGCTGCTGGCGAGGTACGTGGTGGGCAAGGACCCGGTGCGGTTCCTGGACGACTACATCGCCGCGTCGCCGCTGGACCGGATCACCGAGAAGGCGCCGCCGTTCTTCGTGATCCACGGGGCACACGACTCGCTGGTGCCGGTCCGCGAGGCGCGGGAGTTCGTCCGCCGCCTGCGGGAGACCTCGGAGCAGCCGGTGGCGTACGCCGAACTGCCGGGCGCGCAGCACGCGTTCGACGTGTTCCCGTCGATCCGGTCGGCGCACGTGGTGCGCGGCGTGGAGCGCTTCCTGGACTGGACGTACCTCCGCTGGCTGCGCGACAAGCGCGGGTGATCTCGGAGCGCCCGGCCGGCACCAGCCGACCGCGAACCAACGTGGATGACCGGCACATCGTCTTGCGCGGGTGCGCCTGGTAGGCAAGCCCTCCCCGCGCCGGGCGCTCGCCTCACTCCCCGCGCCCCCAGGGTCGCCCGTTGTCATCCTGGCTGTCCCAGTCGCACGAGCGCCGTCAGCTCGTCGTCGGTCAGGTCGGTGATCCAGTCCTCCCCCGCGCCGACCACTGCTTCGGCCAAGCCGCGCTTCTCGGCGAGCACCGTGGCGATCCGCTCCTCCAGGGTGCCCTCCGCGATGAGCCGGTGGACCTGCACCGGCCGGTCCTGCCCGATCCGGTGCGCCCGGTCGGTCGCCTGGTCCTCGACCGCCGGGTTCCACCACCGGTCGTAGTGGATGACGTGGGTGGCGCGGGTGAGGTTCAGCCCGACGCCTCCGGCCTTGAGCGACAGCAGGAACACCGGCGCGTCACCGCGCTGGAACCGCGCCACCATCTCGTCCCGCTGCCGCGCCGGGTCGGCGCCGGACAGCAGCTGCACCGGCAGCCCACGCTCGGTCAGCCGCGTCTCCAGCAGCCGGCACAGCTGCACGTACTGGCTGAACACCAGCACGCTCTCGCCCTCGTCGAGGATCACGTCCAGCAGCTCCTCGAACGCGGCGAGCTTGCCCGATCGCCCGGCGACCGGCCCGCTCTCCTTGAGGTACTGCGCCGGGTGGTTGCAGATCTGCTTCAGCTCGGTGAGCAGCTTGAGCACCTGCCCGCGCCGCTGCACGCCCCGCGACTCGCGGATCTTCGCCAGGTTCTCCCGCACCACCGCCTCGTACAGGGTGGCCTGCTCGGCGGTCAGCGGCACGTACCGGTCGGTCTCGGTCTTGCTCGGCAGCTCCGGCGCGATGTCCGGGTCGGTCTTGCGCCGCCGCAACAGGAACGGCCGCACCGTCGCCGCGAGGCGCTCGACGCTGCCGGCGTCACGGTCGCGTTCGACCGGGCGCGCGATCGTGCGGCGAAAGTGCTCGAGCGTGCCGAGCAGGCCGGGCGTCGTCCAGTCCAGGATGGACCACAGCTCGGTGAGCCGGTTCTCGACCGGCGTGCCGGTCAGCGCGACCCGCGCCGCGGCCGGGATCCGCCGCAGTTCCCTGGCCGTCACCGACAGCGGGTTCTTGACGTGCTGCGCCTCGTCCGCCGCGACCAGCCCCCAGTCCACTTCGGACAGTGTGACCCGGTCGCGGCGCAGCACCCCGTACGTGGCGAGCACGACCTCGTCCGGCTCCAGGTCGTCCAGGTGCCGCCGCCCGCCGTGGAAGCGCCGCACCGGCACCTTCGGCGCGAACCGGGCGAACTCGCGCTCCCAGTTGCCGAGCAACGAGGTCGGGCACAGCACCAGTGTCGGCCCGGCCCGGAGCGTCCGGCGGTGCAGGTGCAGCGCGATGAGCTGGATGGTCTTGCCGAGGCCCATGTCGTCGGCGAGGATCCCGCCGAGCCCCAGTTCGGTCATCCGGGCCAGCCAGGACAGCCCGGCGCGCTGGTAGGGCCGCAGGGTGGCCTGCAGGTCGGTGGCCGGCTCCACCGGCCCGGCGGGCGCGCGCAGCCGCTCCACGAGACCGTCGAGGGCGGGCGGGGCGGCGAAGTCCAGCTGCTCGTCGCCGACCTCCAGCTCGCCGGTGAGGGCCGCGGCCAGGGCCTGCGCGCCGGTCACCGTGCGGCCCGCCCGGCGCAGACGGGCGGACAGGAACGGGTCGGCGCGCACCCACTGCCCGCGCAGCCGGACCAGTGGTCGCTTGGCCTCGGCGAGCGCGGTGACCTCGGCCTCGGTGAGGGTTTCGCCGCCCAGGCTGAGCTGCCAGCGGAACCGCAGCAGGTCGGTCAGCCGGAACACCGCCCCGCCCGCGCTGCCCGGCGACGGCGTGACGCTCGCCTTGGCCCGCACCGGTTCGCCGGCCATGCCACGCGGCCACAGCACCTCGACGCCGGCGGCGGCGAGCGCGCCGGACCCGCCGTCGAGCAGTTCCACGACCTCGTCGTCGTCGAGGAGCAGCTCGCCGGTGGCCGCCGCGTCGAGCACGCGGCCGAGCGGAGGCCACGCGCGGGCGCCCCGCCGGAGACCGATGAGCAGCTGGGCCTCGACCTGCTCGCCGAAACGGCGCCGGACAGCGGCCGGCGCGTCCCGCAACTCGGCCGCGTCGACGACCAGGCTGGGGTCGGCGGAGCTGCGCAGGGCGAGAACTCCGGCGAACGCGAAGCCGTCGTCGGTGTCGCGCACCTCCACGCGGAGCTGGAGCCGCGCGTCGAGCCCGCCGGCCGGGCCGCGGACGAGCACGTCGGCGGTGGCGTCCCAGAGCGCGCGGACGAGCGTTTCCGGCGAGTGCAGGCGGATGCGTTTGAGGCCGGACAGCGGGAGGGCGTGCGCCTCGGGCGGCAGCGCGGCGGCCAGGTCGCGCAGGAGTTCCTCGTCGGCGGCCTCGAGCGGCCCGGCGCGCCAGGAGTCCACTTCGGACGATGATCCGGCGGGCAGGAACCGGCCGCGCTCGACGAGGTCGACGCCCGCGGAGACAGCGGCGGACCAGGCGCCGAGCGAGGGGCCGGGATCGGCGAGCAGGCGCGGGATGGCGTCGGCCAACGGGAGGACGTGCGCGTCGACCCTGGCGCGGCGGAAGGACTTCCCGGCGCCTGCGGGCAGCACGAGCTCGACCGGTGTCGGCCCCGGCTCGTCGCCCCAGACGGCGAGCACGCCGTCCCGGGGCGGGTCCGAGGGCACGAAGATCGCCCTGGTCGTCTCGGTCCATTCCACGGTGATCACCCTAGGCGGGGCCACCGACAGTTTCAGGAGCGCGGCAGCCCCAGCAGGCGTTCCGCCGCCACCGACAGCAGGATCTGGGTCGTGCCGCCGGCGATGCTCAGGCAGCGTGTCAGCAGGAACTCGTGTTGCGCCGCCGCCGTCTCGTCCGTCACCAGGACACCCGGCGGGCCGAGCAGTTCCAGCGCCGCCTCCGCCGCGGCCTGCCGGTGCCGCACGCCGATCAGCTTCCGCACGCTCGACTCCGCCCCCGGGTCCTGCCCGGCCAGCCGCCGCAGTGTCGAGCGCAGGTCGAGCAGCGCGCACGCCGAACCCTCCACCACCAGCGCACCGAGCCGTTCCAGCACCGCCGGATCCGGCTCACGCACCGCCGCCAGCAGCGACTCCACCGCCTCCCCGACCGACGAACCGCCGCTCATCGCCACGCGTTCGTTCGCCAGCGTCGTCCTGGCCAGGCGCCAGCCGCCGTTCACCTCGCCGACCACGTTCGCCGAGGGCACGAACACCTCGTCCAGGAAGACCTCGTTGAACCGCTCGACCCCGGTGATCTCCCGCAGTGGGCGGACGTCGATGCCTGGTGACGACATGTCGACCAGGAAGTAGGTGATGCCCTGGTGCTTGGGCGCGTCCGGATCGGTGCGCGCGAGGCAGATCGCCCAGTCCGCCTCCTGAGCGAGCGACGTCCAGACCTTCTGCCCGGACAACACGAACCCACCGTCCACTTCGGTCGCCCGCGTCCGCAGCGACGCCAGGTCGGAGCCGGCCCCTGGCTCGCTGAACAACTGGCACCAGGTCAGCTCGCCGCGCAGGGTCGGCATCACGAACCGCCGCCGCTGCTCGTCCGTGCCGTGCTCCAGGATGGTCGGCACCGCCCAGGCGCCGATCACCAGATCGGGCCGCGCCACCCCGGCGCGGGCCAGTTCGGCGTCGATCACCAGTTGCTGCGCCGGTGTCGCGTCCAGCCCGTAGGGCGCGGGCCAGTGCGGCATCAGGTAGCCACTCGTCGCCAGCCGCTCCCGGCGCTTCCCCTCGGGCAGCGCGGCGATCTCCGCCACCGTCGCCCGCACGGCCGGGTCGAAGTGCTCGGACAGGTCGACCCCCAGCTCGCGCCGCACCCCCGCCAGCGCGAGCGACGCCGCCGAGCGGCGCCACGCGGCCGAACCGCCCAGCCACTGCCGCAACGCCACCGCGCGGCGCAGGTACCGGTGCGCGTCGTGCTCCCAGGTGAACCCGATCCCGCCGAGGACCTGGATGCAGTCCTTGGCGGTGTCCACCGCCGCGTCCAGCGCCCCGGCGGCCGCCACCGACGCGGCGAACTCGTGCTGCTCCGGCGTCTCGCCGGCGGCCCGCGCCGCGTCCCACGCCAGTGCCCCGGCCAGTTCGGCCCGGCACAGCATCTCCGCGCACAGGTGCTTGACCGCCTGGAACGACCCGATCGGCCGGCCGAACTGTTCGCGCACCTTCGCGTGCTCCGACGCCGTCGCCACGCACCAGCGCGCGATCCCGGCCGCCTCCGCCGCGGCCAGCGTCGCCGCGAAAACCCGCAGCTCAGCGCCCTCGAACACGGTGCCGTCACCGTCCCGCAGCCGGCCGTAGGAGCGGGACAGGTCGAACGACTCGACGGTTTCCGCCCCGCGCTCGCGCACGCTCCACGTGGCGCCGTCGGCCACCAGGACGTGGGTGGCGTCCGCGTCGAGCACCGGCCCGTCCGGCGACAGCGCCACGCCCGCGCTCGCCGAGCCGTCCGCGAACGCCGGGAGCAGCTCCTTCGCCACCGGCGATCCGCCACGGCGCCCCAGCACCAGCGCCGCCAGCACGGTCCCGAGCACCGGTCCCGGCACGAGCGCGGCCGCGGCCTCCTCGACGGCCACCGCGGCGTCGGCGACCGTCCCGCCCGCGCCGCCCAGGTCCTCCGGCACCCCGATGCCGAACACGCCGATGGCGGTCAGGTCGTCCCGGCTCCTGGCGCCGGAGCGGATCGTCCCAGCGAGCGCGCGCTGCTCCGCGGTGAGGACTGACATGCGACTCACTATAGAACGTGTTTCAGTTTTGTGGCCAGATCCACTCGATGCGCGAGATCAGGAGGCGGACCGGTAAGCTGTGCAGTGAAACTGAAACAAGTTCCGGAGCAGGTGCCGATGGCCGCCAAAGCGAAGACGTCCACCCAACCGAAGAACGGGATGAGCGCGTTGTCCAGCGACGAGCTCGGTTCCGCCGCGCAGCGGGACCGGCGACGGCGCATCATCGACGCGACACTGGCACTGGCGTCCAAGGGCGGGTACGACGCCGTCCAGATGCGGGCCGTGGCCGAGAAGGCCGACGTCGCACTGGGCACCCTCTACCGCTACTTCCCGTCGAAGATCCACCTGCTGGTCTCCGGCCTGGCCAGGGAGTTCGAACGCGCGCACGAGAAGCTGCAGCGGACGAGCATCCCGGGCGACACGCCGAGCGAGCGGCTCATCTTCGTGCTCAGCCGCAACACCCGGCTGATGCAGCGCGACCCGCACCTGACCGAGGCGATGGTCCGGGCGTTCATGTTCGCCGACACCACGGCCGCCGCCGAGGTCGAGCAGGTCGGGCGGCTGCTGGAGAGCATGTTCGCGCGCGCCATGGGCATCGAGGAGCCGACCGAGCACGACCGCGCGGTCTTCCACCTCATCGCCGACGTGTGGATGGCGAACCTGGTCGCGTGGGTCACCCGCCGCGCGTCCGCCGCCGACGTCGCGAACCGGCTGGAGCTGTCGGTGCACCTGCTGCTGGACAACGCGCGCTGATACCGATCGGTCGCGATCCGTCGCGGCAGTTGGGAACTCCCTGGCAGCCGGCTGTGAGTTCCCTGTAGATCACGGAAATCCGGGATCGGGCTGCAACAAGCCGCGATCATGGCCGCGTTTGTGTGGTCATGAGAAGCAGGACGGCCGGCAAGGTCGTGCTCCCGGCCGCGGTGTTCGGCGCCGTGACCATGCTTATCTTCACGGTCCAGCACCAGCCGCGGGCGTCTTCGGCGAGCGAAGTCGTGCAGGTGAGCGCCCCGGTGGCGTCGACGACGACCCCGGAGCCGTCGCCACCACCCGCCACCGAGTCCGACCCGGCGCCGGCCGCCGACACCCCGCCGGCCCCGGCCGAGGACGACACCGTCGCCCAGCGGGTGCAGGACCTCGCGCGGACGAAGGTGGCGAGCGCCGAGGTCGGGGTCGAGGTGTACGACCGGCAGACCGGCGTCGTCCTGACGCAGCTCAACGCCGACCAGCAGTTCTACTCGATGTCCGTGGTGAAGCTGCTGATCGCGCTGGACGTGCTGCGGGAGAACGGGTGGGGCCTGCCGGCGAGCAGCACGCAGACCCAGCTGACCAGGATGATCACCGCCAGCGACGACGGCATCGCCAGCAGCCTGTGGGTCGCGCACGGCGGCACCGCCATCGTGACCCGGATGGCCAGGCTGATCGGGCTGACCGGCACCGAGCCACCGTCGTCGGCGGGCCAGTGGGGATCGACGAAGATCACCGCCGCGGACATGGTCAAGGTCTACAACTACATCGAGGACGAACTGCCACAGGCCAGCCGCGACCTGCTCTACAACGCGATGTACCACGCCTCCGAACACGGCTCGGACGGCACGGACCAGTACTTCGGCATCCCGGACGGGCTGCCCGGCACGACGTGGGCGATCAAGCAGGGCTGGGGCACCAGCGGTTCGCAGGCGGTGTACAACACGACGGGCCTGCTCGGCGCCGACGCCAGGTACATCGTGATCGTCCTGACCTCGGCGCCGTCCCGCTACTACCGGACCCTGCCGTCGGCGCTCACCGCCGGCACCGCAGCCCTGCAGCCGCTGGTCAGCTGACGCGCGGCACGAGCGCGGCCAGCGCGTCGAGACGGCGCAGCGTGTCGCCCTCCGACGCGGCCGGCAGGCCCAGCGTGACGCGCTCGGCCCCGGCCTCGGCGTAGGCGTCGAGCAGCGCCGGGTCCGGTGGCGCGGACGTCGCGGTCACCGGAACCGATCCGGCCTGCGCCACCTGTGCCGCGGCCGCTTCCGGATCGCGCAGGGCGTTGGGGAGCCAGCCCGCGTCCAGCCGCTTCGCGCGGTCCAGCGCGGCGGTGCTGTTGCCGCCGATGTAGACCGGCACCTCCCGCGCCGGCTTGGGCCACTGGAACACCGGGTCGAAATCCACGTGCACGCCGTGGAACTCGGCCTCGTCGTTCGTCCACAATGTCCGGAGTGCCTGGATCTGTTCGTCCAGCAGCGCGCCACGGGTGCGCGGGTCGGTGCCGTGGTTGCGCATCTCCTCGCGGTTCCAGCCGACGCCCACGCCGAACAGGAAACGCCCGCCGGACAACAGGTCGAGGCTCGCGACGGACTTCGCGGTGTGCAGGACGTCCCGCTGGATCAGCAGGGCGATGCCGGTGCCCAGCTTGAGCGTCGTGGTCGCGGCGGCCGCCGCGACCAGCGCGACGAACGGGTCGAGCGCCCGGTAGTAGGCCCGCGCCATCTCGCCGCCGGCCGGGTACCGGGTTTCGCGGCTGACCGGGATGTGCGAGTGCTCGGCCACGAACAGGGTGTCGAACCCGCGCTCCTCGACCGCCTTCGCCAGGACGTCCGCCCGCGCGCTCTCGTCGGTGACGAACGTCGAAATGCCCAGCTTCACCGGTAGCCCTCCGCGAGGGCGGCGAGCTCGTCGAGCTTGGTGAGCGTCTCCGATTCGGGGCGGGTGCCGAGCATGAACGTCACGCGCTCCACCCCGGCCTCGGCGTACCCGGCCAGCGCCTCCTCGCTGCGGCCCGCGCCGAAGACGGTGAACGGGACGTCGGGGCGGCCCTGCTCGGCCAGCCAGGCGCGGACGCGCTTGATCTCCGCAGGCGGGGTGTGCGACCGCGGCATCCAGCCGTCGGCGTGATTGAGGAGCCGGGTGAGTGCCGCCTCGCTCTCGCCGCCCACGTAGATCGGCGGGTGCGGGCGCTGCACCGGCTTGGGCCACTGCCAGATCGGGTCGAAGTCGACGTGCTTGCCGTGGAACTCGGCCTCGTCCTGCGTCCAGATCGCCTTGAGCGCGTGGATCTGCTCGTCGATCAGGGCGCCGCGGGTGCGCGGCTCGGTGCCGTGGTTGCGCATCTCCTCGCGGTTCCAGCCCACGCCGACCCCGAAGGCGACGCGGCCGCCGGACAGCAGGTCGAGGCTCGCGACCTCCTTGGCGGTGTGGATGACATCGCGCTGCACCAGCAGGGCGACACCGGTGAAGAGCAGCAGGTCGCGGGTCTCCGCCGCGGCCGCGGTCAGCGCGATGAACGGGTCCAGCGTGCGGTAGTAGACGCGGGGCAGCTCACCGCCGCCGGGGTAGGGGCTCTCCCGGCTGACCGGGATGTGCGAATGCTCGGCGAGCAGCAGCGAGTCGAACCCGCGCTCCTCCAGCGCGCGGCCGAGCGCGCCCGGCCGGATGCCTTCGTCGGTGATGAACGTCGAGATCCCGAACTTCATGCTCCGACGTAACTCCCGGACCAGGGCGCGCTATTCCCGCTCGCGCCGGGTGCCGCCGGGCCTCACCCGGCGCCGACCGCGGCGGCGACCCGCTCGCGGGCGCTCGCCGCGTCCGGGGCGGACAGGGCGAGCTGCGCGAGCTCCGCGCATTCGGCGGCGGTGTGGGCCGCGAGCGCGACGCGGACGGCGGGCAGCGCGGACGGCGCCATCGACAGGCTCGTCACCCCGAGGCCCACCAGCACCAGCGCCAGCAGCGGATCGCTCGCCGCCTCGCCGCAGACCCCGACGGGCTTGCCCGCCGCCGTGCCTGCCGCGCCGGTGGCGCGGACCAGCTCGAGGAGCGCGGGCTGCCACGGGTCGAGCAGGTCGGCCAGCTCACCGGCCATCCGGTCGGCCGCGAACGTGTACTGGCCGAGGTCGTTGGTGCCGATGCTGACGAAATCGCAGGCGCCGAGGATCGCGCCTGCCCGCAGCGCGGCCGCGGGCACCTCGACCATCGTCCCGGCGACCGGAAGCCCGTGCGCGCGGGCGGCGCCGGCGAATTCCGCGGCCTCCGCCGGCGTGGACACCATCGGCGCCATCACCCACACCTCGGCCGTGCTGCCGTCGCGGGCGGCGGCGATCGCGGTCAGCTGGTCCGCCAGCATCCGCGGGTGCCGCCGGGCCAGTCGCAAACCGCGCACACCGAGCGCCGGATTGGGCTCGTCACCGTGGTCGACGAACGCGAGCGGCTTGTCCGCGCCCGCGTCGAGCGTGCGCACCACGACCTTGCGACCGCCGAACGCCTGGAACACCTCGGCGTAGCTTCGGCGCTGCTCCTCGACCGACGGCTCGTCGGCCCGGTCCAGGTACAGGAACTCGGTGCGCAGCAGGCCCACGCCCTCCGAGTCGGCCGCTGCCGCGGCCGCGAGGTCACGGGCCGCCCCGACGTTCACCAGCAACGCCACCGGAACGCCGTCCGCGGTCCGGCCAGGGCCGCTGGAGGCCGCCAGCGCGGCAGCCTGTTCGGCCGCCTCGGCCTCCGCCGCCTCGACGAGCGAGGCCGCCGGGTCGACGACCACCTCCCCCGTCGCGCCGCGGACGAGCACCGGCGTCCCGTCGGTCAGCGACGCCGCGCCGGCACACGCGACCACCGCCGGGATGCCCAGCGACTTCGCCAGGATCGCGGTGTGGCTGGTGGGGCCGCCCAGCTCGGTCACGATCGCCCGCACCCGCCCGGCGTCGAGGACGGCCGTGTCGGCGGGCGCGAGGTCCCGTGCGACCAGGACGAACGGGTGTCCCGGGTCGGGCACGCCGGGCATGGGGACGCCGAGGATCCGCGCCACGGTGCGGTCCCGCAGGTCGTCGACGTCGGCGGCCCGCTCGGCGAGGTAACCGCCTGCCGCGGTGAGCACGTCACGGAACCCGGCGAACGCGTCGGCGACCGCGTGCGCCAAGCCCCGTCCGTCCTCCAGGCGCGCCCGGATCCGGTCCACCAGCGCGGGATCGGCGACCATCATCGACTGCGCCAGCAGGACGTCCGCGGCCGCACCACCGGCCTGGGCGGAGCGTTCGTCGAGAAACGCGGCCACCTCGGCCAGCGCCACGCGCGCCCGCTCCACAGCGGCAGGCACGTCGGCTTCCGGCGCGTCCGCCTCCGGCAGCCGCGGCGGTTCGGCCAGCCGGGCGACCGGGCCGTGCGCGACACCCGAGCTGACGCCGATCCCGGTCACCGGGCGGAGGACTACCTCACCCATCGTGGTTCGCCGCCACGATCGCGGCCAGCTCGTCGAGCGCCTGCTCGGCCTGCGGACCGTCGGCGCTGAGCACGACCTCGTCCCCGCCCCGGGCGCCGAGGCCGAGCACGGACAGGATGCTGCGGGCGTCGACGGGGTCGGCGCCGTCCTTGCCGATGCTCACCGGCACCGGCTGCGCGGCGGCGGCCTTGACGAACAGGGCGGCGGGACGGGCGTGCAGGCCCACGGTGGACCCGACGACGACACGGCGTTCCGGCATGGCAGTTCTCCTCGGGCGTCAGGCCGCGACGGCCTGGGTGGACGTTTCGGGGGTGGCCGCGGCGGGCGCGCGGTCGCGGCCGACGCTCTTGGCGAGCAGCACGCACCCGCAGGTGACGAGCGTGCCGATCGCGACGGCGAGCAGGAACAGCAGCGGGTTGCCGATGAGCCCGACCACCCAGATGCCGCCGTGCGGGGCCGGCGAGGTGGCGCCGAAGGCCGCGACCAGCGCACCGGTGGTGGCGCTGCCGACCATCAGCGACGGGATGATCCGGAACGGGTCGCCCGCGGCGAACGGGATCGCGCCCTCGGTGATGAACGACAGCCCGAGCAGCCAGCCGGCCTGGCCCGCCTGCCGCTCCGCCGGGGTGAACCGGTTGCGGCGCACCAGGGTGGCCAGCGCCAGCCCGAGCGGCGGCGTCATGCCGGCCGCCATCACCGCGGCCATGATCACGTAGTTGCCGCTGGCGAGCGCGGCCAGGCCGAAGGTGTAGGCCACCTTGTTCACCGGGCCGCCCATGTCGAAGGCCATCATCAGGCCGAGGAGGGCGCCGAGCACCCACGCGCTGCCGCCGGACAGGCCGGACAGCCAGTCGCTCAGGCCGGTCTGCGCGGCCGCGATCGGCTCGCCCACCACGACGACCATGAGGAACCCGACGACCAGCGTGGACACCAGCGGGATCACCACGACGGGCATCACCCCGGCCACCCCGCGCGGCACCTTCAGCTTCTTCAGGCCCAGCGTGACCGCACCGGCCAGCAGACCGGACACGAGACCGCCGAGGAACCCGGCGCCGGTCGCGGTGGCGAGCAGGCCGCCCACGATGCCGGGCGCGATCCCCGGCCGGTCGGCCATGCCGAACGCGATGAACCCGGACAGGATCGGCACGAGCATCTCGAACGCCAGCGACCCGATCTTGAACAGCACCCCGGCGATCCCGGCCTGGCTCATCAGGTCGGACACGTTCTCGATGCCCGGGTAGGTGACGCCCTGGAAGTCGCCGCCGCCGACCTTGGCCGCGACCTCCGGGCCGCCGATCAGGAACGACAGGGCGATGAGGATCCCGCCCGCCGCGACGAAGGGGATCATGTAGGACACGCCGGTCATCAGCCACTGGCGCAACCGGGTGCCGACGCCCGCGGAACCGTCCACCTTGGACGCCAGCTCGGGCGCGGACGGCGCGACTGGGGCCGCGCCCTCCTCGGCCGCCTTGACGGCCTGCGCGATCAGGCCGGCGCCGTCGTTGATGGCGGCCTTGACCCCGGCCGTGACCGTCGGCTTGCCCGCGAACCGCTCCCGGTCCCGGACGTCGACGTCCGCGGCGAAGACCACCGCGTCGGCCTCGGCGATCCGGGCTGCGTCGAGCGGCGCGGACCCGGCCGCGCCCTGCGTTTCCACGGTCATCTCGTGCCCGGCGGCCTTCGCGGCCTGCTCCAGGGCCTCGGCGGCCATGTAGGTGTGCGCGATCCCGGTCGGGCATGACGTGACTGCCACGAACTTCATCGTCCGAGCACCTCCTCGCGGACGAGCTGGACGACCGCGTCCGCGTCGGGCGCGTCGAGCAGCGACTGGCGGAACGACTGGTGGACGAGGCGCCGGGCGAGCTGGGCGAGGATGGTCATGTGCTCCTCGCCGCCGCCCTCCGGCGCGGCGATGAGGAAGATCAGGCGGGCCGGGCCGTCGGAGGCGCCGAAGTCGACCCCGGCGGCGGACCGGCCGAACGCCAGCGTCGGTTCGGTGACGAACGCCGAGCGGGCGTGCGGGATGCCGATGCCGCCCTCGATGCCGGTCGGCATCTGCTCCTCGCGCTTGCGGATGTCGGCGAGGAAGCCGTCCAGGTCGGTGACCCGGCCTGCGGCGACGAGCCGTCGCGCGAGCCCGGCGGTGACCTCGGCGCGGTCGGTGCCGGGGACGTCGAGGTCGACCAGATCGGCGGTGATGAGTTCGGCCATCGGTATCACTCCTTGAGTTCTCGGTCGGCGTCGACCGAAGGGTGGATCGTGACGCCGATGCGGGCGACATCGGCGGGTGCGGGCATCCGGCTGCCGGGTAGCGCCGCGGCGGCGGCGCCCCAGGCCAGCGCCCTGGCGAGGGCGTCCCGGCCGGCGCCGCCCGAGGCGAGGAAACCCGCGAGCAGCGCGTCACCGGCGCCGACGGTGCTGCGCGCGACCGGGACGGGCGCCTCCCCGTGCAGGGCGGCGCCGTCGTCGACGAGCACCGCGCCGTCGGGCCCGAGACTGGCCAGGACTGCTCGGGCGCCGCGCGACCGCAGGACTCCGGCCGCCACGACGGCGTCGCCGAGCGTGCGCACCGGCATCCCGGCGCAGGCGGCCAGCTCCTCCCGGTTGGGTTTGACCAGGTCCGGACCCTCGGCGAGGGACCGGTCGAGCGCCGAGCCGGACGAGTCGACCGCGACGCGCAACCCGGCCTCGTGACCGCGCCGGACCAACCGGGCGTAGGTGTCCCGCGGCGCGCCCGGCGGCAGGCTGCCACAACCGGCGAGCCAGACCGTGCCGTCCTCGCACGCGGCGAGGGCCGCCTGCAGCAACGCTTCCGCGTCACCGTCGGAGCACAGCGGGCCGGGCAGGTTGAGCTTGGTGACCACGCCGTCCGGCTCGGCGAGGGTGATGTTGGTGCGGGTGACGCCGTCGATGGGCACCTGCCGGACCGCGACCCCCTGCTCGTCGAGCAGTTCGGTGAGCCGCCGCCCGTCGGCGCCGCCGGCGAACAGGACGGCCGCGGTCTTGCGGCCGTGCGCGGCCAGCGCCCGCGCGACGTTGACGCCCTTCCCGCCGGGGTCCAACCGGGACGGTCCGGCGCGCAGGACTTCCCCGCGCCGCAGGGCATCCACCTCGACGGTGTGGTCGAGGCTGGGGTTGGGGGTGACGGTGACAATCACGCCGCCACCACCCTCGCGACGGCCGGACGCCGCTCCTCCGCTGCCCCGGCGCGCAGGACATCACCCCGCCGCGGGGAACTCACCTCGAGCATGTGGCCGAGGCTGGGGTTGGGGATAGCGGTGACGATCACGCCAGCACCACCTCGGGACCCGCCGCGCGTAGCTCCTCCGCAAGACCGTCGTCCAGGCCCGTGTCGGTCACGAACTTGTCCACTTCGGACAGCTCGCCGAAGCGGGCGAGGCAGTCGTTGCCGACCTTGGTGTGGTCGGCGAGCACAACCGTGCGGCGGGCGGCGCGGATCATCGCGCGCTTGACCGCCGCCTCCCCGATGTCGGGCGTGGTGAGCCCGCGCTCGGCGGAGATGCCGTTGGTGCCGACGAAGGCGACGTCGACGAAGGTGTCGGCGAGCGCGCGCAGCGTCCAGTCCTCCACCGCGGCGAGCGTGCGGCCGCGGACCCGGCCGCCCAGCAGCAGCACGGTGAGCTGCGGGCGGAGCGCCAGCTGCGGGACGACCGACACGGCGTTGGTCACCACCGTCAGCTCCCGGTCGGACGGCAGGATCTCGGCGAGCCGGGCAGTGGTGGTGCCCGCGTCGAGGAGGATCGCGCCCTCGTCGGGCACCTCGGCGAGGGCGGCCTTGGCGATGCGCTCCTTCTCGGCCGTCATCACGGCGTCCCGGTCGGCCAGGCCGGGCTCGAACCCGAGCCGCTCGACCGGGATGGCCCCGCCGTGCACCCGGCGCAGCACCCCCTGGCGCTCCAGCACCGTCAGATCACGCCGCACGGTCTCCGTGGTGACCGCGAAGTTCGCGGCGAGCCAGGACACGTCGACGCGGCCCAGACTGCGGGCCCGCTCGACGATCTGCTGCTGACGCTCCTCTGCGTACATGTGGCTTCCTTGCCGTCGCCGTGTTGCTTTGTTTGGTTATATGTGGTTTCGAGTGGGGTTGTCAAGGCATGAAAAACTCCCCGCCGCGGGGACACCGCGGCGGGGAGCTCGGCCCCGCTGGCTAGATGTTGCGCCGGTACTGGCCGCCGACCTCGAAGAAGGCCTCCGTGATCTGGCCGAGCGAGCACACCCGCGCGGCGTCCATCAGCACCCCGAACAGGTTCTCGCCGCGGGTGGCGGCTTCGCGGAGCGCCTTGAGGGCCTGCTCGGCGTCGTGGCTGTGCCGCTGCTGGAAGTCGGCCAGCCGCGTCAGCTGCGACTGCTTCTCGTCCTCCGTCGCGCGCGCCAGCTCGACCTCGACCTCGTCCTCCTCCGGGTGCGGGTTGCGGAACGTGTTCACCCCGACGATCGGCAGCGTGCCCTCGTGCTTGAGCCGCTCGTACAGCATCGACTCGTCCTGGATGCGGCCGCGCTGGTAGCCGGTCTCCATCGCGCCCAGCACGCCGCCGCGCTCGGCGATCCGGTCGAACTCGGTGAGCACGGCCTCCTCGACCAGGTCGGTCAGCTCGTCGATGATGAACGAGCCCTGCAACGGGTTCTCGTTCTTCGACAGGCCCCACTCCTTGTTGATGATCATCTGGATGGCCATCGCGCGGCGCACCGAGTTCTCCGTCGGCGTGGTGATCGCCTCGTCATAGGCGTTGGTGTGCAACGAGTTCGCGTTGTCGTACAGCGCGCACAGCGCCTGCAGCGTGGTGCGGATGTCGTTGAAGCTCATCTCCTGCGCGTGCAGCGACCGGCCGGAGGTCTGCACGTGGTACTTGAGCTTCTGCGAGCGCTCGTTGGCGCCGTAGCGCTCCTTCATCGCGACCGCCCAGATGCGGCGCGCGACCCGGCCGAGCACCGAGTACTCGGCGTCCATGCCGTTGGAGAAGAAGAACGACAGGTTCGGCGCGAAGTCGTCGATGTGCATGCCGCGGGCGAGGTAGGACTCGACGTAGGTGAACCCGTTGGCCAGCGTGAACGCCAGCTGCGAGATCGGGTTCGCCCCGGCCTCGGCGATGTGGTAGCCGGAGATCGACACCGAGTAGAAGTTGCGCACCCCGTGCTCGATGAACCACTCCTGGATGTCGGCCATCATGCGCAGGCTGAACTCGGTGGAGAAGATGCAGGTGTTCTGGCCCTGGTCCTCCTTGAGGATGTCGGCCTGCACCGTGCCGCGCACCTGGCGCAGCGTCCACTCGCGCAGATCCTCGGCCTCCGCGGGCGTCGGCTCGCGCCCGTGCTCGGCGCGGAAGGCGTCCATCCGCTGGTCGATCGCGGTGTTCAGGAAGAACGCCAGGATCGTCGGCGCGGGGCCGTTGATGGTCATCGACACCGACGTGTTCGGCGCGGTCAGGTCGAAGCCGTCGTAGAGCGCCTTCATGTCGTCCAGCGTCGCGATGGACACGCCGGAGGTGCCGATCTTGCCGTAGATGTCCGGTCGCGTGTCCGGGTCGTGCCCGTACAGCGTCACCGAGTCGAACGCCGTGGACAGGCGCTTGGCCTCGGAGTCGGCCGAGAGGTACTTGAAACGGCGGTTGGTGCGGAACGCGTCGCCCTCGCCGGCGAACATGCGCGCCGGGTCCTCGCCCTCCCGCTTGAACGGGAAGACACCCGCGGTGTACGGGAAGTACCCGGGCAGGTGCTCGCGGCGCAGGAACGACAGCAGCTCGCCGCGGTCGGTGTAGCGCGGCAGCGCCACGCGCGGGATCCGGTTGCCGGACAGGGTTTCCCGCCACAGCTGGGTGCGCAGCTCCTTGTCCCGGATGCGGACGACCAGCTCCTCCTGCCGGTAGGACTCGGACAGCTCGTCCCAGCGCTCCAGCAGCCCGGCCACCGACGGGTCCACTTCGGACTCCGCCTTGGCCAGCAACGCCTCGATCGGGCCGGTGTCCGCGCCGTCCGCGGCCAGCGCCTCCTTCGCGGCCCGCAGCTGGTCGACCTTGCGCACGGCGGCGACCTGGTCCCGGGTCTTCTCGTGGTAGCCGCGCACCGTGGCGGCGATGTCGGCGAGGTAGCGCTCCTTCGACGCCGGGATGATCACCGTCGCCCCGGTGGACACCTTGGTGTCCACCTTCGGCAGCTGACCGGCCGACACCGACAGGCCGCGCTCGGCCAGCGCGTCCCGCAGGTACTGGTACAGCGCGGTCACGCCGTCGTCGTTGAAGCGCGCGGCGCTGGTGCCGAACACCGGCATGTCCTCGGGAGCGACGCCAAACGCCTCGCGGTTGCGCACCATCTGGCGCGCCACGTCGCGGCGCGCGTCCTCGGCTCCCCGGCGCTCGAACTTGTTGATCGCCACCACGTCGGCGAAGTCCAGCATGTCGATCTTCTCCAGCTGCGACGCGGCGCCGAACTCCGGCGTCATCACGTACAGCGAGTAGTCGACGTGGTCCACGATGCCGGCGTCGCCCTGCCCGATGCCGGGGGTCTCGACGATCACCAGGTCGTAGCCGGCGGCCTTGCACGCCAGCACGGCCTCGTCCAGGCCCTCCGGCACCTCCCCGCCCGCCTGCCGGGTCGCCAGCGAGCGGAAGTAGACCTGCGAGCCGTCCAGGCCGTTCATCCGGATCCGGTCGCCCAGCAGCGCGCCGCCGCCGCGGCGCCGGGTCGGGTCGACCGCCAGCACCGCGATGCGCAGCTTGTCCTCCTGGTCCAGCCGGAAGCGCCGGAGCAGCTCGTCGGTCAGCGACGACTTGCCCGAGCCGCCGGTGCCGGTGATGCCCAGCACCGGCACCGTCCGGGCGCGCGCCGCCTCCGTGATGCGGGCCAGCCGGTCGCCGGCGACGCTGCCGGCCTGCAGCTGCGTGATGAACCGCGCCAGGGACGGCACGTCGCCGGCGAGGAGGTCGTCGTCCGACCCGGCGGGCACCTCCGCCAGGTCGTAGTCGCACTCCTTGATCATCACGTTGACCATGCCCGGCAGGCCAAGCTGGAGGCCGTCGTCCGGGGAGAAGATGCGCGCGACGCCGCGGGAGTGCAGCAGCTCGATCTCCTCGCGCACAATGACGCCGCCACCGCCGCCGTACACCTTGATGTGCCCGGCGCCGCGTTCGTTCAGCAACTCGACGAGGTAGCTGAAGTACTCCACGTGGCCGCCCTGATAGGCGCTGATCGCGATGCCGTGGGCGTCCTCGCTGATCGCGGCCGTGACGACCTCGTCCACCGACCGGTTGTGGCCGAGGTGGATGACCTCCGCACCCTGCGACTGCAGGATGCGCCGCATGATGTTGATCGAAGCGTCGTGCCCGTCGAACAGACTCGAGGCGGTGACGAACCGCACCGGGTGCACGGGACGGTGAAGGGAGGCGTTCATGCCTCAAAAATACTTGGACTTCCTACTATCGCAAACCCAAGCGTGACCGCGGCGACATCCACCGCGGGACCGTAACGATTCAGTGAGCGGGCAGCACGAAGGCAGCGTCGACCGGACGGGTGCCGGGCCCCCGACCCGGCACTTCCCCTGGCTACCGCGCCGGCGTCAGCGCGTGCCGGCGGCGCGCATCGCGATCCACTGCCGCATCGCGTACTCGACCAGCGTGATCAGCGTCTGCTTGGTCGACTCGCGGTCGCGGGCGTCGCAGCGCACGATCGGGATGCTCTCGTCGATCGCCAGCGCCTCGCGCACGTCGCTCAGCTCGTGGTGGAGCTGACCGTCGAAGGTGTTGACGCCGATGATGTAGGGCAGCCTGCGGTCCTCGAAGAAGTCGACGGGCGCGAACGAGTCCGCGAGCCGCCGCGTGTCCGCGAGCACCACGGCGCCGATCGCGCCCTTCACCAGGTCGTCCCACATGAACTAGAACCGCTGCTGACCCGGCGTCCCGAACAGGTACAGGATCAGGTCGCTGTCCAGAGACACGCGGCCGAAGTCCATGGCCACGGTGGTGGTGGCCTTGTTGGGTGTCTGGTCGAGGTTGTCGATGCCGCGGCTCGCGTCGGTCATCATCGCCTCGGTGGTGAGCGGCACGATCTCCGAGACCGAGCCGACGAAGGTGGTCTTGCCGGCACCGAAGCCACCGGCCACCACGATCTTGGCCGAGGTCATGGTCTGCGGCGCGGTCTGCCGCGGTGCCTTAAAGCCGACGGAGTCCACTCAACACCCTTTCCATCAACATGAGATGCGCCTCGGCGTCGTCGTTGGTCGACATAGTGCGGTGCACCGTGACCAGCCCGGCATCGGCGGCATCGCTGATGAGGACTCTGGCCACGCCGATCGGGACCCGCAGCAGCGCTGCGATCTCCGCAACCGACCGCGGTGTCCGACATTCTTCCATGATCGAGCGGTGCTCGAACTGCACGGTCAACGCTCCGGCGTCGAGCCGGGCGAGGACGGCGTCCTGGACGGAGATCAGCGTCTCCAGCTCCAGGGCGACCCGGGCCTTGGTGCGGCCGCCGGTGAGCGCGTACGGGCGCACCACGGCGGTCTCCTCGGCAGGGTGGATCTCGGGCTCCTCGCGCCGGAACGGCACGGGCCGCGACGGCTGGGCGGGCTGGACGGGTTCGAAGAACCCGCTGCCCGGCGAGGAGTCGAACAGGCTCGCCGGCCGGGCCGGGTACTCCGGCTGGGGCGGCGGAGCGGGTGCCGGCTGCGGCGACGGCGTCAGCTGCGGCGCGGGCGGCGCCTGCTCGGCCTGTGGTGCTTCGGGGGCTTCCGCCGTGTCGTTCCCGGGCTGCCGGTCGCGCTGCTTCTTGCGCTTCCGGCGGCCGCGCCCGGAGTCCAGGCTGAAGCTGTTCATCACGTCGGCGAACGTCGGCTCCGGTTCACCGCCGGACGTCGGGGAGCCACTCTCGGATCCCGTGGTCATGTCGGCATCATCCCACCGGTTCACCGATCAGGGGCCCCGCGGCCCCTTGCAGCTGAGCCCGCAGTTCGGGGGTGAGGATCTGGCCCACCCGGTCGACCAGCATGGTCATCTCGTAGGCGACCTGGCCGATGTCGCAGTTCGGGGCGGCCAGGACCGCCAGGCAGGAGCCGTCGCTGATGGACATCAGGATCATGATCCCGAGCTCCATCTCCACGACGGTCTCGTTGACCGCGCCGGCCTCGAAACACCGCGCCGCGCCCTGGGTCAGGCTGACGAGCCCGGAGGCCACCGCGGCGAGCTGGTCGGCGCGGTCGAGCGGCAACCGGTTCGAAGCGGTCAGCAGCAGGCCGTCGGCCGAAACGACCACCGCGTGCGCCACGCCAGGCACACGCTCGGCGAAATCATTGACCAGCCATCCGAACTGGTTCTGTGGCTGCGGCGTGGTCATTCACCCTCCATGGTTCCTTGATCGGGGTCGGCGGACTGAGCGGTCCGGTGCCTTCCACGCTGAACACCTTGCTGGAAACTGCTCAGCCTGCCACGCACATCCTGCGGGTCACGACGTGTCCGCGGCGCCGGGGCGGGGGCCCCCGGGGCCAGTGCGCTGCCGGGCAGCAACTGCTCACCGCGGCGCCGCTTGGGCAGCCCGGCCGCGGTGAAGTTCGAGGGCGGCGACGAGGAGACGGTCTGCACCGCGGCCCAGCTCTCGTCCGAGGCGAACGACCAGGCGCCGTCGCCGCCTGCCACGGCGTCGCCCTGCCGCTGCTCGCTCTGCCGCTGCTCGCTCTGCGGCTGCTGGCTGTGCGGCTGCGGCTCGGCTGGGGTGTCCGGCGCGGGTCCCGGCCGCTGGAAGAGGCCGGTGCCCTCGCTCTGGAAGAGACCGGCGCCGCTGTCCGCGCGCGGCTGCCGCTGGGGCAGGCCAGTGTCGGCGGACTTGGGCTGCCGCTGCGGCAAGCCACCGGCCGACTGCGCCTCGCTGCGCGAGGCCGCCTCGTCCTTGGACTGCCGCTGAGGCAGACCGCTCTCGGCCTGAGCCGAAGCCGACTGCCGCTGAGGCAGCCCGCTGTCAGCGGGCTTGGGCTGCCGCTGCGGCAAGCCGCCCGCCGGCTTCGTCTCGCTGCGCGAGGCGGCGTCCTTGGACTGCCGCTGGGGCAAGCCCGGCTCGGTCCCTTCCGCAGCCTTCGGCTGCGGAAGGCCCGGGTCGGCCTGGGCTGCGGGCTCCTTCGACTGAGCGCGCTCGGTCTCCGCACCCTGCGAGGCGGCCTTCGGCTGGCGCCGCGGCAAGCCGCTGTCGGTCGCTCCCGCCGCCTTGGGCTCGCGCTGGGGCAAGCCCGTGTCCGGCGAACCGGCCGCCTTCGGCTCGCGCTGCGGCAAGCCCGCGTCCGACAAACCGGCCGCCTTCGGCTCGCGCTGCGGCAAGCCCGCGTCCGACGAACCCGCCGCCTTCGGCTCGCGTTGCGGCAAGCCCGCGTCCGTGGACTTCGCCGCGGGGGGCTCGGCCGTCTTCGGCTGGCGCCGGGGCAGGCCGTTGTCCGCTGTTTCGGGCTGGCTGGGCTTCGCGCCTTCCGTGACCGAGCCGCCGGCGGCCTCCGGCTCCCGCTGGGGCAGGCCGGCGTCCGTCGACCCGGCCGCCTTCGGCTCGCGGCGCGGCAAGCCGGCATCCGTCGAACCCGCCGCCTTCGGCTCCCGCCGCGGCTGGCCGGTCTCCGGCGCGGCCGCGGGCTGGGCGCTTTCCGAGGCGCCGGGCTTCGGGCGGCGCTGGGGCAGGCCGCTGTCCAGCTGGGGAGCCTCCGCCGACGGGCGCGGCTTCCGCTCCTCCACCGAATCCGGGGCAGCAGCGCCGGGGCGCGGGTCCTTCGCCGAGTCCGCGGCAGCAGCTCCCGGGCGCGGCTGACGACGCGGCAGCCCACCCTGCTCAGCCCCCGACGAGGCCTCGCTCGCCGTAGTCGCCGCAGTGCCCTCCGCGCTGGCAGCGCTTTCCGGCACCGCAGCGCCTTCGGGCTGGTCGCGCTTCGCGTGGCGGGCCCTGTTCACGCCGCGCTGGAAGCTGCTCAGCCGGCCCCGCACGTCCGCCGGGTCGCGGACCGGGATCTCGCGCTGCGGGTTCGGCGCCGGGGTCTCCGCCGCGGCACTGCCGGGCAGCAACTGCTCGCCACGGCGGCGCTTCGGCAGGCCCGCATCCGTGAACGTCTTCGGCTCCACCTGGGACGCCGCCTGGACCGCCCGCCAGTTCTCGTCGACCGCGAAGTCCCAGCCGCTGGCCGCCTTGTCGCCCGGCGCGCTCTCCGCCTTGTCCGAAGTGGACTCGGCAGTCTTCGAAGCGGCGGCCGGCGGGTCGTCGCTGCGGAACCAGGCCGACAGGGTCTCGTCGAAGATCGGCGTCGTCTCGCGGCGCGACGGCGGCGGCGTCGCGGGCTTCGGCTCGTTCGCCGCCGAGCTCCACCACTCCGACAGCGGGCTGCTGTTCGCCGTGAACAACGCCTTGCCGCTCGGCAGCTCGCCCGGCGCGGGCTCCGGCTCCGGCTCCGGCTCGGCGGGCACCTCGGCAACAGGAGCGGGCGCGGGCGCCGCGGGCTCCTCCCCCTCCGCCGGGATCGGCGTGAACAACGCGGTACCGGAGATCTCCAGGTCCGACGGCGGCCGCGGCGGCAAGACACCCGAGTGCCCGTTCTGCGTCCAGGACGGGCTGCTCGCCCCGTCGCCCGGCGTCGGCGCCTGGCCGAAGTTCGCCAGCGCCTCCGGCCGCCCGGCGCCGTTGACCGTGCGCCGCCGCGGCAGCGCGGTCGACGGGTCCGGCCGGGCCGGGGCGGGCGCGGGAAGGTCCATCACGAGGTCCGCGGGCACGGTGACGGTCGCCCGCACACCCACGATGTCCTTGCCGCCGTGCAGGACCACGCCGATGTCGTGGCGCCCGGCAAGGCGGCCGACCACGAACAGGCCCATGCGCCGCGAGGTCGCGAGGTCGACCGTGCCCGCCTCGGTCAGCCGGGCGTTGGCCTCGGCGACCTCGGCCTCGTTCATGCCGATGCCCTGGTCGATGATGTCGATGACCAGACCGCCGTGGTCGGCGGCGCGGGTCGTCACCGTCACCTGGGTCTCCGGCGCGGAGAACGCGGTCGCGTTGTCCAGCAGCTCGGCGACCAGGCGCATCAGGTCGCTCGCCGCGAAGCCGACGATGCGGGCCTCCGGCGGCGTCTGCACGACGACGCGCTGGTACTGCTCGATCTCCGACACCGCCGCGCGCAGCACGTCGGAGGTGGTGACCGGCTGGCCGGAGCGGCGGCCCGGCTCGGCGCCGGAGAGCACCATCAGGTTCTCGTTGTTGCGCCGCATGCGGGTCGCGAGGTGGTCGAGCTGGAACAGCGTCGCGAGCTGGTCGGCGTCCTCCTCGTCCCGCTCCAGCCGCTCGATCAGCTGCAGCTGCCGCTGCACGAGGCTCTGGCTGCGGCGCGAGAGGTTGACGAACACGCTGCTGTAGCCGGTGCGCATGTTGGCCTGCTCGACCGCGAGCCGCAGCGCCTGGCTGTGCACCGCGTCGAAGGCCTTGGCCACCTCGCCGATCTCGTCGGTGGTGCCGACCGACAGCGGCTGCACGTCGGTGCTCTGCTCGCGGCCCTCCTGGATGTTCTGCACGGCGGCGGGTAGCTGCCGGTCCGCGACGTCCAGTGCGCCGGCGCGCAGCATCCGCAGCGACTGCAGCAGCTGGCGGGTGATGAGGATGACGACCGCGGCGGTGACGACGAGCGCGAGGAACAGCAGCACCGCGAGCAGGCCCGCGTCGGTGCCCGCGCTGTCCGCCAGGTCCGCGGAGGTGGTCGTGAGCTCGTCGCCCAGGCTGTCGCTCACGGTGTTCAACGCGGCGATCACCGACGCCGACACCGCGGTCCACTGCTGGGCCGAGATGCCGCGCAGCGCGCTGGGCACCGAGGCGCCCTCCGCCGCGAGCACGCCGTTCACCAGGCGGCTGCGGGTGTTGAAGTCCTGCCCCATGACGGAGCGGTCGAACTGGGCCTCCTGCGCGGAGCTGGCCGCGGCACGGAAGTCGGCGAGCCGGTCGGTCAGCCGCAGCTCGGCCGTGCGCAGGTCGTTGAGCTGGCTCGGGGTGAGGTTGCCGCGCGCGATGCCGTAGCCGAGCAGCGCCTGCGCGGTGGACGCCTCCTCCTTCACCACCAGCACGTCGTGCAGCGCGCTCGGCGTGCCGCCGATGGCGTCGTCGCCGATGCCTGCGACCAGCGCGGTGTCCAGCCCGATCAGCGATTCGGTCATCTCGCTGTAGGCGGCCAGCGCCTGCACCGCGTCGAGGCGGCCCTCGGCGACCTGGCGGCGGACCTCCGGGAGCCGTCCGACCGCGGCCTGCGCGGCTTCGCCGGGCGCGCGGACACCGTCGTCGGCGTCCGCGGCGTGCCCGGTGGCGCTGCTGACCGGCCCGGTCGCCTCGTCCACCAGCCTGCGGGCGGCATCCAGCTGCGGCGAGCTGCCGACCGTGCCCTGCGTGAGCAGCGCCGCGGTCTCGGTGCGCTCCTGCTGCAGCGCGTCGACGAGCGTGCGGACCGTGCCGTTCAGCTCGACCAGCCGGTTCATCCGCTCGTAGTTGCCGGAGCGTTCGACCTGGTTGCCGATCGTGATCCCGCCCAGCACCAGGGCGACCACGATGGGCACCAGCGACACGGCGGCGAGCTTGGCGGAGAGCCGCCAGTCCCGCCAGCGCGTGAGCGTGGCCCACTTCGACGGCTCCTTCGGTTGCTGGCCGAGGAGCTGTCCCACAGGCACTTGGCCCTGTCCTGCAACGGTCACGAAGGTGACTCCCTGTCCGGCGTCTGCTGTGCGTGGTGGGCCGGACCCGTGCCGGAGCGCACGGCGACGGCACCGCGTGGCCTCAACCGCATGGCTCTCCTCATCACGGGTGGAACTTCGTCGCTTCTCCTGCAGCCCCAGCCGACGGCGCTGTCCCGGCCGCCCGCCGTCCCGCCGGACCGGCCCGGCGCCGTTGCCGGTGCATCATGCGGTGTGCACGATGTCGCGCACAACACCGGTTTACGCTCGGTCACAGCGAGTCAGCGTGGCCCCGGAAGCGTACACCAAACGGGCTCAGCCGAAGCCCGCCGAATCCGGCGGTGCTGACCTGCGGAAATACCGCTGGTGACAAGGGGTTTACGCGAAATGCCTTGTCAGGGCGACACAAGTGGGGTGCGTGGTTACGGGAGGGCACGCCCACACCGTGGACCTGTCACCCACTTAGCCCAGAGTTTACTGGGATGAACCGGAAAATCCGCACCGACCGTGCGGACGCGCCGTGGTGGCGCGGGCTAATACCGCCCGATCTTGTGGCTTTCGCTGTGATGTGGATTTCTGCCCGGTCACCGCCATTGGCCAGCGTTTTCCCACCACCGCCGCGGTGTTGCGCGCCCTGACGCCCCTTACCCCTTCCGGGGACGGCACCCCGCGCCAGTTCACAGCCGGTTACGTGCTTCGGCCGAATCCCGCCCGCCTTTCGCCCGATCAGCGGATTAACCCGTCCGGGTGTCGCAGACCCGCTTCACTCTGAAGAGGTCCTCCGATGTCGGAGGCGCAGGTCGGCGTAGTTAGCATGTGCGCTCCCGAAGGATTTTCGCCGACTTCGCTCGCTCGCCGGGAGGCAGAGATGCAGAACGTCGCCCGCACCGCTGCGCGCAACCCCGTGGAGGACACGGGACAGATGCGGCCGCTGTTCGGCAGCAGCCCGACCACCCCCGAGCCGCCCGGCCCGCGCCGCCGGACGGGCCCCGACTTCGTCGCGATCCAGCGCAGCGAAGAGTTCAGCGCGCTGCGCAGCCGGTTCCGCCGCTTCGTGTTCCCGATGAGCCTGGCGTTCGTGCTCTGGTACCTGGTCTACGTGCTGCTCGCCGCGTACGCGCACGGCTTCATGAGCATCAAGGTGTTCGGCGAGGTCAACGTCGGGATCGTCCTCGGGATCCTCCAGTTCGTCTCGACCGCCGCGATCACGGCCGCCTACCTGCGGTTCGCGCGGCGCCGGATCGACCCCGAGGTGGACGAGGTCCGCCGCCAGGCAGGAGTGCAGTGACCCCGATGAACCACGTTCTCGCCGCAGGCGGTGCGACCGCGGCCAGCAACCCGGTCGTGAACATCGCCGTCTTCGCGCTCTTCGTCGCCATCACGCTGTTCGTCGTGTACCGCGTGAGCAGCCGGAACTCCTCGCGCTCCGACTACTACGCCGCGGGCAGCGCGTTCACCGGGCGGCAGAACGGCATCGCGCTGTCCGGTGACTTCCTGTCGGCCGCGTCGTTCCTCGGCATCGCGGGCGCGATCGCCGTGCACGGCTACGACGGGTTCCTCTACTCGATCGGCTTCCTGGTCGCCTGGCTGGTCGACCTGCTGCTCATCGCCGAGCTGCTGCGCAACACCGGCCGTTTCACCATGGGCGACGTGCTGAGCTTCCGGATGAAGCAGCGCCCGGTGCGCGCCGCCGCCGCGACGTCGACACTGGTCATCTCGCTGTTCTACATGCTGGCCCAGATGGCGGGCGCCGGCGGTCTGATCGCGCTGCTGCTGAACATCCACGGCGGGCTCGGCCAGGCGCTGATCATCGCCGTGGTCGGCATCGTCATGGTGCTGTACGTGCTGGTCGGCGGCATGAAGGGCACCACGTACGTCCAGATCATCAAGGCCAGCATCCTGATCCTGTCCGCCGTGCTGATGACTGTGTTCCTGTTCGGCAAGTTCGGCTTCAGCCTGTCGAACCTGCTCTCGCAGGCGGCCTACCACAGCCCGATGGGCGGGAAGCTGCTCGAGCCGGGCGGTCAGTACGGCGCGAACGGCACCACGAAGCTGGACTTCGTGTCGCTGGCCGTCGCGCTGATCCTGGGCGCCGCCGCGCTGCCGCACGTGCTGATGCGCTTCTACACGGTGCCGAACTCGCACGAGGCGCGCCGCTCGGTCGTGTGGGCCACCGCCTGCATGTTCGTGTTCTACCTGTGCACCCTGGTCATCGGCTTCGGCGCGGCCGCGCTGGTCGGCACCGACCAGATCAAGGCCGCGCCCGGTGGCGAGAACTCCGCGGCGCCGCTGCTGGCGCTGCACATCGGCGGCACCCTGCTGCTGGGCATCATCGCGGCGGTCGCGTTCGCCACGATCCTGGCGGTGGTGGCCGGCCTGACGCTGACCGCCTCGGCGTCCTTCGCCCACGACGTGTACGCCAACATCTTCAAGCGCGGCCACGCCGACCCGGTCGACGAGGTGCGGGTGGCGCGTTTCACCGCGATCGGGATCGGCGTCCTGGCGATCATCGGCGGCATCCTGGCCAACGGGCAGAACATCGCGTTCCTGGTCGCGCTGGCGTTCGCGGTCGCGGCGTCGGCGAACCTGTCGACGCTGCTGTACTCCCTGTTCTGGAAGCGGTTCAACACCACCGGCACGCTGTGGGCCATCTACGGCGGGCTCGGCGCGTGCCTGGTGCTGGTGATCTTCTCGCCGGTGGTGTCGGGTTCGCCGGACTCGATCATCAAGGGCGTGGACTTCCACTGGTTCCCGCTGAAGAACCCGGGCCTGGTGTCGATCCCGTTCTCGTTCCTGTGCGGCTTCCTCGGCACGATCCTGTCCAAGGACAAGGCCGACCCGCGCAAGCACGCCGAGATGGAGGTCCGTTCGCTGACCGGGATCGGCTCCTGAGACGCTGCACGGGTGAGTGTTGAGCGGATCAGGCGGTTCCTGAGCGAAGCCGGCCCCGGCACGCCGTGCCTGGTCGTGGACACCGACACGGTCGCCGAGCGCGTGCGGGAGCTCGTCCGCGAGTTCCCGCACGCGCGTCTGCGTTACGCGGTCAAGGCCAACCCCGAGCCCGCCGTGCTGCGGGCCGTGCTCGGCGCGGGCGGCGGGTTCGACGTCGCGAGCCCGGCGGAGATCGAGGCGTGCCTGGCGGCCGGCGCGGAGCCGGCGGCGCTGTCCTACGGGAACACGATCAAGAAGCCGGCCGACATCGCGTTCGCGTGGGCGCGCGGGGTGCGTGACTTCACCACCGACGCCCCCGGGGACCTCGCCGCACTGGCCGAGCACGCGCCGGGCGCGTCGGTGTCGGTGCGGATACTGGTGGACGGCCCGGCTTCGGCCACGCCGTTCGGCCAGAAGTTCGGCTGCGAGCCGGACCAGGCCGCGGACCTGCTCGCCGAGGCGGACCGGCTGGGCCTGGACGCGGCCGGGATCGCGTTCCACGTCGGCTCGCAGCAGCCGGACCCCGCCGCGTGGGAGGCCAGTGTCGCCGCGGCCGCCAAGATCTTCGCCGACTTCGCGGCCCGCGGGGTGCGGCTGCGGCGGCTGAACATCGGCGGCGGGTTCGGCATCACCTACCGCGAGGCCGTGCCGTCGCTCGCTGGGTACGCACGGGCGATCCGGGCCGCGGTGGCCGCGTACTTCCCGGACGAGCCGGAGGTGCTGTTCGAACCCGGCCGGGCCGTGGTCGCCGAGGCCGGGCTGATCCGCAGCGAGGTCGTGCTGGTGGCCACCCGGTTCGGGCGGCGCTGGGTCTACCTCGACGTCGGCCGGTACAACGGCCTCGCCGAGACCGAGAACGAGGCCATCCCCTACCGGCTGGAGCCGGTGGACCGCGGCGGTGAGCGGGGTCCCGTCGTGCTCGCCGGGCCGACGTGCGACGGTGACGACGTGCTGTACCAACGGACCCCGTACGAGCTGCCGCTGTCGCTGCGCGCCGGTGACCGGATCGACATCCTCGACGCCGGCGCCTACACGGCGAGCTACTCGTCGGTGGCGTTCAACGGGATTCCGCCCCTGCGCACCTACTGCCTGGAAGGAGGCGCGCTCGCCGATGGCGCGTGAGATCGGCGCGTTCGCCGGACGGCACGTCCTCGCCGAGCTGCGGGGCATCGCGCCCGGCCTGCTGGATGATCCGGTGTTCCTGCGCGAGGCGTTGCGGTCCGCGGTGACCGAGGCCGGGGCGACGGTCCGCGAGGTGGTCGGCCACCGGTTCGAGCCGCAGGGCGTGACGGTGCTGGCGCTGCTGGCCGAGTCGCACGCCTCGGTGCACACCTACCCGGAGATCGGCGCGGTGTTCGCGGACGTGTTCACCTGCGGGGACCAGGCGGACCCGGTGCTCGCGGTGCGCCTGCTGTCCGCCGCGCTGGACGCCGCGGACGTGGAGATGTCGGTCGTCGAGCGCGGGGAGAAGCATGTCACGGCAGATCGTTGAGCCCCTCGGCCCCGGGTTGTCGCGGGTGTGGGACGTGTCCGAGGTGCTGTTCGACGAGCACACCGGCTTCCAGCGGCTGCTGATCGGCCGTACCGCACAGGGCGTGTCCCTGTTCTGCGACGAGGAGCGGCAGAGCACCGAGGCGAGCCAGCTCGTCTACCACGAGGCGCTGATGGTCCCGGCGATGCTGCTGGCTGCCCGGTTGCGCCGGGTGCTGATCATCGGGTCGAGCGAGGGCGTGGCCAGCCAGCTGGCCGTGGCGTTCGGCGCCGAGCACGTGGACCACGTCGACATCGACCGGGTCGCGGTGCGGGCGTGCGCGGAGCTGCTCCCCTACGGCTACACGCTCGGCGAGCTGGACGCCGCCGAACGCGGCGATGGGCCGGTCCGGGTGCACTACCAGGACGGGTTCTCGTTCGTGGAGTCGTCGCCGGGCGGGTACGACCTGGTGGTGATCGACCTGCCGGACGAGAACACCGACCCGGCGGCGCAGCACAACCGGCTCTACGGCGCGGACTTCCTGCGGCAGTGCGCCGGGTTGCTCACGCCCGGCGGGGTGGTGTGCTGCCAGGGCGGCTGCCCGACGTTGTGGCGCAACGACACGCTGCGGGTGGCGTGGGCGCGGTTCCGGGAGGTCTTCGCCACCCCGGTGTACTTCGGCTCGGACGAGCACGAGTGGGCGTTCCTGTCCGGCCGGACCGACGAGGTGGCCGACCCGGTGGGCGAGATGGTCGCCCGGCTGGCCGGCTTCCGGCCGGCGACCATGGACGCGGACACCCTGCGCGGGTCGACCGTCGTGCCCTACTCGCTCAGAGCTTGCGACCGGCCTGAACGCGGTGCGTGACCGAACGCTCCGCGACGAACGACAGGAACGGGATGGTGCCCGCGAGCAGCACCAGGATCGTGCCCTTGATCGACCACCGCGCCTTGAGCGCCAGGTCGACCGCGAACACCAGGTAGACCATGTAGAAGACGCCGTGGCTGACGCCGGCCCAGCTCATCATCCCGGGCGAGTCGAACGCGTACTTCAGGATGAACGCCGCCGTCAGCAGCAGCAGCGCGACACCGGTGACGTAGGCCAGCACGCGGTAGCGCAGCAGCGGCCCCCGCAGGGCCGGCGCGGCCTTCGCGGCCGCGGCGCCTTCGCGTTCTTCGGTGTCCACCATCGCAGTCTGCCTTTCTAGCTCTCGCGCTGGTCACGAGCGTGCAGCTCGGCCAGGTAGCGGTTGTAGGCGGCGAGCTCGTCGTCCTGGTCGTCGACCGGGACCTGCCGCGTCCGCGGCGACGGCACCTCGCTCACCGGCTTGCGGCCCCACTCGGCGCGCGACTCCGCCGGCTCGGCGTCCTCCTGGGCCGCGGCCTCGCGGCGCAGTTTCCAGATCCGCCACACCATGAACGCCGGGAACACGCCGAACAGCGGCCACTGCAGCACGTAGCCGAGGTTCTGGAACGAGCCGCTCGCCGATTCGAACCGGTTCCACTGCCACCAGGCCAGCCCGCAGCAGACCGCGAACGCGGCGACGCACAGGACGCCGATCGCGATCCGGCGCGGCGTGAACAGACCCGTGGGCACCCCACGACGCTAGCACCCGCGGGTCAGGAGACCTTGACGACCTGGGCGGCCTTGGCGTAGGCGTCGGCGAGGCCGAACACCTTCTGCCCGTAGTCGACCGAGTTGTTGTACGACAGGATTCCCGCCCACCAGCCGTTCGCGCTGGCCATGTCGCGGCTGCCGACGCACAGGTACTTGGCGGCGGCGAGCGCGGCGGCGTCGATCTGCTGCGGGTTGTAGCCGCCGCCGTAGCGGGCCCACGTGCTGGGCAGGAACTGCATCGGCCCGACCGCCCGGTCGTACACCGGGTCGCCGTCGAACCGGCCGCCGTCGCTGTCGCCGATGGCCTTGATGCCGGGCGAGCCGTCGAGCGGGACGCCGATGATCGCCTTCGACGGCAGCCCGTTGGCCTGCAGCACCGCGCCGCCGTACTGGCCGTGGTTGGACTCGACCCGGCCGATGCCGGCGAGGGTGGCCCAGGACAGCCGGCACTTCGGCTGCGCGGCCCGCATCTCCAGCTCGGCGTTGCCGTAGGCGACGAGCGCGCGGGCCGGGATGCCGGTGACGTCGGAGACCTTGGCTGCCCACTGGGAGAGCAGGTCGCCGCCGCCGGACTGCTGTTGCTGCTGGGGTTGCTGCTGCGGCTGGGTCTGCGCCGCGGGCGTGCCCTCGACGGTCGCGTTGACCGGGGCCGCCGAACCGGGCGCGACCTGCGCCGCCGCGTTGTCCAGGTCCGGGATCTCGGTGGTGGTCTCGGTGCGGTCGGGCCGGGTGACCGCGCTGGTCGCCCAGACCCCGCCGACCGCCGCGGCCAGCACCACCACCACGACCGCGAGCCTGCCGAGCACCGCCGGCGCGGCCCGCCTGCGGGCGGGCGGCGCCGCGGTTTCCTCCTCGGTGGACACGTCCGCAGGGTCGTGCTCGATCTGCTCCGTGTCCAAGAACCTTGCCTCCCACCGACGTCCGCACGCTCCGCGCGCCGACGATAGGTGCGCCGGTGTCAAGCGAGCGCTAAAGCCTCACCTGACCAACGAGGCCGCGTTTCCTGACGTTACGCGACCTCGACGGTCAGCTGGCGCGCTGCTGGCGGGCGAGACGGGCGACGCACCAGGCCGGGGCGCTGCCGCGGCGCAGGTGCTGCAGGACCGTCATCGGGCCGAGGCGCCGGGACAGGTCGGACGGCGTGAGACCGGCGGACCGGTAGTCCAGCGCGCGCTGGTCGAGCGGGCTGATGCCGGCGTCCCACCAGGCCTTGGCCTCTTCGATGTCGCCGACCATCTGCCACCAGCCCGCCGCGGCGACCAGCAGGTCGACCGGCACCTCGGGCAGGCGTTCCTGCATCGCGTCCAGGTAGTCCGGGTCGGCCGACTCCACCGGCTTCCACGTGCGGGTGCCGGTGCGGGCCCGCTGGCCGGGAATCCCTGGTGGTTGCTGCGGCAGTTCGGCGAGCCAGGCGGAGGCGATCCGGTCGGCCTCCATCTCCTCCGGCGTGCGCTCGAGCTCGGACGCCCACTGGGCAATCACCGCATCCACCCCGGGATCTCCGGTCATCCCTGCCTCCTCGTGCCCCACTGAAAGCCACCATCGAACGGCGATGATCGAAGCGATTGACCGTTTCGCCGGTAAGAACCGGCTGGTCACGCAATGTGAGCACCGTAGGGGGAATTCGGGCCGTCGCGCCAGAGGTTCCGGGCAAGGAATTCGGCGACCAGCGCGTTAATCACCTCAATCCACCCGGATGGTCGAACAGTGCCCCTCAGATGCCGAGATTGGTGACGTTCCGTAGCTGGCGGCAAGACGCGCACGGCCACGGCCGGCACCGCCGCATGCGGTGCCGGCCGTGGCCGGATGGGGTCAGGAGAAGAGGCTGCGGACGAAGGTCACGATGGCTTCGGCGCCGTCCCGGAGCCAGCCCAGTGCGCTGCGCACCACCTCGGCGGACTCGGTCGGACGCGTGATCAGGAAGAACAACACGAGCGCGACGACAGCCACGATGACGATCTTCTTGGTGTTCGCCGACATGGCCGTGTTCCCCTCGCTGCACTGGGCCCGCGGCGCACCGCGGGCCTGGTTCCCCCGATCAACGGCAATCCTGCCGTCACCGGGACGTTTTCGACACCCCTTCACACGGATGGCTGGCCGCAGTGACACTGCGTGCCCAGCACGAACTGGTCCCCACTCTAAACGATCAGCCGGGCGCGCGTCAGGAGACGATCACCCCCGCCGCCCGCAGCGCCGCGACACGCTCGGTGTCATACCCGAGTTCGGTCAGGACATCCGCGGTGTCCGCCCCTTTCTCGTGGGGCGCCTCGGGCGTCGCGGGCGGCGTGCGGTCGAACCGCGGCGCCGGAGCGGGCTGGACCACGCCGCCGATCTCCACGAACGTCCCGCGTGCCGCGTTGTGCGGGTGCGCCGCCGCCTCCCACGGGCTCAGCACCGGCGTCAGGCACGCGTCCGTGCCTTCCGCCCGCGCCACCAGCTCGTCCCGCGTGAACTTGCCGATCGCCGACGCCAGGATCTCCCGCAGCCGCGGCCACTGGTTCCAGTCCAGGTGCACCGGCAGCTCCGCCGGGTCCAGCTCGAGCACCCGCACCAGGTCGCCCCAGAACCGCATCTCGATCGCCCCGACCGCGACATACTTGCCGTCCGCGGTCTCGTAGGTGTCGTAGAACGGGGCGCCGCCGTCGAGGACGTTGCCGCCCCGCTCGTTCGGCCACATCCCGGCCGACCGCATCCCGAACAGCTGCGTCATCATCAGCGCCGCGCCGTCGACCATCGCCGCGTCGACCACCTGCCCGCGACCGGATGAGGTCCGCTCGTGCAGCGCGGCGAGGATGCCGAACGCCAGCAGCATCCCGCCGCCGGCGAAGTCGCCCACGAGGTTGAGCGGCGGCACCGGCCGTTCCCCGGCGCGCCCGATGGGTTCGAGCGCGCCCGCGACGCTGAGGTAGTTGATGTCGTGCCCGGCCGCGGACGCGAGCGGCCCGTCCTGGCCCCAGCCGGTCACCCGGCCGTAGACGATCCGCGGGTTGCGCCCCTGCACCTGTTCCGGGCCCAGCCCCATGCGCTCGGCAACGCCGGGGCGGAACCCCTCGATGAACACGTCGGCCCGCTCGGCGAGCCGCAGCACGACCTCGACGCCCTCGGGGCTCTTGGTGTCCACGCCGATGGTCCGGCGGCCGCGGGTGAGCGGGTCGTTGGGCACGCCGAGGACGTCCGCCCCCGGCTTGGCCCGGTCGACCCGCACCACGTCGGCGCCGAGGTCGGCCAGCAGCGTGCCCGCGAACGGCGCCGGGGCGAGCCCGGCCAGCTCGACGACCTTCAGCCCGGCGAGTGGTCCCGCCATCAGAGCGTCCGCGAGATGACTTCGCGCATGATCTCGCTGGTCCCGCCGAAGATGCGGGAGATGCGCAGATCCGTCCAGGCGCGCGCGATCGGGTACTCGGTCATGTAGCCGTACCCGCCGTGCAGCTGGACGCAGTCGTCGACGACCTTGTTGGCCCGCTCGGTGGTCCACAGCTTGACCATGGCCGCGCCCTGCACGTCCAGCTCGCCCTTGAGGTGCCGCTCGATGCACTGGTCCAGGAACGCGCGGGCCACGGCCGCCTCGGTGGCCGCGTCGGCAAGCTTGAACTTGCTGTTCTGGAAGTTGTAGACCGGGCGGCCGAACGCGGTGCGGCCCTTCGTGTACTCGATGGTGAGGTCGATCGCGGCTTCCATGCCTGCCACCGCGGTGACCGCGATGATCAGCCGCTCCTGCGGGAGCTGCTGCATCATCTGGATGAAGCCCTGGCCCTCCTCGCCGAGCAGGTTCGCCGCGGGCACCCGCACGTCGTCGAAGAACAGCTCGGCCGTGTCCTGGCCCTTGAGGCCGACCTTGTCGAGCACGCGGCCACGGCGGAAGCCCTCGCGGTTCGTCTCGACGACGATCAGCGAAACCCCGGCCGCGCCGGCGTCCGGGTCGGTCTTGCAGGCCAGCACGACCAGGTCGGCCATGCCGCCGTTGCTGATGAAGGTCTTGGCGCCGTTGATGACGTACTCGTCGCCCTCGCGCACCGCGCGGGTCTTGATGCCCTGCAGGTCGGAGCCGGTGCCCGGCTCGGTCATGCCGATCGCGCCGACCCACTCGCCGCTGGCGAGCTTGGGCAGCCACTCCTTCTTCTTCTCTTCGGTGGCGTAGTGGAGCAGGTAGTGGGCCACGATCCCGTTGTGCACGGACACGCCCCAGGAGCCGTCGCCGCTGCGGGCCTGCTCCTCGTACAGCACAGCTTCGTGCGCGAAGGTGCCGCCACCGCCGCCGTACTCCTCGGGGATCGAGATGGCGAGCAGCCCGACCTCGCCCGCCTTCGTCCACAGCTCGCGGTCGACGGACTTCTGCTGGGTCCACCGCTCCTGGTGCGGCACGAGCTCCTTCTGGCAGAACGCGCGGGCCAGCTCGCGGAACTCGCCCAGGTCCTGTGCCCAGGAACTCTTCGGCGCGGGCAACGGCATCGGTGACCTCCAGCAGTGGAAAACATTACGGACGGAATGTAAGTTCCGAGTGGAATGTACATCCGGCGGCAGCGCCGGTAAAGGAGGCGACGTGACCGCGCGGGGGCACCGCACGCAGGCCGAGCGCCGGGAGCAGACCCGGACGGCCCTGCTCGACGCGACCATCGAATGCCTGGTGGAGCTCGGCTACGCCCGCACGTCGATGCAGGAGATCTGCGCCAGGGCGGGGGTGTCGAAGGGGGCGGCGCAGCACCACTTCGCGGACAAGGCCGACCTGATGGCGGCCGCTGTGGCGCATCTCACTAGCCGGCGAACAGCGGCGCTGGCGGAATCGTTCACGGACCTGCCGAGCGGCGAGGAGGCCATTCCCGCGGCGATCGACCTGCTGTGGGCCGGCTATTCCGGCACGCTCGCCACTGCCGCGACCGAACTGTGGATCGCGGCGCGCACCGACCCGGCCCTGCGGGCGGCGATCCGGCCGGTCGACCGGGCCCTGGGCCGCGAAACCCTGACGCTGATCCGGAACTTCGCCCCGGACCTGCCCCGCGAGCGCCTGGAGACGCTGTTCTGGCTGACGGTGAACTTCACGCGCGGACTGGCGCTGGACGCGGAACTGGGTGGCGCGCCCGCGCGGCGGAAGCAACTGCTGGAGGAGTGGAAGCGGCTCGCGGTGAGCGCCTACCGGGGCGGCTGAACGGGTACTCCGTGCACGCCGCCGACAGCCATGGCCTCGTCCGCGTCCGTGACAGGCGGCCGGTCCGGCCCTCGCCCGGGCCGGCCGCCCACTCCTGAGACGTGTGGATCTCCGACTGTGACGTTCCCGAACGAAAAGGGATCCTCGCCATACCGACGGTATGCTGTACTCGCCGGTAACGCCGCCGACCAGCGCCAGGAGGGCCGATGACCAGCACCGCCGCGAACACGGGTGAGGCTTCCACGGGACCGAAAACCGTCGGCGGGATCCCCGGCGCGCCCACCGCGGCACGCGCCGCGCAGCTCGCGCGGCGTGCCGAGGGCGGTCAGGATTCCGCTCCGGTGGAGATCACCGCGCCGTTCACCGGGCTGCCGACCGCGACGCTCCCGCAGGCCACCGACGCCGACGTGCGTGCGGTGTTCGCCGCGGCGCGCTCTTCGCAGCGGGCGTGGGCAGCGCGTCCGGTGGCCGAGCGGCAACGGGTGCTTAAGCGGCTCGGGGAACTCATCCTTGGCCGTCAGGAGGAGATCCTGAACCTGGTGCAGCTGGAGGCGGGCAAGGCGCGGATTGACGCGTTCGACGAGGTCAGCGCGACGGCCCTGGTCGCGGGCTACTACGGCAAGCACAGCGCGAAGATCCTCGGCGCCCGCCGCGCCGCCGGGGTCATCCCGGTCGCGACGAAGGCGGGCGAGGTACGGCACCCCAAGGGTGTCGTCGGGGTCATCTCGCCGTGGAACTACCCGCTCGCCCTGACCGCGATGGACGTGCTGCCCGCGCTCGCCGCGGGCAACGCGGTGGTGCAGAAGCCGGACAACCAGACCGCGTTGTCGGCGTTGTGGCTGCACGAGCTGGCCGAGGAGGCCGGGCTGCCCGCGGGCGTGTGGCGGATCGTGCTGGGCCGGGGTTCGAGCATCGGCGACGCGATCGTCGAGGAGTCCGACTACCTGTGCTTCACCGGTTCGACGCCGACCGGGAAGGCGCTGGCGGAGAAGGTCGCGAAGCGGCTCACCGGCTATTCGCTGGAGCTGGGCGGCAAGAACCCGATGATCGTGTTGCCGGACGCCGACGTGGCGGAGGCGGCGGCCGGTGCCGTGACGGCGTGCTTTTCCTCCGCCGGGCAGTTGTGCGTGTCGGTCGAGCGGATCTATGTGCACGAGAACATCCGGGACGAGTTCACGAAGGCGTTCGTGGCGAAGACGAAGGCGCTGAAGCTGGGCGCCGAACTCGGGTTCGGTGCGGACATGGGCTCGTTGACGAGCGCCGCCCAGCTGGCCGCGGTGAGCGCCCACGTGGAAGACGCGCGGGCCAAGGGGGCGACTGTGCTCACGGGCGGCCGGGCCCGCCCCGACCTGGGCCCGTTGTTTTATGAGCCGACTGTGCTCACGGACGTGACCGAGGACGTGGCGCTGTTCCGGGAAGAGACGTTCGGCCCGGTGGTGGCGATCTACGGCTACACGGACCTGGATGAGGCCATCGAGCGCGCGAACGACACCGAATACGGCCTGAACGCGAGCGTGTGGTCCGGCAGCGCGGCCGCGGGCTGGGCGGTGGCCACCCGGTTGAAGGCCGGAACGGTCAACGTGAACGAGGGCTACGCGGCGACCTTCGGCAGCGTCGGACTGCCCATGGGCGGCATGAAGGACAGCGGCTTCGGAAGGCGGAACGGTGCCGAAGGGCTGCTGAAGTACACGGAGGCGCAGTCGATCGCCGTGCAGAGGGGCATTCGGCTTCGGCCGCCTCGCGTGGTGCCGGGGAAGGTCTGGGCGCGGGGCATGACGATCGGGCTCCGCCTGCTGGACAAGCTACCGCGCCGGTAGCGGGTCTTTCTTCCCTGCCGCACAACACAAATCGCAAGCCGGCAACCAAAAGCAAACGACTACCCCAACCAGACCTC
>NZ_JBHZEN010000052.1:0-23537 GCF_050958625.1 Amycolatopsis sp. 3B14
CCGGCATCATCGCCACCACCGGCTGCCCCTCGGGCGAGGTGCAGACCCGGTTGCGGCTGGGCCAGAAGCAGGAGGCCATCCAGGCCGCCTCCGATTACAAGGACATCTTCGGGGCGGACAACTTCTTCCTGGAGCTGATGGACCACGGCCTGCCCATCGAGCGGTCGGTGCGCGAGGGCCTGCTGGAGATCGGCAAGCTGCTCGACCTCAAACCGCTGGCCACCAACGACTCGCACTACGTCACCAAGGACCAGGCCGACTCGCACTCGGCGCTGCTGTGCGTGCAGTCGGGCAAGACCCTCAACGACCCGAACTGGTTCAAGTTCGACGGCGACGGCTACTACCTGAAATCGGCCGCGGAGATGCGCGAGTACTGGGACACCGAGGTCCCCGGCGCCGCCGACTCCACCCTGCTCATCGCCGAACGCGTCCAGTCCTACGAAGACGTCTACACCCACAAGGACCGCATGCCGGTCTTCGAAGTGCCCGAGGGGCACGACGAAGCGTCGTGGCTGCGCGCCGAGGTGCGGGCCGGTCTCGAACGGCGCCTGCCCGACGGTGTTCCGCAGAAGTACTCCGACCGGGCGGACTACGAACTCGACGTCATCATCCAGAAGGGTTTCCCCGGCTACTTCCTCATCACCGCGGACCTGATGGCGCACGCCCGCCGCAGCGGCATCCGGGTCGGCCCCGGCCGCGGCTCCGCTGCCGGTTCGCTGGTCGCCTACGCGCTGGGCATCACGAACCTGGACCCGCTCGAACACGGCCTGCTGTTCGAACGGTTCCTCAACCCGGAACGGGTGTCCATGCCGGACATCGACATGGACTTCGACGACCGCCGCCGCGGCGAGATGATCCGCTACGCCACCGAGAAGTACGGCGCCGACCGGATCGCGCAAGTCATCACCTTCGGCACCATCAAGACCAAGGCCGCGATCAAGGACGCCGCCCGGGTCCACTTCGGACAGGCCGGGTACGCGATCGCGGACCGCATCTCGAAGGCCCTGCCGCCCCCGGTGGCCGCGAAGGACATTCCGCTGTCGGGCATCGTGGACCCGCAGCACGAGCGCTACGGCGAAGCCGCCGAGGTCCGCACGCTGATCGAGACCGACGACGAGGTCAAGACGATCTTCGAGACCGCGCGGGGCCTGGAGGGCCTGATCCGCAACGCCGGTGTGCACGCCTGCGCGGTCATCATGTCCAGCGAGCCGCTGATGGACGCCATCCCGCTCTGGCAGCGCGACGACGGGTCGATCATCACCGGGTGGGACTACCCCTCCTGCGAAGCCATCGGCCTGTTGAAGATGGACTTCCTCGGCCTGCGCAACCTCACCGTCATCGGTGACGCCATCGACAACATCAAGGCCAACCGCGGCATCGACATCGACCTCGACACCCTGCGCACCGACGACGCCGCCACGTTCGAACTCCTGGCGCGCGGCGACAGCCTCGGCGTGTTCCAGCTGGACGGCGGCGCGATGCGCGATCTGCTGCGCCGGATGCGCCCGACCGGGTTCGAGGACATCGTCGCGGTCAACGCCCTCTACCGGCCCGGCCCGATGGCGATGAACACGCACAACAACTACGCCGACCGCAAGAACGGCAGGCAGCAGGTCAAGCCGATCCACCCCGAGCTGGCCGAGCCGTTGCGCGACATCCTCGCCGAGACCCACGGCCTGGTCGTGTACCAGGAGCAGATCATGCAGATCGCACAGAAGGTCGCCGGCTACTCGATGGGGCGGGCCGACGTGCTGCGCCGCGCGATGGGCAAGAAGAAGAAAGACGTGCTGGAGAAGGAGTTCGAGGGCTTCCACGCGGGCATGCGTGCCAACGGTTTCTCCAGCGAAGCCGTGCAGGCGCTGTGGGACACGATCCTGCCCTTCGCCGGGTACGCGTTCAACAAGTCGCACGCCGCCGGGTACGCGCTCGTCGGCTACTGGACGGCGTACCTGAAGGCGAACTACACCGCGGAGTACATGGCCGCGCTGCTCACCTCGGTGGGCGACAACAAGGACAAGTCCGCGGTCTACCTGTCCGAGTGCCGCCGCCTCGGCATCAAGGTGCTGCCCCCGGACGTCAACGAATCCGGCCAGCGCTTCGCCGCGGTCGGCGACGACATCCGCTTCGGCATGGGCGCCGTCCGCAACGTCGGCGCCAACGTGGTGGAGTCGATCATCAAGACCCGCCAGGAGAAGGGCAAGTACTCCTCCTTCACCGACTTCCTCGACAAGTCCGAGCTGGTGGCCTGCAACAAGCGGGTCATCGAATCGCTGATCAAAGCCGGCGCGTTCGACAGCCTCGGCAACACGCGCCTGTCGATGATCCAGGTGCACGAGGACGCGGTCGACGCGGTGGTGCCGCTCAAGCGCCAGGAGGCGATGGGCCAGTTCGACCTGTTCGGGGCGTTCGGCGGGGACGGCGACGCGGCCGAGCCCGCGCCCTCGTCGTCGCCGCTGGCGCACCTCAAGTTCGGCGACGAGGAGTGGCCGCGCAAACAGCTGCTGGCCTACGAGCGGGAAATGCTGGGCCTGTACGTGTCCGCGCACCCGCTGGACGGCGCCGAACGGATCCTGCGCAAGCACGCGCCGCGCCCGATCGCCGCGATCCTGGACAACCCGCCCAAGGAAGGCGAGCTGGTCATCTCCGGCCTGATCACCTCGATGGAACGCCGGGTCAACAAGAAGGGCGAACCTTGGGCCATCTGCACGGTGGAGGACATGGACGCCTCGCTCGAGGTGCTGTTCTTCCCCAAGTCCTACGCCCTGTTCCAGGCCGACCTCATCGAGGACAACGCCGTCCTGGTCAAAGGCCGCGTCAACTGGCGCGAAGACAAGATGTCCGTCTTCGGCGGCGGCCTGGTACCGCTGGACCTGTCGGAGCCGGGCGAGGCGCCGCTCGTCCTGCGCGCCCGGCCGGAGAAGCTCACGCTGCCGGTCGTCCTGGAACTCAAGCAGACGCTGCTCGCCCACCGCGGCGACACACCGGTGCACGTCAAGCTGATGGGCCGCCGCGAGCAGACGTTCGCCCTCTACGACTACCCGGTCGAGGTGACCCCGATGCTCCTCGGCGAGCTGAAAACGATTCCAGGCATCACGCTGTGACGCCCCGCCGCTCCCCCGGCCAGCGGCGAGGGACCGCCCCCACCTGCCCTGGCATCCTGAAATCGATTCCGGGCGTCACGCTGTGACGTCCGGCCAGCCGCGAGGAAGCGTGGCTGACCTACCCCAGCATCCTGAGAACGATTCCAGACATATGCCGTGACGCCCGACTGCTCCCCAGCGAGGGCGAGGAATCGCGCACACCTGCCACAGCACCCTGGAAATCGATTCCGGGCATGACATCCGGCTGCTCCCCGGCAAGTCGCAAGGAAGCGTGCCTACCTACCCCCGCATCCTGAAACGATTCCAAGCATCACGCCCGTGACGTCCGGGCCGCTCCCCCGGCGAGCGCGAAGAACCGCGCGCACCTGCCCCCACATCCTGGAATCGCTTCCAGGCATCAGGCTGTGACGTCCGGTCGCTCGCCGGCGAGCGCGAGGACCGTGCGGGCCTGCTCCAGCATCGCCACGTCGAGGAAGGTGCCGTCGGTCAGGGCGATCGCGCCGACCCCGGCCGCGGTGGCGTCGTCCAGCCGGGACAGCACCTCGCGGGCCCGCGAGACTTCCTGTTCGCTGGGCAGGAACGCCGCCCGGATGGTGTCCAGCTGCGCCGGGTGGATCGCGGTGCGGCCGCGGAACCCGAGCGCCCGCCCGGCCCGGCAGGACGCGGCGAGCCCGTCGAGGTCGCGGACGTTGGTGTAGGCCGACATCACCGGCGGCACCAGGCGGGCAGCGCGCGCGGCGACGACCACCCGGCTGCGGGCCCAGGCCAGCCCGGCCTCGTCGGTCACCCCGAGGTCGGAGCGCAGGTCCGCCTCGCCGAGGCCGATCGAGGCGACCTGCGGGGACGCGGTCGCGATCTCCAGCGCCCGCTCGACGCCGAGCGCGGACTCGATGAGCGGGTGCAGATCCCGGCCGGGCAACGCCTCGGCCAGCGCATGGATCTCCGCCGGCGACTCGACCTTCGGGATCCGCGCGCCCACCTCGGCCGGCAAACCGGCCAGCGCCGCCAGGTCAGCCATGTGCCACGGCGTGCTGGCGTGGTTGATCCGCACCTGCACCCGGCGGGCGAGCGGCTCCGACAACAGCCGCACCGCGTTCGCGCGCGCCTCGTCCTTGCGAGCCGGCGCGACGGCGTCCTCCAGGTCGACGAGCACGACGTCGGCGGCCGAATCGAGCGCCTTCGCCACGCGGTCGGGCCGGTCGGCGGGCACGTACAGCAGCGTCAACGCGGGCGCACTCATACCGCGCCCCCCTCACGCATCCGCGCCACCACCGACGACGGGAAACCCAGCTCCACGAGCACGACATCGGCGGCCGAATCCAGCCCCTTCGCCACCTGGTCCGGCCGGGCCGCCGGCACGTACAACAGCGTCAACGCAGGCGCACTCATACCGCCCCCTCCCCGCGCATCCGCGCCACCACCGACGGCAGGAAACCCAGCTCCTCCAACACCCGGACCGGCCAGTCAGCCGGCACGTACAACAGCGTCAACACGGGCACGCTCACACCGCGCCCCCCTCACGCAACCGCGCCACCACCGACGGCAGGAAACCCAGCTCCTCCAACACCCGGACCGGCCAGTCAGCCGGCACGTACAACAGCGTCAACACGGGCACGCTCACACCGCGCCCCCCTCACGCAACCGCGCCACCACCGACAGCGGGAAACCCAGCTCCACGAGCACGACCTCGGCGGCCGAATCCAGCCCCTTCGCCACCCGGACCGGCCAGTCAGCCGGCACGTACAACAGCGACAACGCAGGCGCACTCATACCGCGCCCCCCCCCGCGCATCCGCGCCACCACCGACGACGGGAAACCCAGCTCCTCCAGCACCCGGTCAGCCGGCACATACAACAGCGTCCACACGGGCACACTCACACCGCACCCTCCTCACGCATCCGCGCGACCTCCGACGGCGCGAAACCCAGCTCCCCCAGCACTTCGTCGGTGTCCGCGCCGTGCGCGCGGCCCGTGTGGGCGATGACCCCGTCGTGGCCGGACAGCCGGAAGATGGGCCCCTGCATGAGCGTCGGCCCCAGCTCCGGGTCCTCGATCTCGTGGATCGTGCCCAGCGCGCGGAACTGCGGGTCCTCCACGATGTCCGCGGCGTCGTAGATCGGCGCCACCGCTGCCTGCGCGGCCTCGAACTCGGCGACCACCTCGTCGCGGGTGTGCCGCGCGATCCACGCGCCCACGGCCTCGTCGAGTTCGTCGGCGTGCTTCGCGCGCTCGGCGCCGCTGGCGAACCACGGCTCGTCGATCAGTTCCGGCCTGCCGACCAGCCGCATCACGCGCTCGGCGATCGACTGCGCCGACGTGGACACCGCGACCCACTGCCCGTCGCCGGTGCGGTAGGTGTTGCGCGGCGCGTTGTTCACCGACCGGTTCCCGGTGCGCGGCTGCACCGAGCGCAACTGGTCCCACCGCGTGATCTGCGGCCCGAGCATCGCCAGGATCGGTTCGACGATCGCCGTGTCCACGACCTGTCCGCGCCCGGTCCGCTCACGCGCCGACAGCGCCACCATGATTGCGTAGGCGGTGGCGAGCGAGGCGATGCCGTCGGCGAGCCCGAACGGCGGCAGCGTCGGCGGCCCGTCCGGTTCCCCGGTGGCGGCCGCGAACCCGCTCATCGCCTCGGCGAGCGTGCCGAACCCGGGCCGCCGCCGGTACGGGCCGATCTGCCCGAACCCGGTGACGCGGGCGAGAACCAGCCGCGGGTTGCGCGCGGACAGCTCGTCGTAGCCCAGGTCCCAGCGCTCCAGCGTGCCCGGCCGGAAGTTCTCGATGATCACGTCCGATCGTTCGGCCAGCTTCAGGAACACCTCGCGGCCACCCGGTTTGCCCAGGTCGGCGGTGATCGTGCGCTTGTTGCGGCCGAGCGTCTTCCACCACAGGTTCACGCCGTCCTTGGCCACGCCGTGGTTACGGGCCGGATCCGGCCTGCCCGGATGCTCGACCTTGATCACCTCGGCGCCCATGTCGCCCAGGTGCATCGCGGCCATCGGGCCGGCGAAGAGCGTGGCGGCGTCGACGACGCGCAGCCCGGCCAGCGCCCCGGCGTCGGGGTCGCGGGAGACGGTCACGCGGTCACCTCCGGCAGGTCCCAGGCGCAGCGGAACCCGACGGTCGCGCCGCGCGCCAGCCCGAGCCCGGGCAGGAGCAGCTTCACGCTGTAGTTCGGGTCGCGGCGGCCGCCTTCGACGTACCAGTCGGAACCTTCGGCCCGGTAGTCGGAGCCGCCCTTGAGCATCACGAACCGGGTGCGCCCGTCGGAGTGCTCGCTCTCGGTCCAGTTCCACACCGCGGGCTCGCCGCGGCGCAGCAGACCGGTCTCGCCCGCCAGCTGCCATTCGTCCTCGGTGGGCAGACGCCCGCCGCGCCACGCGCAGTACGCGCGGGCGTCGTCGAGATCCACGTACGTCACCGGCGCGTCGGCGTCGGTGTTCCAGGCTAGGAACCGGTGCGGTTGCGCGGGCCGGTAGCCGGTCCGCTCCAGGAACTCGGTGAACTGCGCGTTGGTCACCTCGGTCGCGGCGACGGCCACCGGGTTGGCGAGCACGCCGTCGCGCTGGAGGGTCCGCGCGTCGTGCAGCCGCGGCGGCAGGGGCTTCCACTCGTCGACGTACGGCGCGCCCTGGTACATCCCGGTCTCCCGGGCCCGGTAGCGCACGGTCAGCACGTACGGTCCGGCGGGCACGACCACCGCGTCCGCGTCGGGCGTGCCGGTGGTGCGGGCCGGCTGCCTGCGCACGGCGAGGCGGTGCGGGAAGCGGGCGTCCGGATCGTGCGGCAGCTCCGGAAGTTCCTTCACCCACGCGGGTTCGGTCTCGGCACGCAGGAACGCGGCGATCCCCCACGCCGGCACACCCGGACCCAGCAACGGGATTCCGGGAGCGACCGGGCCGGTGTAGTCCTGGTCGCTCCGGTTCACGACAGTCCACAGTGTCTGGTCGCCGAGGTCCCAGCGAGAGCCGTAGACCCCGGCCTCCTCCGCGCCGGGCGCCAGTTCGGCCAGCGGGGTCCACTCGCCGTGCAGGAGCAGGTCCTCGGCCGCACGCTGGACGGTCACCATGCGCCGCACGGTCGCCGCGTCCCGGGGCGACCAGCCGACCCACACGCCGAAGACGACCTCCCACACCATCACGCCGACGCCGTTGAGCCACGCCGACTGGAGTTCCTCGGTGTGGTCGCGGTGCCAGCGGCGGACGTGGTGCTGCATGTGCCGCCGCTCGTACCAGTGCGCGCGCAGCACGCCGGGCACGGCCGAGTCGGCGAAGAACTGCGCCCACGACGACGCGTGGTCCTCGATCCGCTCGACCGGCAGCTTCGACTCGCCCTCCAGCACGATCCCCGGCTTCGCCCGCTCCAGGGCCTCGACGAACTCGGGTTCGGCCTTCTTGAGGGTGTCCAGGAAGACGCCGTCCGCGCCGAGGTCGGCGACCAGCGACGCCAGCTCCTCGAGGTCGTCCCCGGCGCGGCGGGTGCCGACGTCCCACGGGTTGTAGTCGACGAACACGTGCAGACCGGCGTCGTGGAACTGCCGCACGAGATCCGCCAGCCCCGGCACATCGCGGTAGAAGTCCCACTGGTTGCGGTCGTCCAGGCCGATCACCGGGTAGGCGTGCCACAGCACGACCGCGTCCAGGCCGGCGAACCGCTCCCGGGCGTCGGCGAGGAACCGCTCCGGCGTGAAGCGGCCCCGCTCGAAGTCGTAGAGCAGCTCGTCCCACAGCCACACCTGCACGACCGTGCGGCACCGCGCCGCCCACGCCGCGCCGGGCCGCTCGTAGGCCGCGCCGGTGTAGCCGTGCCGCCTACGGGCGTCCGCGCGCCACTCGCGCAGCCGCTCGCGCCACGCCGGGCGGTCGGCCGGGTCCGCCGGGCCGGCGAAGATCTTCGCCTCGTCCAGCGCGACCAGCTGGTCCTCGGTGAGCGGGCCGAGCGGGACCTCGGTGGGCCGGTCGATCGGGCGCGGCACGAGCGGATCGAACGTGTAGGTCATTTCGCGCTCTCCTCGACCTCCGCGGCGGTGGGCACGGCGTCCTGCGCGCCGGGCCGGGTGACCGCGAGGGCGGCCGCGGCACCGGCGAGCCGGGCGGCGCCGGCCAGGTCGAGCCCACGGGCGAGCCCGGCCGCGAGCACGCCGCAGAAGGTGTCCCCGGCGCCGGTCGTGTCGACCGCGTCCACCTTGACGCCCGGAACGCGCACGGGCTCGCGGTCCCGTTGCGCCACCAGGGATCCCTCGGCGCCGAGGGTGATCACCACGGCGGGCACCCGCTCCAGCAGCGCCGCGGCCAGCTCCTCCGGGGCGGCCTGGGTGTGCGCGAGGTCGGCGGCCTCGTACTCGTTGACGATCAGCAGGTCCAGCGCGGCCCAGACGTCGCCGGGCAGGTCCTGCGACGGCGCCGCGTTGAGCACCATCTGGGCGCCCGGCCGTCGCGCGGCGGCGGCCGCGCGGACCATGTCGAGCGGGATCTCCAGCTGCGCCAGCACGACGTCGGCGTGCGCGATCCGCTCGACCTGGGCGGCGGTCAGTTCGAGGCGCGCGTTGGCGCCGGGCGCGACCACGATCGCGTTTTCGCCGTCCGGGGAGACGGTGATGAGCGCGGTGCCGGTCGGAGCGTCCACACGGGACACCAGATCGGTGCGGACGCCGGCTCCGCCGAGGGAAGCCAGCAGCAGCTCGGCGGACTCGTCGCGGCCCAGCGCGCCGACGAACGTGGTCTCCGCTCCCCCGGCCCGCGCGGCGGCGACGGCCGAGTTCGCGCCCTTGCCACCGGGCGTGCGGCGCAGGTCGCCGCCGAGGATCGTCTCCCCGCCACCCGGATGGCGCGGCACGTCGACGACGAGGTCGACGTTGGCCGAGCCGACGACCACGACCTGCCCGGTCATGCGGCACCTCGTTCCACGGTCAGGGCGGCCGTGCGGGCCGCGAGGTCGGTGATGCGCTGCTCCCCGCCCGGCAGCGAGGTCGCGATGCGGTCGTCCAGCGGTTTCGCCCACTGGTCCGGCACCCCGTGCAGGGCGCCGACGACGCCGCCGACAGTAGCGGCCGCCGAGTCGGTGTCCCAGCCCGCGGTGACCGCGATGGAAATGCTCGGACCGAACTCGCCGCTGCCCCTGGCCAGCGCGAAGGCGATGACGGCCGCGTTGTTGAGGACGTGGACCCAGTGCAGGTGCCCGTACTCGGCGTGCAGGCGGTCCAGTCCCGCGTCGACGCCGAGACCGGCCAGCGACCGTCCGAACCGGACCGCCTGCGCGAGCCTGCTGTCCGGCGGGATCACGGTTTCCGCCGCGTCCAGCACCTCGTCGACGGTGCCGCACACCATCGCCGCCGAGGCGAGCGCGGCGGCCCACATCGCGCCGTAGATGCCGTTGCGGGTGTGGCTCAGGCGGGCGTCGGTCCACGCCAGCCGTGCCGCGGCGCGCACGTCGCCCGGCGAGACCCAGCCGAACACGTCGGTCCGGATGAGCGCGCCGATCCACTCGCGGAACGGGTTGTGGTGCGTGGCGGTCTCCGGCACCGGACGGGCGTCCAGGATGTTGCGGTAGGCGGCGCGCTCGGCGGTGAACACGCGGCCGGCGGGCAGGTTGTCCAGCCATAGCTGGGCGACGTCGTCGGTGGTGAACCCGCGGCCGCGCTGCTCCAGGAGCGTGAGCGCGAGCATCGGGTAGTTGAGGTCGTCGTCCTCCGGCATCCCGTCGATGTTCTCCGCCAGCGAGGTCGGGGCGGAGCGGCGGTTCCACGGCCACCGCGCGGCGACCTCGTCCGGCAGCCCGACGGCGGTGAACCAGCGGTCGAGCGGCCAGCGGCCGGTGGCGCGCAGGATCTCCTCGATGCCCTCGCGGGGGATCTTCTCGACCGGCTTGCCGAGCAGGCACCCGGCGGCGCGGCCGGTCCACGCGTCCAGCACGCGCCCGCTGCCGCCGGGCAGCTCCGGCGCGGGCGGCAGCAGCTCGGCGATCGCGTCCCAGTCGTCCGGTTCGTGCGGCGCCGGCGTGGCGGGCAGCGCGGCCAGCTCGTCGAGCAGGTCGCGGGCCAGCGCCCGCAGCTCCGGAGTGGCCGGCCGCGGCCCAGCGCCGCTCACCGCGGGCACCGGGTCGCCACCGGCCGCGACCCAGCGGTCCCGGACCGCGGTGACGTCCCGGCCCTCGGCCGCGGACTGCACCAGCTCGTGCGCCAGCAGGTCCTCGGGCTGCGCCCAGGTCAGCCTCACGACCGCTCCCCCATCCGCCGCGGCGCCCCCGCCTGCCGCGGGCCCGCCTGCGGACTCACCGGCCCAGCGATGACCACCGGCTCCCGCCACCGCAACCACACGGTCGAGCCACCCTCGTCACACAACCCCCAGCAGAACCTCACGACCGCTCCCCCGTCCGCCGCCGCGACGTCCCCGCCTGCCGCGGGCCTGCCTGCGGACTCACCAGCCCAGCCGGTCGCGGACTCACCGGCCCGGCCGGCCGCGCGATGACCACCGGCTCCCGCCACTCCAGCCGCACGGTCATGCCACCCTCCTCGCACAGCCCCCAGCTGATGTCGTCCCGCATCGTCACGCCTGGTCCAGCTCGTCCAGCGTCCGCAGCCGGGCCAGTGCGCGTTCCCGGTCCGCCTTCAGGATGTCCGCGGCCGCCGCGGCCATCAGCCGCCCGGTCTCGCGGAGGTCCATCCTGCTCGCCTCGCCGATCGCGTCGATCCAGTCGGCCGGCACGGCCGCCGTGCCACCGAGACCGGCACACAACGCGCCCGCCATCACCGCGATCGAGTCGGCGTCCCGGCCGTAGTTCACCGCGCCCAGGACCGCGCCGCGATAGTCGCCGCGGTGGCCGAGCACGAACCCGAGCGCGGCGGGCAGCTCCTCGATGGACTTGGTGCGCGACGGGCGCCGCGCGTCCATCGACATCTGCCGGTACTGCGGCCCCACCGAGTCGTACGGCGCGACCGTGTCCCGGATCAGCCTGGCCAGCTCCCGCTCCTCGTCGTCGGTCGACGGCGCGGAAGTCCAGCCGTCGAACGCGTCCACCACGGCGCGGAGGGCGGCGGCGGTGCCGTCGTGCGCGACGTCCAGCGCCGCCGCGACCACATCGTCCAGCGTCGCGCCGGGGGCGACCGACGCCGCGACCATCGCCGCGAACACGCCGGCCGCCTCACGGCCGTAGCTGGACTGATGGGCGCCGGTCAGGTCGATCGCCTCGGCGTAGGCGCCGCGCGGGTCCCCGGCGTTGGCGATCCCGACCGGCGCCACGTACATCGCGGCACCGCAGTTGACGACGTTGCCGACCCCGGCCTCCCGCGGGTCGACGTGCCCGTAGTGGAGCCGGGCGACGATCCACTTCTCCGCCAGGAACACCCGCTGCAACAGCAGCGCGGTCGACTCCAGCTCGGGCACCCACCTCGGCTCGCCGATCATCAGCGGCACGAGGTCCTCGGCCATCGCGTACGCGTCGAGGTGCGCGCGGCGCTTCGCGTACACCTCGACGAGCGCGCGGGTCATCAGGGTGTCGTCGGTGACGTGCCCGTCCCCCTTGTGGTACGGCGCGATCGGGCGCGCCTCCCGCCAGTTCGGGAACCACGGCCCGACGATGCCGGTCACCCGGCCGCCGTGGCGCTCCTCGATCTGTTCCGGGGTCCACCCCTCGGTGGCACCACCCAGCGCGTCCCCCACGGCCGCCCCGGTGATCACCGCCACCGCTCGGTCTTCCAGCCAGGTCACCGGCTTCACGTTTCCCTTCCAGATGGTCCGGTCGCTACCGGTTGATGGAGTTCCAGCCGTCCGTCAGTTCCTTGGACAGACCGTTGGCGTCGATCTGCTTCGCCAGGAACTTCTGGTAGGCCGGGGTCGCGACGGTGTCCTTCCACTGCGCGTACTTGTCGACGAACAGGTACGGCGCGGAGGTGAGGTACTGGCCCGAGGACAGGATCTCCTTCCAGCCGTTCTGCGCGCCGAGCTTCGTGGTCAGCGCCTCGCGGGCCGAGGTGGTCGCCGGGATCAGCGCGTCGGCCTCGTTGAGCGCGGCCAGGTTCTCGGTGTTGGTGAAGAACTCGATGAACTGCGCGGCCTGCTCGACGTGCGCGGAGTCCTTGTTCACCGACAGCGTCTGCGGGTTGGCGGCCTGCGCGGGACCGGCGGGACCGGCCAGCGGCGGCAGCACGACCCAGTCGAAACCGGCGGGCGCGTCCTTGGCGATGTTCGCGGCCTGGAACGAACCCTGGATCGTCATCGCGGTCTGCCCGGCGTAGAACGGCGCCAGCGCCTTGGAACCGGACTGGGTCAGCGTGACCGGCAGGATCGAGTTGTCCTGGTGCGCCATCGCGTCCACCAGCTGCGGCAGGGCCATCTCACCCTGGCCGACGCTGATCTTCGCGTCGGTGCCGGTGCCGTCGAAGTACTTGCCGCCGAAGCCGGGCGCGAGCGCGACCATCGCGGCGGTCGGGCTGGACAGGCCCCAGCCGAGACCGTAGGCGCCGTCGCGGGTGGTCGCCCTGGCGATCTCCCGCAGCTGGTCCCAGGTCATCGTGTCACCGGTCGGGATGGTGACCCCGGCCTTCTGCAGCAGCGCCCGGTTGGCGAAGACCACATAGGACTGCAGCTCGGTCGGATAGGCGATCACCTGGTTGTCCACGGTGACCGAGTCCAGAACGCCCTTGGGGATGTCGGTCTTCTTCTGCTCCGACAGGTACGGCGTGAGGTCGGCGAGGTAGCCGTCCTTGGCGAACGGGACGACGCCGGCGGCCTCGTAGTGGATGATGTCCGGCGCGCTGCCCGCGTTGAACTGCGTGATCAGCTTGTCGTAGACGCCGTCCCAGCCTGCCTGCACCACCTCGACCTTGATGTCGGGGTGCGCCTTGTTCCAGTCGTCGACGATCTTGTTCGTCGCCGCGATCGCCGCGGGCTGGTCGGACAGGGACTGGAACTTGAGCGTCACCGGGCCGTCGGCGCTGTCACCGCCACTGGAGCACGCGGTGAACAGCAGGCTCGCGGCCGCCGCGAGCGCGGCCGCCACCAAACGTCGAGACTTCATTGACCGACCTTTCGTTTTCTGAGGGTTCATCCCTTCACCGCCCCGGCCATCAGCCCGCTGGTGAGCCTCCGGCGCAGGATGGTGAAGAAGACGATGCTGGGGATCGCGGCGAGCACGGCGCCCGCGGCGAGCGGGCCGAGGGACACCTTGCCCTCGCCGCCGATGAACATGTTCAGCGTGATGGGCAGCGTGTAGTTCTCCGGCGACTGGAGCAGCACCAGCGCGAAGAAGAACTCGTTCCAGGAGGAGACGAAGCTGAACATCGCGGTGGCGACGATGCCGGGCATCAGGAGCGGGAACACGATCCGGCGCAGCACGGTCCACCGGCCGGCGCCGTCCATCGCGCCGGCCTCTTCCAGGTCGACCGGGATCGCGCTGACGTAGCCCTGCAGCATCCACAGCGCGAACGGCAGCGTGTAGGTGGTGTGCACGAGCGTCAGCCCGGCCAGGCTGTCGGCCAGCCCGATGGTGCGCAGGATCAGGAACAGCGGCAGGATCACCAGGACCACCGGGAACACCTGGGACACCAGGATCCAGCCGACGCCCGCGGCGCGGATCTTGCCCTTGAGCCGGGCGAGCACGTAGGACGCGGGCAGCGCGATCACGATGACCAGCGCGGTGGACACCAGGGCCACGACCAGGCTGTTGCCCGCCGAGTGCACCAGGCCCTGGCGGTCGAGCGCGTCGGAGTAGTTGTCCCAGTGCCACTGCTGCGGCAGCAGGCTCACGGTGAGCGAGTTGAGCTCGCCGGAGGACTTCACCGACGCCGAGATCAGCCACAGCAGCGGGAAGCCGAGGAACAGGATGTAGGCCGCCAGTGCCAGGTACTGGGCGGGACGCAGGAGGACGCGCATGTCGTCACCGCCCCCGCTCGGCGCGGTCGTCGCGGAACTGCGACCGCAGGTAGACCGCCAGCAGCAGCACGACGATGATCACGAGCACGAGCCCCATCGCCGCCGCGTAGCCGATGTTGCGGTTCTTGAACGCTTCGAGGTAGATGAAGAGCACCGGCACCATCGTCTTTCCGCCCGGCCCGCCCTCGGTGAGGACGTAGACCAGCGAGAACGAGTTGAAGTTCCAGATGAAGTTCAGCGACGTGATCGAGGTGACGATCGGCCGCAGGCTGGGCCAGGTGACCGCGGTGAACCGCCGCCACGCGCCCGCACCGTCCACCGCGGCGGCCTCGTGCAGGTCCTGCGGGATCTGCTGCAGGCCGGCCAGCAGGGTGACGGTGGTCTGCGGCATGCCGACCCACACGCCGACGACGATCACCGCGGGCAGGGCGGTGGAGAAGTCGCCGAGCCAGTTGGTGTCGTCGGGCAGGCCGACGCTGCCGAGGAAGGCGTTGAGCGGGCCGCCGTTGGCCGAGTAGATCATCTGCCACATGATCGCCACGACGACCGGCGGCATCGCCCACGGGATGAGGGCGAGCACGCGGGTCAGGCCCTGGAGCTTGAGGCCCGAGTTGAGCAGCAGCGCCAGGCCCATCGACGCGGCGAGCTGCAGCACCGTGACACCGACCGTCCAAATCAGACCGATGCGGAGGCTGTCCCAGAAGAACGAGTTGCCAGCCAGCTTGGTGAAGTTGTCGATGCCGGTGAAGTCGTAGTCGGGGTTGCGGACCAGGCGGGCGTCGGTGAACGCCAGCGCCAGGCCCATCACCAGCGGGGCGACGCTGAGCACCAGGATCGGGATCAGCGACGGCATCACCAGCGCGATCGCCTCGCGGCGCCGCGAGCGGGCCATGGTGCCCTGGCGGCGCTTGCGGGGCGCCGGTGCGGGCGCGGGGGCGCGGGTGTCCGCGGCCAGGGTCATCGCCGGCCTCCCTCGGTGAGCCCGCCCGCGGCGGGGACGGTGGAACCGCGCACGATCAGCTCCGGGCCGACAGTGACCTGCTGCGCGCCGGAGTCGGCGTCGTCGGCGAGGCGGAGCATGAGCTGCGCGGCGGCGCGCCCGCGCTCGGTGCTGCCGAGGGAGACGCTGGTCAGGGTCGGGTGGAAGACGCGGCCGATCTCGGTGTCGTCCATGCCGGTGACCGCGATGTCGTCCGGCACGGACAGCCCGAGTTCGCGGATGGCGTGGATGGCGCCGATGGCGAGCAGGTCGTTGGCCGCGACGATGGCGTCGAGGCGTTCCGGGGCCGCGGCGAGCAGGCGGCGCGCGGCGGTGAGGCCGGCGGCGACGGTGAAGTCCTTGGCGATCTCGGTGGTGTGGCCCGTGCCCGCGGCGGCTTCGAAGCCGCGCTGGCGGGCCTGGCCGGGGGTGGTGTCGAGGGGGCCGTTGAGGAAGCCGATCCGGCGGCGGCCGAGTTCCTGCAGGTGGCGGACCGCCTGGCCGATGCCGCCCGCGGAGTCGGTGGAGACCGAGCTGATGCCGTGGGCGTCCAGGGCGCGGCCGATGACCACGACCGGGACGGCGGCCTGCTGGATCTCCTCGATCAGGCGGTCGTCGGTGCGCAGCGGGCTGATGACCATGCCGTCGACGAAGCCGCTGTTCAGGCTGCGCACCAGGTCGGCCGTCGAGGTCGAGGTGTCGCCGGTGGTCATGACCACGACGCGGTACCCGTGCGGGGCGAGGACCTCGTGGATGGCCCGCATCATCTCGACGTAGACCGGGTTGCCGATGTCGGCGACCGCGAACGCGATCTGGAAGGTCTTCTTCATCCGCAGCGAGCGGCCGATGGCGTCCGGGCTGTAGCCCAGCTCCTCCGCGGCGGCCCGGACGCGCTCGATCATGGCCGGGCTCGCGCCGGTGCCGTGCAGGGCGCGCGAGGTCGAGGCCAGTGACACCCCGGCTCGTTCGGCCACCTGCAGCAGCGTGGCCCGTGTAGACGTCATTGTCGCTCCGTCATCGTTCGTTGCCTTGGAAACGTTTCCAGCCCGTGACTCTCGGTGGTTGGAAACGATTCCAAGGGGCTGCGGGGAATAGTGACATCCGGTTCGGGGGGTGTCAACACCGGGGTGCTTGTGGACGCTTCGGCGCTGGTCGGCGGCTGGTTCGGCACACACGGTCGGCGGCCAAACCGCGCCCTAGCGGTGCGGAGAGAGTCTTTCACGCTCCGCTACGGACTTTCCACACTCCGCGACGCGTCCCGCACTGCCCTCGTGAGCAACACGCTCCGCGGCGCGATCGGTCTCCAGGCGCGAGCCGCACCCGCGCCGCCACGCAGGTCCCACGTCTCGCGCTGTCAGGCGCGTCGCGCCCGTTCCCTTGGAGGCGCACACACCTCGGAAAGCGGCGCGTGGGACCGTCCACTTCAGACCACGCGCGACAATCTCCGTGCCAGGTCAGCGAAAGGCGTCCGCGTTCTCGCGCGCCCACTGCTCGAACGTGCGCGGCGGCCGCCCGGTCACCTCGGCAACGTCGGGGTGCACCGTGGCCTCGTCCAGCCTGCCCTCGGCGTAGAACTGCGCGAACGCCTCCACGTACTCGGCCGGCATCGCCACTGCCATCTCGGCCCGGGTCTCCTCGTCGGACAGGCCCACCGCGCGCAGGTCCCGGCCCAGCACGCGCCCCAGCACCGCCACCTGCTCGGCCGGCAACAGCGCCTCGGGACCGGTCAGGTCATAAATCCGGCCCTCGTGCCCGCCCCGCAGCGCCCGCACCGCCACCGCCGCGATGTCGCCCGGGTCGACGCACGCCGCGGGCACCTCCGGGTACTGCACGCGCACCTCGTCCCCCGCCCGCAGCTGCGGCAGCCACCGCAGCGCGTTCGACATGAACGCCCGCGGCCGCAGGAACGTCCACGCCAGACCGGACTCCCGCACGGCCCGTTCGGACAAGGTCATGTACCGCGACACCGCGTTGTCCAGATCCGCCAGCGCGGCCGACCCGCCGGACAGCAGCACCACCCGCTCGACACCGGCCGATCGCGCCCGCGCGAGCAGACCCGGCATGTCCGCGTAACCCGACAACAAGAACACCCCGGTGACGCCCTCGAACGGGACGCTCGCCGGATCGTTGAGATCGCCGACGACCGGCTCCGCACCGGGCACCACCGCGTCCGGCTTGCGCACCAACGCCTGCACCGGCTCGCCACTCCGGGCGAGCTCGCGCACCACCGCCCCGCCCGCCGTGCCGGTCGCGCCAGTGACGAGAAACATCGTGCCCCCCAGATGCCAGTCGAGTCCTGGACAATACCCGGTGTGAAGAAGATCGGGTTCCTTTCGTTCGGCCACCACCAGCCGGGCACGCCGACACCGACGGCAGGCGACGCGCTGCGGCAGATGGTCGAGCTCGCCGTGGCCGCCGAGGAGCTGGGCGTCGACGGCGCGTTCCTGCGCGTCCACCACTTCGCGCCGCAGTTCTCCACCCCCTTCCCGTTGCTGGCGGCGATGGCCGCGCGCACCGAGCGCATCGAGCTCGGCACCGGCGTGATCGACATGCGCTACGAGAACCCGCTCTACATGGCCGAGCAGGCCGCGGCCACCGACCTGCTCAGCGGCGAGCGCCTGCAGCTCGGCATCAGCCGCGGCTCCCCCGAACCCGCGCTGCAGGGGGCGTCCGCGTTCGGCCACGTCCCGGCCGAGGGCGAGACCGACGCGGACATGGCGCGCAGGCACACGGAGATCTTCCGCACCGCGATCGGCGGCAGCGGCGTCGTCCGGGCCGATCCGCGGATGACCGGCCGCGGCGGGATGCTCGCGATCCAGCCGCAGTCCCCCACGCTGTACGAGCGGATCTGGTGGGGCAGCGGCACCCGCGCCACCGCGAAGTGGGCCGCCGAGCAGGGGATGAACCTGATGAGCTCGACGCTGCTCACCGAGGACACCGGGGTGCCGTTCGACGAGCTGCAGGCCGAGCAGATCGAGATCTTCCGCGCGGAGTGGGCGCGCCAGGGGCACATCCGCGAGCCGCGGGTGTCGGTGAGCCGCAGCGTCATCCCGATCACCACCGACCTCGACCGGCGGTTCTTCGGGCGGGAACGGGACAGCCAGGACCAGATCGGCTGGCTCGACGGCGGGGTGGCGCGGTTCGGCAAGACCTACGCGGGCGAGCCCGACGTGATCGCCAAGCAGCTCGCCGAGGACGCGGCCGTGCAGGCAGCGGACACGGTCCTGGTGACGGTCCCGAACCAGCTCGGCGTGGACTACAACGCGCACCTGCTGGAGTCGATCGTCCGCGACGTCGCACCCGACGCCGGCTGGCGCTGAAACGTTCGCCGCTCGTTCACCGGGCCCTCATGTGCACGGCCGAAGATCGCCGGGTGCGTAGAACACTGGCGATCGTGCTGATGCTGAGCGGAATCCTGCTGACCTCGGTGACGCCCGCGAACGCGGGCGAACCGCGGCAGCGGGTGCTGTCCGTGCTGAGTTTCAACATCCACCACGCGCAGGGCACCGACGACGTGCTCGACCTCGCGCGCGTGGCCGGGGTGATCCGGGACAGCGGCGCGGACGTGGTCGGGCTGCAGGAGGTGGACCGGCACTACTCGGCGCGCAGCGAGTGGGCGGACCAGGCCGCCGAGCTCGCCGGGATGCTCGGCTACCACGCGGTGTTCGGCGCGAACATCGACCGGGACCCGCCCGCCGCGGGCAGCCCGCGGATCCAGTACGGCACCGCGATCCTGTCCCGCTACCCGATCACCGCGTGGGAGAACACGCACCTGTTCCGGTCGCCCAACCAGGAGCAGCGCGGGCTGCTGCACGCGGTGCTGGACGTGCACGGCGTGGCGGTGCACGTGTACGACACGCACCTGGCGGCCAGCTCCCAGGTGGACCGGCTGGAGCAGACCCGGCAGATCACAGAACTGATCGGCGGCACCACACCGGCGGTGCTCGTGGGCGACCTGAACGCGCTCCCGGAGGCCCCGGAGATCGCCACGCTGAACACGGCCTTCACCGACACGTGGCCGGCGTCCGGGAAGGGCGCGGGCGCGACATACCCGGCGGAGGCGCCGGACCGGCGGATCGACTACATCTACGCGTCGCGTTCGGTGTCGCCGCTGGTCACACGGGTGCTGGACAGGGATCCCGCCGCGTCGGACCACCTGCCGCTGATGAGCCGCCTGCTGGTGCGGCACTGAGACACGCGCCTGCTTCAGCAGCGGATCGCCGATTTCAGCCGTGTCTCGGTCGTTGGGCGGCGCGGCCGGCACATTCCGGTCCCGAGGCGAACGATCAGCGCCCGCCGACCGGCGCACGGTTGCGCCTTGGCCGGGCAACCGCATCGAGACGGACGCCCCCGACATCTTTTACAGCGGGCAATTGCGCACTAACCGGCGAAGCCCGCCCGGTGGGCTTCCCAGCGCCTCCCGCAGTGCCGGCACCCCTCACCGCCGGGAGACCGGCCCGAACGGTCAGCGGGACTCCAGCGCCTCCGCCAGCCTGCCCTCGTGGTGGGCCGTCACCAGCGCTGCCGCCACGTCGCGCAGCTTCACGTTCCGCTGCTGCGACATCCGCTTCAGCGCGGCGAGCGCCTCGTCCGCCGTCTGGTGGTCGTGGTGCATCAGCAGGCCCTGCGCCTGCGCGATGACCGTCCGCGTGCGCAACGCGGTCTGCACGTGCCCCAGCAGGCGGATGTTGTCGTGGTAGAGCGCGCTGTTGTCGAACGCCACGCCCGCGTGGAGGGTGAACAACAGCGCCAGGTCGTGTGAATCGTCGCCGAAGCGGCCGCGCTCCGCGGACAGCACGGTGAACGCCGCGCCGGACTCGGCGCCGGGCAGCGGCAGCGTCAGCGCGCTGCCGAACCCGTGCCGGCGCAGGTGCGCGCTGTAGGCGGGCCACCGCTCGTCCGTCGCCGTGTCGTCCACCCGTCGCGGCTCGCGGTAGGTCAGCGCCTCGGTGACCGGGTCCGGTCCGGACCCGTCGGTCGGCGGCTCCGGCAACGGCTTCCCGGCTGCCGCGAGAAGTTCGGCCGTCCCCTCCGCCGTGCGGACCGTGATGGCCGCGCGGTCGCAGCCCGGCAGCAGCGCGCAGGCCCGCGCCACGTAGCGGGACAGGGTCGAGGTGACGTCGTCGTCGTCCACCAGCCTGCCGATCTCGGCGAGCTCCTGCGCGATGGTGAGCACCGCGGGAGCGGACAGGAGCGATTCGCTCATGACACCTCGTCTCTACCCCGAGCCTGCCGGCCCTCGTCAAGCAAGACTAGCCGCGTGATGGGGTAGGGTCGGTTGCGTCACGGTTATACAAGCAGCTGTGGCTCGCCAGTTCCCGTCGGCAGCGCGGTTGTCCGTGTCCTGCCCTGTTTCGCGAGCCCACGAGCTTGCCCCAGGAGACCCAGTGACGAACCTGAAAGTGGAGTGGACGTACCGGCCGGACGCGCTCGTCGTGACGGTGACGGGTGAAATCGACGCCGGAACCGTCGTCCGCCTGCGGGAGGGGCTGGGAGCGGCCCGCGCGGGCGCGCCGGTGCCCCCGCCGCCCACCCTGGTGCTCGACCTCCTGCGCGTCGAGTTCCTCGACTCAGGCGGCCTCGCACTGCTGGTCGAGGTTTCGCGGGAGTGCGAGGCCGCCGGTCAGGAGCTGGTCCTGGTCTGCACGAGCCGCCCGGTGCTGCGCCCGCTCGAGCTGACCGGGCTGGACCGGGTCTTCACTATCGCGCCCGCGGTGCCGCCGGCCGCCTGACGCGTCAGTTCGGCAGGCTGTCGTCCGGGTCCACCACGTGCCCGGAGTGTTCGGCGACGAACCGCGCCGAAATGGTGTGCAGCTTGACGTTCTCCCGCTGGGACTGCCCCACCAGGAGCTGGAACGCCTCGTCGGCGCTGATCCGTCTCGCCGCCATCAGGATGCCCTTGGCCTGCTCGATGACCCCGCGCGTGCGCATCGCCGCGCGCAACTGGCGCACCTGTTCCTGGGTGCGCAGCGCGCGTCTGGACAGGTGCAGCACCGTGTCCACGACCGTCGCGTACAGCTCCAGGTACTTCTGATCGACGTCGCGGAACCCGTGCTCGCCGAACCCGAACAGGTTGATCGCGCCCATCGCCTCGTCGCGCACCTGCAGCGGCGAAGCCAGGTAGCTGGCCACCCCGTGCCCGGCCGCGACGGCGGAGAACCCGGGCCACAACTCCCGCGCCGTGCCGACCTCGACCCGGACCACCTGCCCGCTGCGCGCCGCGCGCAGGCACGGGCCGTCGTCCTCGTCGTACTGCGCCGCGTCGATCCGCGTGGCGCGGTCGTCGGTCGAAGCCACCGATCGCGCGCCGGAATCGTCGAGCACCGTGATCGACGCCATGTCGGCCCCGGGCACCACGCGCACGACCTGCTCGCAGACCACCCGCAGCAGAACGTCGAAGTCGTCGGTGTTCCCGACCGTGCCGGCCAGTTCCTCGAGTGCACGGGTCACCTCGTCGAGGTGTGCGAGCTGGCCTGCCGCACCGTCGCTCATCCTGGTCGTGTCCCTTCCTGGCAACCATCCGGAACGGGGCGAGCGACCAGCGAAAGACAGCACCGGGCCCGCACCCGGTCGCTGTCTGCTCAACAACCCGGCCGATATTACCCGGCCGCCCGGCGGGCGGATCGCAGGTCAGGAGCGGGTGCGGCGCGGCGCCGAACGCGGGCTGCGCCACGTGCAACCGCGGCGCGCCAAACGAGCCCAGCCGGAGCCCCTACGCGACCGCCGCCATGGCGTCGGCCGTCAGCTCCACCGACCGGACCCGGTCCGCGACGTCGTGCGCGTGGTGCGCCAGGATCAGCTCGTCGGCCTGGGCTTCGGTCGCGAAGTCCGCCAGGTAGGCGCGTACCTCGTCGGGAGTGCCGACCGCGGTGTAGCGCGTCATCGACGCCAGGCCGCGGCCGCGGGGCGAGGCCAGGAACGCGTCGATTTCCGCGTCGGTGAAGTTCGCCCCCGAGCGGCCCTGCGACAGCATCGCCCGGGTGCGCGCCCGGTAGGCCACCGACCGCTGAGCCTCGGCCTCGTCATGGTCCTCCGCGGCGAACACGTTCGCCCCGGCGATCACGTACGGCTCGGCCAGCTGCTCCGACGGCTGGAAACGTTCGCGGTACAGCGAGACGGCCTGGTGCAGCGAGTCCGGCGCGAAGTGCGACGCGAACGCGTACGGCAGCCCGAGCTGCGCGGCCAGCTGCGCGCCGAACAGCGAAGAGCCCAGGATGTAGAGCGGCACGACGCCCTCGGCCCGGGGCACCGACCGCACGCCCTGCACGGCCTTGCCGCTCAGGTACGCCTGCAGCTCCAGCACGTCCTGCGGGAACGAATCCGCCGACATCGGGTCGCGCCGCAGCGCCACCATCGTCTGCTGGTCGCTGCCCGGGGCCCGGCCGAGCCCGAGATCGATGCGGCCGGGGAACAGGGTCTCCAGCGTGCCGAACTGCTCGGCGATCACCAGCGGCGAGTGATTGGGCAGCATGATCCCGCCCGCGCCGAGCCGGATGGTCGACGTGTGCTCGGCGACGTGCCCGATCACCACGCTCGTCGCGCTGGAGGCGATGGACGCCATGTTGTGGTGCTCGGCGTACCAGACCCGCCGGTAGCCGCTGCGCTCGGCGGCCTGCGCAAGCGCCACGCTGGCCGCGAAGCTCTCGCGCGCGGTCTGGCCGGGCGCGATCGGCGCGAGGTCCAGTACGGACAGGACTGGGGACATGACGGGCTCACCTTTTCCGGGTCACAGGTCGCGGTGCAGTCGCTCGGTGAAGGCGCGGATGCGGTCCTCGTCGCGCCGGTAGTAGGTCCACTGGCCCTGCCGCGTGGCCAGCAGGAACCCGGCGCGCTGCAGGATGGCCAGGTGCGCCGAGACCGTCGACGCGGACGTGCCCGCCTTCTGCTGGATCAGGCCGACGCACACCCCCAGCCCGGCCGTGTCCGCCGCCGCCGGGAAGCTCGCCGCCGGGTCCTTGAGCCACTCCAGGATGCGCAGCCGCGTCTCGTTCGCCAGGGCCTTGCACTCAGGGAGCACCCGCACCGTCCTTCGACATTTCGCTAATTCCCGAAATTACTCCCGCCGACGAGGGGCCCGCACCATGACGCCGCTCACGGACACGCGGTCCGTGAGCGGCGCGCGGGGGTCAGCCCAGTGCGCGCAGCCGCGGCAGGACGTCCTCGGCGAACTGCGTCAGGAAGCGTTCCTGGTCGTGGCCGGGGCCGTGGAACACGAGGTGGTTCAGGCCCGCGTCCAGGTACGGCTTGATCTGCGCGACGGCCTCGTCCGGGTCCGACGCCACGATCCAGCGCTTGGCGACCTGCTCGATCGGCAGCTCGTCGGCCAGCCGCTCCATCTCCTCGGCCGAGGACACGCTGTGCTTCTGCTCCGGGGTCAGCGACAGCGGCGCCCAGAACCGGGTGTTCTCCAGGGCCTTGGTGTGGTCGCGGTCGTAGGACATCTTGATCTCGATCATCTTGTCGATGCCCGCGACATCCCGCTCCGCCGCCGCCGCGCCCTCGGCGACCGCCGGCATCAGCTTGTCGTTGTAGAGCTCCATGCCCTTGCCCGAGGTGCAGATGAAGCCGTCCCCGGCCCGGCCCGCA
>NZ_JBHZEN010000053.1:0-43192 GCF_050958625.1 Amycolatopsis sp. 3B14
CTGGACAGGGCCTGTCTTTGGTGCTTCCCTGCTGCCTGGCCACGGGGCGGACGCGAGCCTAGGCCCACCCGACCCAACGCAACGGGCACTACAAACGCAACCACCCCCACGACCCGGCCCCCTCCTCCCCAGAGCTTGCCCGCCGGCGAGGCACTTCTTCTTCTTTGACCCCAAACCCAAACCCAAAACCGCCCCCATTTCGGGTTCATCAACTCGCTTCCCGAACCCCTCACATGGCAGCATTCAAAGCACTGGGGAACCAGCACGCTACCGAGGGTGATCATGAAGGACGCATGCCGGACCGGCGGCTGAGCTGGCTGCTGGCGGCCAACGGGGTGGGCAACCTCGCCGACGGGATCGGCAAGGTCGCCTTTCCGCTGCTGGCCACGACCCTCACCCGGGACCCGGTGCAGATCGGCGCACTGTCCGCGACCCAGTTCCTGCCGTGGCTGCTGCTCGGCGTGTTCGCGGGGACGCTGGCGGACCGGGTGGACCGCAAGCGCGCCGTGCTGCTGGCCAACGCGATGCGGGCGGTGGTTGTCGGCCTGACCGCCCTGCTCGTGTACACCGGCGCGTTGTCGATCTGGCTCGTCTACGTCGCCGCGCTGCTGCTGGGCGCGGCCGAGACGGTGGCGGAGAGCGCGGGCAACGCGATGATCCCGGCGCTGGCCAGGCCGGATCAGCTGGAGAGCGCGAACAGCAAGTTCCAGGCCGCCGAGATCCTCGGCCAGACCTTCCTGGGCGGGCCGGTCGGCAGCCTGACGTTCGCGTTGTTCGCCGCGTTCCCGTTCCTGCTGAACTCGGCCGGGTTCGCCGTCGCCGCCGCGTTGCTCCTCGGGCTGACGGGCAGTTTCCGGCCGAAAACCCGAGCCGGGCCGACCCGGTTGCGCACCGATCTGGTCGACGGGCTGAAGTGGCTGGTCCACCATCCGCTGCTGTGCCGTCTGGTGGTGATCGCCGGGCTGATCAGCTTCGCCAGCGAGATGGCCCAGGCCCAGCTGGTGCTGTACGCGCTGGAGGACCTCGGGCTGAGCGAGGCCGCGTTCGGGCTGTTCACGTTCGTCGGCGGCATCGGCGGGCTGGCCGGCGCCGCGGTCGCGCCGCGGCTGGTGCGGCTCGCCGGGCGGCGGCCGGTGCTGGTGGCCGGGATCTTCGCCGGTGGCGTCGGGTTCGGCGCGATGGGCTTTGTCCACCAGCCGGTCGCCTCCGCCGCCCTGTTCGGCCTGTTCGCGGCGGCCGTCGTCGCGGTGAACGTGGTGCTGGCGACCGCCCGCCACGCCCTGGTGCCGAGCGAGCTGCTCGGCCGCGTGCTCGGGGTGTGGCGGACGGTCGTGTGGGGCGCGATCCCGCTCGGCGCGCTGGTCGGCGGCGCGCTGACGGAGGTGCTCGGCAGCGCGAGCGCCACCTTCGCGGTGTCCGGCGGCGCCCAGATCGCGCTGGCCGCGCTCGCCGCGCTGCTGCTGTGGCGGTTCTCGATGGACCGCGAGCCGGTCAGCTCTTCCTGAGCAGGAACCGCTGCAACTTGCCGCTCGGGGTTTTCGGCAGCTTGGACACGAAGTGCACCTGGCGCGGGTAGGCGTGCGCCGCGAACTTCGTCTTCACCAGCTGCTGCAGCTCCGCCACCAGCTCCTCGCCCGGCTCGGCGCCCTGGCGGAGCACGACGAACGCGGCCAGCACCTCGCCGCGCAGCTCGTCCGGCAGGCCGACCACGGCCGCCTCCGCGACGGCGTCGTGCTGCAGCAGCACGCTTTCCACCTCGAACGGGCCGATCCGGTACCCGGCCATCAGGATGACGTCGTCGTCGCGCGAGGCGAACGTGAAGTAGCCGTCCGCGGACTTCGTGGCCACGTCACCGGTCAGGTACCAGCGGCCGTCGGCGGAGAACCGCTCCGCCGTGCGATCCGGCGCGTCGCGGTAGCCGGTGAACCACATCAGCGGGCTGTGCTCCAGGTCGACGGCCACCCGGCCCTGCTCACCGGGCGGCGCGACCTCGTCGGCGTCGGGGCGCAGCACCTCGGCGCGCCAGCCGGGCAGCGCGCGTCCCATCGCCCCCGGCCGCAGCTCGCCGCGGACGTCCGGGTGCCAGCCGTTCGCGATCACCATGCCCAGCTCGGTCTGCCCGTAGTGGTCCAGGATCGGCACGCCGAACGCCTTCTCCGCCCACTCGATGACGTCCGGGTTCAGCGGCTCGCCCGCGGACGAGCAGTGCCGCAGCCGCAACCCGTCCGGCACGGGCACATCGGCGTTGCGCAGCGCGCGGTAGACCGTCGGCCCCGCCGTGAAGTTGGTGACGCCGAACCGGTCCAGCACCGAGTAGGTCAGCTCCGGGGAGAACCCGGCGTGCAGCAGCAGGCTGCGCTGCCCGAGCGCGAGCGGGCCGATCACGGCGTAGTACAGGCCGTAGGCCCACCCCGGGTCGGCGGCGTTCCAGAACACGTCGTCGGGCCGGTGGTCCAGGCCGAACTCCTGGTACATCCGGAACGCGGCGATCGCCCGCGCCGGGATCGGCACGCCCTTCGGCGCGCCGGTCGTGCCGGACGTGAACAGCTCGACGATCGTGCCGTCACCGCCGACGGCGACCGGCTCCGGCTGCGGTTCCGCGCGCAGCAGATCGGCGAACGCGATGTCGTCCCCGCTCGCCGCACCGGTGACGATCACGCGCCGCTCGCCGGGGACCTCGTCGAGCTTGGCGCGCTGCGACGGGTCGGCGACGACCACCTTGACTCCGCCGACCCGGGTTTCGATCGCGGGCGGCGCGAAGGCGGTGAACAGCGGCACCTGCACCGCGCCGAGCCGCCAGATCCCCAGTACGGCGACGACGAACTCGGCCGACTTCGTCATCAGCGTCGCGACCCGGTCGCCGCGCCCAATCCCCAGTTCCGCCAGCGCGGTGGCGAAGCGCGCGGAGGCGTCCCGCAGCTCGCCGAAGGTCAGGTCACGGCTGGTCAGGTCCGGTTCGACGACGGTGAAGGCCACGTCGCCGTCCGGGTGGTCGTCGCACAGCAGCCGGGCGACGCAGGCGTCCGGCCGGTCGTAGGGGGACGTCGGTGTCATGGACCCGATGGTCGTCGCCGGGGCCCGCGCGTGCCACCCCCGGATGGGGGCCGATCAGCGTATGGTGCGGGCGTCCGGTCGGTGCTGGAATGTCCTATGCGGATCAGTGAGTCCGAGGAGCCGGTGGCGGCGCGGCGCCGGCTGGTGCTGGCGGGTGTCGCCGGCTTCGCGGTGGGTGCGGGGATGATCGGCGTGCTGTGGGCGTCGACCACCGCGGTGAGCGGCCCGACCGCGGACGCGAAGGCCGCGTGCGCCGCGCTGGCCAGGGCCGAGCCGTTGCCCGAGGGCCGCGTCGGCCGCGGCACGCTCGAACCCGGCGTGCTGCAGCACATCATGGCGGCGGACGCGCTCGCGGCGGCGGCCGCCGAGGTCAGTTCGACCTACGACGACCTGGCCGACCACATCGACGGCGTGCGGCGGATGGCGCTGAGCCTCAACTTCGCCGATCCCAACGGTCGGCGGCACCTCGCCCAGGCGCGCGAAATCTGCGGCACCGTCTAGCTACTCGCCGTTGCCCTTTTCGATCGTCTTGACGGTGAGCTGGTCACCGGGGATCTTCTCGCTCGCGCAGCCCGTCGTGGGCAGCTCGACGAACATCGACGCCGTCTCCTGCGGCGGGTAGACCCGCAGGCCGCGCACCGGCTGCGGCTGGCAGGTCACGGTGTCGTAGTTCTGCACGTTGACGAACCCGACCTCGGCGTAGGCGGTGTCGCCGTTGTTCAGCGTGAACGCGCCGCCCTTCTCGCCCTGCCGGACCGCCGCCGGGCCCACCTGGTGGCCGTCCTCCCCGGCGACGTACGAGACGCCCGGGAAGCCCTGGATCACACACGGACGGTCACTCACGTTGGTGAAGATCAGCGGCCGGTAGACGGTGCCCGCACCGGCGTCGCCGCGGCCGAGGGTCAGCTTGAGGTCGCCGGACTTGCACAGCGTCTCGCCGGCCTTCGTGCTGGTCGCCGCGTCCGGTTCGGTTGTCGACTGGGACGTGGACGGGCTGCTGGAGGTGGCCCCTGGCGTCGTCGGCGCCCCCGACTGCGGCTGGGCGTTCTCCGTGCCCGCGGTCCCGCAACCGGCCAGGACGGCCGCCACTGCCGCCGTCGCCACACCCAGCCCGATGCGCGGGAAATGTCCTCGAACCACGATCTTTCCCCTCCCTGTGCCGATCGGAGCACTACCCGGGAGACGTGCGGTCCACACGCCGGGTTGCGTGGTGTCACGCGATTTTCCGACGACCCATCGCGACATGCGGTGAAACTACAACAAGACACGCTGCGTCACCGCCCGACAAGTCGCCTACATGGGCAAACCGGCCCAGTTCAGGCACTGCCAGCCACCATCCGCGGCGATCTCCAGTTCGACGATGCCGGTGTTCGGGATCAGGCCCTGATCGGCCAGCTCGGGCCGCACATTCGGGGCCAGCCACTCCGCACCGATGCGGATCAGCCCGCCGTGCGAGACCAGCACCACGACACCGTCCGATCGGGTGAGGTCGTGGCGCTCGGCGAGACCGGCGATCGCACCGGTGAACCGCGCCCTGGCCTGCTCGCCGGACTCCCCGCCGGGCATCGCGACGTGCAGCTCGCCGCGCGTCCAGTGGCTGAGCACCGTCAGGTAGTGCTCGATCGCCTCCCGGTCGTGGCGGCCCTCCAGGTCCCCGACGACGATCTCGTGCACACCCTCGACCCGCTCCACCGTCATGCCCAGCGCCTGGGCGAGCGGGGCGGCCGTCTGCTGCGCACGGGTCGCGTGCGAGGCGTAGACCGCCTCCACCGGCTCGGTCGCGAGCTTCTCGGCCAGCTGCCGCGCCTGCTCGTGGCCCAGCTCGGTGAGCGGCGGCCCGGGCAGCGCGGTGTCCAGCTTCTTCGCGACGTTGGCCGCGGTCTGCCCGTGCCGGACCAGGTACAGCTTCACGCCTGCTCCCCTCTCTGCACCGCGGCGACCCAGTCCGCGGCGTCGGTGAAGTCTTCGTTGCGGGCGGCCGGTTCGATGGTCGCCGTCACCCCGTCGGCCCTGGCGAACGAACCGAGGAAACGGACATCCCGGCAGCGGCGGCGCAGCGCGGCGAGCGCGTCGGCGATGCGCGGCTCGGCGACGTGTCCCTCGAAGTCGATGAAGAACCGGTACTCGCCGAAGTTCTGCTTGTTCGGGCGGGCGTCCAGGCGGGTCAGGTTGATGCCGCGGGTCGCGAGCTCGGTGAGCAGTTCGGCGAGCGCGCCGGTGCGGTTGGCGGCCGCGGCGACGATCGAGGTGCGGTCCGCGCCGGTCGGCTCCGGCAACGCCACCGGGGGCCGCCGCATCAGCAGGAACCGGGTGCGGGCGTCGCGGACGTCGGCGACCTCCGTCGCCAGCACCTTGAGCGGGTAGTGCTCGACGGCGACCGGCGCGGTCACGGCGGCGTCGAACTCCCCTGCCTGCACGGCGACCGCGGCCGCCGCGGTCGAGCCGGCCGCCACCGCGCGGGCGCCGGGCAGGTTGTCCTCCAGCCACTTCCGGACCTGCGCGAGCGCGTGCGGATGGCTCGCCACAGTACGGATTTCGCCGACGTCGTCCCGCGTGAGAACGCTGAAGTGCACTGGTAGCAAGGCTTCCGCAACACCGATCAACGGCTCGCCGACGGCGAGGCTGTCCAGCGTCGCGGGAACCGCGCCCTCGACGGAGTTTTCGACCGGCACGCATGCCGCGTCCGCTTCGCCGCGCCGAACGGCGTCCAGCGCCTTGGGAATCGTCTCGGCGGCGACGAGTTCGTCCCCCGCCGCCGTGAAGGTGCGCGCCGCCTGCTCGGTGAACGTCCCGACCGGCCCGAAATATGCGATCCGTGACACGCGGACAGGCTACGCACCGCGCCGCGTCTTGGTTTGTTCAGGCATTCGAGTGCGCCGCGTGGTTACGCGGGATCGTGTTTTTTGGCATGGTGTAGGGGTGACTGCCGAATCGGGCACCCAACCCACCGGCAACCGAACGGAGGACCAGGTCGCACCCTCGACTCCCGTCCTGGTGCTGTGTGCCGTCGACGAACCACTCGCCAGCGCGTGGCGCTCCGTTGTGGACACGATGACCGGATCGGTGCTCGTGCACCGGGGTTCGGTGCTGGACGTGGTCGCCGACGCCGTGGTGAGCCCGGCGAACTCGTTCGGCTGGATGCGCGGCGGGATCGACGCCGTGTACGCGCGCGCCTTCCCGAACGTCGAGCAGAACGTCCGCAGCACGATCCTCGCCTACCACGGCGGCGAGCTGCCGGTGGGCAGCGCGGTCGTGGTCCCGACCGGCGAGCCCGCCCCCGCGTGGCTGATCAGCGCGCCGACGATGCGTGAACCCGGCGAGCGCCTGCCCGCCGACACGGTCCACCCGTACCTGGCGGCGCGGGCGGTGTTCCTGCAGTGGCGCGACGGCGTGCTGGAGCAGGGCGTGGCGGTGCGCGCGGTCGTCGGCACCATCGCGATGCCCGGTCTCGGCACCGGCGTCGGCGGGGTCAGCCCGGAGACCTGCGCGCGCCAGGTGGCGGCGGCCTGGGACGAGGTCTTCCGGCGCAGCTAGCACTCCCGCGCTGGTCAGGCATGGTTTCCGGGGTGCGTGTAGAAGGTCACAGCGCATTTACGCGCCGTAAGACCTACCGTTGAACCTGCGTTACCGGAGATGTCGACGCCAGCCCAGCCCACCGACGGGCAAGGAGTGTGGGAATGCCACGGGTACGTGAGCTCAGCCCGTACGTCGAGCTCCACCGGGAGCAGTGGCGGGAGCTGCGTCGCAGCACCCCGTTGCCGCTGACTGCCGAGGAGCTGCGCGGTCTGCGGGGGCTCGGGGAGCAGATCGATCTGACCGAGGTCGCCGAGGTCTACCTGCCGCTGTCGCGGATGATCAACCTGCAGGTCGCGGCGCGTCAACGCCTCTACGAAGCCACCACGACCTTCCTCGGCGAGGACTGCCGCGGCACGAAGGTGCCGTTCGTGATCGGCATCGCGGGCAGCGTCGCGGTCGGCAAGTCGACCACCGCGCGGATCCTGCGCACCCTGCTCGCCCGCTGGCCCGACCACCCGCGCGTCGACCTGGTGACCACCGACGGCTTCCTCTACCCGAAGGCCGAGCTGGTCCGCCGCGGCATCATGCACCGCAAGGGCTTCCCGGAGAGCTACGACCGCCGCGCGCTGCTGCGGTTCGTCTCCGACGTCAAGTCCGGCGCCGAGTCGGTCAGCGCGCCGGTGTACTCGCACCTCGCCTACGACATCCTGCCCGGCGAGGAGCAGGTCGTGAACCGGCCGGACATCCTCATCATCGAGGGCCTGAACGTGCTGCAGCCCGGTCCGAGCCTGACGGTGTCGGACCTGTTCGACTTCTCCATCTACGTGGACGCGCACATCGAGGACATCGAGCGCTGGTACGTGGAGCGGTTCCTGAAGCTGCGCAGCACGGCGTTCGCGGACCCGGCCTCGCACTTCCACCACTTCGCGACGCTGGACGACGTGGAGGCCCGCGCCGAGGCGCGGCACCTGTGGCGCACGATCAACGAGCCGAACCTGGTGGAGAACATCCTGCCGACCCGCCCGCGCGCGACGCTGGTGCTCCGGAAGGACCCGGACCACAGCATCAACCGCGTCCGCCTGCGCAAACTGTAGGCGCGGCCTCGGCCGAATGGCTGACCCCGGTGACCGAGCGGTAACCGGTTGGCCGATACCGCCGGCACTTCGCAAAGCTCACCCTGGAGTGCAGGAAATGCGCCCTGACCAGGGAGGAGGCACGCCGATGTTCGCGATCATCATCACGTGGATCGGCGCCGTGCTCGGTATCACGGTGCTGCTGGTGATGGCCTTCGGTGCGTTCGTCCTCGATTTCGAAGACGCTCTCGCCGACCGCCGCCGCAAGCGCCCGCTCGACCCCGTGGCCGTGGAGAGCCCGACCGCGGTCCCCTAGTCCTCCGCGCCCGGGTCCAGCTCGTCGAGGGCGGCGACGTAGTCGTCGAGGTCGAACTCCAGCTCGCCGTCCTCGTCCTGGGTGAGGTGCTCCTCCAGGACCGCCGTCAGCTCGGCCAGCACCTCGTCGCGCTCCAGGCCGGACTCGCTGAGGCGCTGGGCGGCGATCCAGGTCTCGGCGGGCTCGCCGTCCCACAGCTGGTCGACCACCGTCGTCAGCGCCACCGCCCGCAGCTCCGACTCGTCGTCGTCCTCGAACTCGGCCGCGAACTCGCTCAGCACCAGCATGCGGCGCTGCTCGGGGTCGGACGGGTCGAGCTCGACCTCGTCGTCCTCGGTCTCGACCGTCAGCGACGGCAGCGCGAACTGGCGGCGTTCCAGCAGGTCCTGCACGTCCTCCGGGGTCAGGTCCTCCGAACCCGCCAGGTAGGCGTCCAATGCGGACTCCTCCTCCGGCTCGCGGTCGTCCAGCCGGTCCTCGACCGCCTCGACCAGCGCGGTCAGGGCGTCCTCCGGCAGGCCCTGGCGCTCGCCGAACACGCGCGCCCACACCGGCAGCAGCGCGGCCATCGCCGCGTCCTGCTCCTCGGTCAGCTCGATCTGCCCGTCGTCCACGAAGTCCACAAAGGACTCCAGCTTGGCTGGGCCGACCCGCAGCGGGCGCCGTGCGTCGTGCTCCAGGCCGAACTCGATCAGCCGCAGCGCGACCACGCGGGCGTCCTCGGTGTCGCCGACCTCGTTCCCGGCCGCGGCGAAGAACGAGTCGATGACCTCGGCCTGCTCCTCGACCGACAGCGGCTCCGGCTCCGCGACCTCCGCCGGCTCCGGCAACGTGCGCAGCCGGGCGAGCGCGAGCGCGCGGAACCGGACGAAGTCCTCGCCCACCTCGGGCTCGGCCTGCCACTCGGTGCCCGCGAACGCGTCCGCGATCACCTCGTGGGCCTGCTCCGGGCTGATCTCCGCGGACTCGCCGACCGTCCGCAGCTCGGCCAGCACGTCCTGCGGCGACTCGACGATCGCGGCGTCGGTGACCCACCCGCCGAAGCTGCCGTAGTTGATCGACACGACCAGCCCGTGGTCGCCGAACGACACCAGCACCGAGCTCTCGTCGCCGTAGACGTCGGTGGCGCGCCAGCAGGCGCCGGGCGTGACCTGGTTCAGCTTCGCGGCCCAGGCCGGCTCGGGCAGCCCGAACTTCTCCAGCGCCAGGCCCGCGGCCTCGCGCTGGTCCTCGTCCGTGGCCAGCACCCGCAGCGCGGCGAGCGGCGCCACCAGGCGCTCCGGCTCGGCGGCGCTCGCGGCGAGGTCGATCAGGCCTGCCGCGAGGTCGTCGTCGGCCTCCCACCACTCGCCGAGGATCTCCGAGGTGACCAGCTCGACGCGGGTCGGATCGGCGTCGTTCCCCAGTTCGGCGAAGGCGTTCAGAACCTCGTCGAAGGCGGTCTCCGGCTGCGGCACCTCGGTCATGCGCTCATGTTCGCACCAGCCGCGGCCGGGCCGACGCGCGGGATCGGCGTTTCACTCCTTGGGCAGCGCGATCCGGGCGTTCCGGATCTCGGTGATCAACCGGGCCTTCCGCTTGTGCCTGCCGACCAGTTCGGCCAGGTAGGGCGCGAAGTCCGCCGGGCGGCCGACCGTGCGGTACAGCGTGCGCAGCCGGCGCAGGGCGCGGGCGGCCTCGCGGTACTGCTCGACGGTCCGGCCGCCGATCAGCTCCTCTACGTGGCGCCGGTGGACCTCCAGCAGCTCCGCCGCCTCGTCCTCGCGGCCTGCCCCGACCAGTGCCTCGATCAGCGCGTCCGCGTTGGCGACGGTCGGCTCGCGGTCGAACTCCGCGCGCCGCAGGCCCAGCACGTCGTCGGCGAGTTCGGTGGCTGCGGGGTCCTGCTTGAGCGCCCGCGCCGCGTAGGTGATCGCCTCGCTCGTGCGGCCGGCGGCGCGCAGCACCCGCACGATCCGCAGGCTCGCCTCCATGCTCGGCAGCTGCCTGGACAGGATCGCGACCAGGCCGTCCACGTCGCCGGAGATCTCCACCAGCTGCTCGTGCAGCCGCTCGGCGACCGGCCGTTTCGCCCGGTCGCGGCCTGCCCGGTCGACGTGGGACCGCAGCTGGGCCAGCCCGGTCTCGCCGAGCGGGACGGCGAACTGGGCCAGGTCGATCTCGGTCCGCCCGTCGAAAGCGATGCCGGCGAGCCAGTCCGCCAGCTCGACGGGGTCCGGCGGCCGGGCCGCGCAGGCCCGCGCGTAGAGGCCGAGGGCGCGCCGCAGTTCGGCGCCGTCGCCCTCGTCGCGGCAGATGCGCTCGACGGTGCGCCGGGCCAGCGGGGCGACGTCGGCGCGGGTGCCGGAGTCGAGCAGCCGCTGCACGGTGTCCAGCACCGGGCCGATCTTCGCGACCTCCGCCTGCGGCTCGGTCGCCGCGGCCCGCAGTTCGAGCGACCGCCGCAGGTCCGGATCGCGTTCGGCCTGTTCGTGGAGCAGTCCGGCCAGCGTCTCGGAGTCGAGGGAGGACAGGTAGGCGCGGAGATCCGTCACCCCGCACATCCTGGCCTACTCGCGTCGCAGCGCGATCGGCGCGGCACCGCCTGTTTCATGATCGAAATCCGCGTCTTCCTCGGCGAGCAGGTCGCGGAACTCCTCGGTGATCTCGTCCAGCTCCTCCAGCAGCCGGTCGATCGCGGCCGGCCGCAGCCCGGAGCGCTCGCCCGCCCAGCGGCCCCACGGCGGCAGGACCTCTGGCAGGGTCGCCAGGAACTCCTCGGGGAATCCCTCGGCGTTGAGGACGTCCTCGAGGAGGAGGTCGAACTTGCCGGGGCCCACCCGCAGCGGGCGGCCGAAGTCGTCGTCGCAGCCGTAGTCCACGACGAACCGGACGCAGTCGGTGAACCAGCGGTCGTCGCGGACGCCGTCGGCCTCGGCGAGGAAGGCGCGCACCAGCTCCTCCCGCTCCTCCTCGGTGAACGTCGGCGGCTCCGCGGGCGGCTCGGCGGGCGGCATGGCGCGCAGCCGGGCAGCGACCAGCCCGCGCAGCGGGGTGAGCGGGTCCTCGGCGATCACGTCCGGCAGCAGGGCCGCGGCGCTGTCGTTGACCGCGACCGCGTCCTCCAGGATGCGGCGCGCCCTCGCCAGGGGGATCTGCTCGGTCACCAGGACCTCGCTGGCCTCCTCGCCCGCGCGCATGCTGTCCACCAGGTCGTCCACGTGGTCGGTGAGGTAGACGTCGCCGAGGCCGCCGCCGCTGAGCTCGACCTCGGCGACGAGCCCGTGCGCGTGGCCGGCCCGGTCGGCGCACAGCAGCAGGGTGGCCCCGTCGCCGTACACGTCGGCCTGCTGCCAGCACCCGGTGACGGTGAGGTCGCCCAGGTCCCAGGGCGGTTCGGGCATCGCGGAGAACGCGTCCGCCGCCGCTTCGGCCCTGCCGCGCTGCTCCTCGGTGAGGGCCAGGTGCTGCAGCATCCGCAGCAGCGCGCGGGCGGCCGGGCTCGGACGGCGGGCGGCGTCGTCGATCAGCGGCAACACGACGTCGCGGCCTTCGTCGGAGGGGTGCCAGAGGTCGCCGAGGATCGTCGAGGCCATCAGCTCGACCTCGATCGGGTCGCGCTCGGCCAGCGCGTCCTCCGCGTCGGCGAGCACGGTCTTGAGCAGCTGCCGACGCTCGTCGGAGACGCCGGACTTCTTCTTCGCGGGCTTTCGCTTCCGGCTGACCGGGCTCATGCGCCCATGGTGGCAGCTCCGCGGCCGGGGACCACCCTGGGCAGGGCGATGCGCGCATTGCGGACCTCGACGAGCAGGCGGGTCTTGCGCTTGTGCGTCTCGACCAAGCCGGCCAGGTACTCGCCGAACTCCGGCACCCGGTCCGCGCGTTTGTGCAGGGCCCGCAGCTCACGCAGCCGCTGGGCCGCCTCGCGGTAGCCGCCGGGGTCCTTGAGCTGGATCAGCTCGTCGACGTGCAGGCGGTAGACGGGGATCGCCTGAGCCGGGTCGTGTTCGGCGAGGCGGGCGAGCGCCTGCTCGCGTTCCTCGGGCCAGCGGCCGAGCTCCTCGGCGGCGGCGCGCAGCGCGCGGTAGGTGTCCGGCGAGGGGTGGCGGCGGAACTCCGCGCGACGCAGGGCCAGCACACCCTCGCGCGGGTGCACGACGGTGCGGGCGGCGTGGGCGATGGCCTCGCCGTGGCGGCCCGCGGAGCGCAGCAGGCGGACGATGCGCAGCGTGGTCGCCGGGGTGGGCGGCTTTGCGGACAGGATCGCGAGGAGGGTGTCGACGTCGCCGGTGACCTCGGCGAGCTGCTCGGTCAGGCGGCGGGTGGCGTCGTTCTCCGGAGCCTCGCCGAGCGCGGCCTTCAGGTGCGCGAGCCCTTCGTCGCCGAGCGCGGCGGCGAAGTCGGCGAGGTTGATCTCTGGCCAGCCGGGCCGGTCGAGCTGCGTTTCCAGGATCCAGTCGGCGAGTTCGCGCGGGTCGGGTGGGTGGACGGCGCAGGCGCGGGCGTAGAGGCCGATCGCGCGGCGCAGCTCGGCGCCGGTGGCCTCGGTGTCGGCCATGCGGCGGGCCAGCGGGGTCAGGTCGGCCTGGGTGCCGGCGTCGAGGAGTCGTTGCAGAGTGTCGAGAACCGGACCGACGGTGCCGTGCGCGACGGCGCGCAACTCCAGCTCGTGTCGTAACCGCGGGTCACGGTCCGCCTGTTCGAGGAGGAGTTCGGCCAGCGTCTCCGCGTCGAGAGTGCGCAGGTAGGCACGCAGATCCGGGGCCGAGGTCATGCGGACAATCCTGCCGCACCCGATGGAAGGAGACCGTCACCCAACAGCGTCGTCTTCTCTGACGCTGCGTGAGCGTCAGCAGGGGCTGAGCCACTGGAAGAAGTAGCCGGTCTCCGCGCCACGATCGAGGTCGTCCAGGAGGGGGACAGGCGAGATCTCCGGGACGCTGCGCGGGTACGGGCGCCAGCGTCCCGCGTCGGCGAGGTAGTAGAGCGACCACATCTCGTCCAGGCCGTAGCGGAGCTGCGCGAACGGCCGTTCGGCGGCACCGCCGCTGGCCCATTCGGCGCGCCGCTCGACGAGGGTCACGATGCGCCCGCGCCAGCGGGACATCACGCTGTACTCGCCGCGCTGACCAGCCGGAACCCGCCGCTCACACCAGCGATCGATCTGGCGTTGCTGGAGCTCGGGGATCGGCGACATACCCACAGTGATACCGCAACCCGATCGGGTCGTGCGGCACCGGATACTGCGCCCTGTGACGCTCGACGATCTGCAACGGCGGCTGGCCGAGTTCGCCGCCGCCCGGGACTGGCAACGGTTCCACACGCCGAAGAACCTGGTGATGGCCCTGTCCGGGGAGGTGGGCGAGCTGACGGCGCTGTTCCAGTGGCTGACGCCCGCGGAGTCCGCCTCGGTGCTCGACGACCCGGCCACGCGCGCCGCGGTGCTCGACGAACTGGCCGACGTGACCATCTACCTCGCCCGGCTGGCCGACGTGCTCGGCGTGGACCTCCTGGAAGCCGCCGAAGCAAAGGTGAACCACAACGAGTCACGCTTCCCGGTTGATCAGAGATCCGCGTCCCCGGCCTCGGGCTCGTCCGGTTCGAACGAATCCGGGCGGTCCGCGTCCGGTTCCTGAACGGTCCGGGTGGCCGGCTTCCCCATTGCCCGGTCCACGAGCTCCAGGAGCGATCGCGACCGGTTGGCGAAGAAGGTCTCGAAGTCGGCGGCGCGGAGGGCGCCCGGATCGATGTGGTGGGTGCGCAGCAGCGTGTCCACCTGCTCGGACGGGAGCCCGGCCTCGCGGTCGACCTTCTCCAGGTACTCCTTCGGTGACCGGCCGCCGATCATCCTGTTCGTCCGCGAGGACAGCGCCGTCTTGTTGACGATGCTCTCCCGGCGGTCCATGTCGACCCCGTTCTCGACGCACCACTTCTTCGGGAAGATGTGGTGGATGTCCACGCTGTGGTTGAAGAACGAGGCCAGATCGAGGTGCTGGTCGTAGATCCAGTCCCGGCATCCGTCGCGCATGAGCAGCGCGTACACGCCCTTGTAGGCCGCGCTGTTGCGCGTCCGCATCGTGATCAGGCGCTGCTCGTGGAAGGTCGCGTCGACCACCGTCTGCGGCTCCCGCCCCGACCCCGTCAGCCAGTCCACGACGCCTTCGAGGTCGCGGGCGAACCGGGTCTCGACCGATCCGCCGTACATCTCGCCGAGGACGCCCGACCAGTACCAGCGCTCGATCTTGGCGGCGTTCGCGTGGAACTCGGCAGCCTGTCCGAGGACGGCGTGGATCGCGGCGAGCGGCACGATCTGCGTGCGGTAGGGCAGGTCCGCCGACCGGAAGACGCGCTGCTGGTTCAAGAACGCTGCGACCCAGTGCAGCGACTTCTCGATGCGCGGCGCGATAGCGAGGTACTCGCGCAGCGAGAGCCGTAGGATGTCGCGGCGCTTGCAGGACACGGCCGAGGTGCCGCCGCGCCGCTCGAAGGTGGCGACCAGCGTGACGGCCTGCAGGAAGTCGGTGTTCTCGAACCCCTGCAGCACCCGATGCTGTTTCAGGTTCTCCTGGATCCGTTTCCAGTCATCAGCGAGGCGGAAGTCGTCACCGTGCTCCTCGTAGTGCCACTGCTCGCCCGCGAATGTCGCGGTCACCAGCTCGAACACGTTGAGCGGGACACCACCGGTGTTGACCTTCTCGAAGACCGTGCTGACCGCTTCCTTCGGGGTTTCCTTGGTCAGCTTGATGACCGGCACCATGTAGGTCTGGATCTTGGTGAGCACTTCGTCCTGGAACCGTTGCCAGCGCTGCTGACGATCTTCAGAGGTCTTGAAGTACTGGAGGGCCCAGCCGAGGATCGAAGCGCCCTCCAGCGCGCGGGAGAGCGGGAAGACTCCAGCGGCACACTCGAGCTCCGGCGTCGAGTAGTCCGCGACGACGCGTCGCCCGAAGTCCTCACGCAGGACTTTGTCCTCCGGAACGGACACGATGGCTTCGTCTCGGTCACCCTCGTCACCGAGTGCCTTGTCGATGTCGATGTAGTACCAGCGCCTCAGCTTCTGCTTGCGCGCGTCCAACGTCTCCACAGCGGTGCCCGCCTTGAGGGCCCGGAAGAGCGAGGTCAGACGCTGCTGGCCGTCGAGGAGCAGCTGCTCGGGCTCGACGACATCGCCCGTCACGCCGCTCAGCGGCTTGGGCTTGAACCTGACCGAGTCGCTGCCCGTCTCGAGAGTCATCACGACGCCGATGGGATAGCCGAGTGACACCGTCGTGAGCAGGGACTTGATGTGGTCGTCGTCCCACTTCCACTCACGCTGGAAGTCGGGCAACTGGACCTTTCCCTTCCCGATGTCGGTGAGCAACTCGTTGAGCGGGACGTCTGGACTCTCGAACGGCATGAGCGGTGACCTCGAATCGGAACGGGCATGATCGCCTTCGTTCAGTCGCGCAGGGTTTGAACGGCGTTACGACTCGTGTCCGACCTGTGACAGCAGGCCGGTCCCGTGATATCCACGACCGGTGGATCCCATCGTGCAGACGCGTTCCGGTGCCGTTCGTGGCGTGGCTGACGGGGTGGTCAGCTCCTTCAAGGGCATTCCGTTCGCCGGGCCGTTGACCGGTGCCGCGAGGTTCCAGGCGCCTACGGAGCCGGAGTCGTGGGACGGGACGCGTGATGCGGTCCGCTTTTCGGCCTCGCCGCCGCAGGGGTCGCTCTTTCCCGGCATGCCCTCGGCTTGGCGGCCGGACGAAGGGGACGACTCCCTGAGCGTCAACGTGTGGACCCCGGACGCCGGCGGCAGCGGTCTGCCCGTCATGGTCTGGATCTACGGCGGCGCCTACCTGGTCGGCACCGCGCGGCAGCCCGAGTACGACGGCGCCAACCTGGCCCGCGCCGGGGTCGTCGTCGTGACCTTCAACTACCGCGTCGGGCTGGAGGGGTTCGGCTGGCTGCCCGGGGCGCCCGCCAACCGGGCCTTCCTGGACCAGCTCGCGGCCCTGCGCTGGGTGCAGGAGAACATAGCCGGCTTCGGTGGCGACCCGGACAACGTGACGATCTTCGGCGAATCCGCCGGTGGCACGTCGGTCGCGGCGCTGACCGCCTCCGACGCCGGGCGCGGCCTGTTCCGCCGCGCCATCGGGCAGAGCATCGCGCACGGGTTCCTCTCCGAGAACCGCGTGCGGCGCACCACCGAGCGCATCGCGGCGGCCCTCGGCGTCCCGGCCACGCTCGACGGCTTCGCGCAGGTGCCGTCCGAGGCCGTCCACGCCGTGCAGATGGCGCCCGGCGAGATCACGCCGTTCGGGCCGGTCGTCGACGGCGACCTGCTCACCGGCCTGCCCTGGCACAACCTGCGCGCCGAGGTCGACCTGGTCGCCGGCTTCAACCACGACGAGTTCACCCTCTTCGTCGCGGGCCAGGACCTCTCCGGCGCCGACCCGGCCGCGACCGCCGACGCCGTCGGCCTGCCCGCGGGCGCCGTCGCCGAGTACCGGGCCGCCCACCCCGGCATCACCGACGCCGACCTGCACGTCCTCATCCTGTCCGACCGCACCTTCCGCCTGCCGTCGCTGTGGTCCGCGGAGAACCACCCCGGACGCAGCTGGTGCTACGAGCTGACCTGGCGCTCGCCCGCGTTCGGCGGGATCCTGCGGTCCTGCCACGCGCTCGACGTGCCGCTCACCTTCGGCAACTACACCGGCCCGCTGGCCGAGATGCTGCTGGGCAACCCGGCCCCACCCGAGGCCGAAACGCTGTCCAAGGAGATCCGCAAGGCGTGGATCTCCTTCGCCACGACCGGCGACCCGGGCTGGCCGGCGTACGACAAGGACCACCGGATCACCCGGATCTGGGACGTGCCGGTCTCGGTGACCAGCGACCCGATAGCCGCGTCCCGGCGGATCTGGGAGGCGGCGGCGTGAAGTTCCGCGCGACGCTCGAGCAGAGCAAGAAGACCGCGACCGGGATCGAGGTCCCGCCCGACGTGCTGGACGGCCTGGACGCGGGCAGACGGCCGAAGGTCCGGGCCCGGCTCAACGGCTACGAGTACCGGACCAGCGTCGGCACCATGGAGGGCCGCGCGATGCTGCCGGTCAGCGCCGAGGTCCGGGCGGGCGCGGGACTGACCGCGGGCGACGAGGTCGAGGTCGAGCTCGTCGTGGACACCGAACCCCGCGTCGCGGAGGTGCCCGGGGACCTGGCCGAGGCGCTCGAAGCCGCCGGGGTGCGGGCGGCCTTCGACAAGCTCTCCTACAGCCGGCAGCGCCGGTACACGCTCTCGGTCGCCGACGCGAAGACCGACGCCACCCGGCAGCGGCGCATCACGAAGGCGGTCGAAGAACTCTCCCGCTGACTAGGCTCGGTGTCATGGCCATCGAGGTGCTGCTCGTCGACGATCACGAGGTCGTGCGGCGCGGCCTGCGCGAAATGCTGAGCGACGAGCCGGACATCGAGGTGGTCGCCGAGGCGGGGAGCGCGGACGAGGCCCTCGCCGTCGCGATGCACGTCGAGCCGGACGTCGCCGTCGTCGACGTGCGGCTCGGGGACGGCGACGGCGTCGCGCTGTGCCGGGAGCTGCGGGCGCGGCCGAACCCGCCGTACTGCCTGGTCCTCACCGCGTTCGACGACGAGGAGGCGATGGTCGGCGCGATCATGGCGGGCGCCTCGGGCTACCTGCTGAAACAGGTCCGCGGGCAGGACGTCGTCAACGCGGTGCGCGAGGTCGCCGCCGGCCGGTCGCTGCTCGACCCGGTCACCACGGCCCGCGTCCTGGACAAGCTGCGCCACCCCGCCGAGGACGAGCTGGCGAGCCTCACCGACCGGGAGCGCACGGTGCTGGAACTGATCGGCGAGGGGCTGTCCAACCGGGAGATCGCCGAGCGCCTGTTCCTCGCCGAGAAGACCGTGAAGAACCACGTCACGTCGGTGCTGTCGAAGCTGGGCATGCAGCGCCGCACCCAGGCCGTGGCGTGGGTGGCGCGGCGCGCCAAGTAGTTCAGGCCAGCTGGTAGCCGCGACCGGGCCGGACCAGCGCGGCGGCCAGTCCGATCGCCGCGCCGAGCACCGTGTCCACCAGCCGGTCCGCGGTGACGGCGACCGTGTCGACCGGCGCCGACATCGAGCCGAGCAGCAGCACCAGCGGCGTCACGAACACCATCGCGAGCGCGTAGTTGCGGATGACGGTCAGCTCGGCGCCGAGCAGCGCGACGACGATCACCGCGAGCTTCACCGGCTGCGGCAGGTCCAGCGTCAGCAGCAGCGCGGCCACCAGGACGCCGGCGACCGTGCCCGTGACGCGCTGCACGAACCGGTGCATCGTGTGCTGCAGGTGGGTGGCCTGCAGCACCGCGGCCGCCGCGACCGTCGCCCAGTACGGGTGCCCGAGCCCGAGCGCGTGCGCGAGCAGCCCGGCCGCCAGCACCGCGGCGAACACCTTCACCGCACGCGGCCACTCGTGCGACGACCGGTCCACCGCGGCCCGCAACCCCGCGCGCCACGACGTGGTCCGGTCGCCGTCGTGGTCGAAGAACAGCCACCCGGACAACGCGACGACCCACGCGACGAGCGCTCCTGCGGCCGCGGCGCCGACCTGCGCGGCGACGCCCGGCCAGCTGACCGGGAACGCCGACGTGGTGCCCGCGGCGAAGACGAACATGAGCCCGCCGGGCGGCCCCGACCGGATACCGTCCGTGACCAGTTTCGCCACCGCGGCGACCGCCGCGACCAGGATGGCGATCGGCAGCGGACCCCACCCGGCGGCCGACGCCATCCCACCGAGGCCGACCGCGAGCGTCAGGCCTGCGCCGATCACGGCGAGCAGCCGGGCCCTCACCGGGTACGGCTCGAACCGGGCGTGCACCGCGGTCATCCCGCCGAACGCGGCGGCGGGCGCCAGCTCGGTGTGCCCTGCGATCACAACCGCGACCAGGACTATGTTCGCCCCGGTCATGGCCCGTAACGCGGACACCAGTGCCCGGTCGACCGGGCGCAGATGCCGCCAGCCGCGCGGCGAAAGCGCGCGGAGCAGGTCATGGCGGCCGAAATCATTCACGAGTAAAATACTACCGAACGATTCGTGTACGAAGGAGCTCAGCGGTGAGTGATCTCGTCGACAGAGTGCGGCGCCAGTGGATGGACGTGCACCCCGGCCTCGACACGACCGGGATGGCGGTCGTCGGCCGGGTGCTGCGGCTCGCGTCGCTGATCCGCCGCGCGACCGACGACCTCCTGCTGGCCAACGACCTGAACCGCGCCGAGTTCGACGTGCTGTGCGCGCTGCGGCGCAACGAGGTGCTCAACCCCGGCCAGATCAGCCGCGAGATGCTGTCCTCCGGCGCCGCGATCACCAAGCGGCTCGACCGCCTGGAGCGGCTCGGCCTGGTGTCGCGGACGGCGAGCGAACGCGACCGGCGGGTCGTGCAGGTGCGGCTGACCGAGCGGGGCGTGGCGCTGATCGACGAGCTGCTGCCCGCGCACCTCGAAGGCGAGAAGGCCGCGCTGGCGAACCTGGAGCCGGAGCAGCAGGAGGAACTGGCCCGGCTGCTGAAGGTGATGCTGGAGACCGTCGAAGGCGTCGGCTGAGGCTCAGGCCTGTTCGGCTTCCCGCAGCGCCTCGATCACGCTGCTCAGGTGCTGCCGGATCGCCGCGGCGGCCGCGGCCGGGTCGTGGGCGCAGATGGCGTCGATGATCGCCAGGTGCTCGGGCAGCGACACCGACGGACGGCCGGGGCGCATGGCCAGCCGGAACTGGTGCCGCACGCTCTGCGCACGCAGCCGCTCGAGCACCTGGCCCGCTGTGTGCTGGCCGGAGATCTCCCGCACCCGGCGGTGCAGCTCCTGGTTCAGCCCCGAGTACCCCATGACGTCACCGGACGCGACGGCCTTGCGCATCGCCTTGCCGAGGGCCTTCAGTTCGCCGATCTCCTCGTCGGTGATGCGCTCGGCGGCCTTCTCCGCGCACAGGCTCTCCACGACCATGCGCACCTCGGAGATCTCGATGGCCTCCTCCAGCGACACCGCCCGGACCCGCGCGCCGCGGTTCTGCACCCGCTCGACCAGGCCCTCGTTGGCGAGTTCGAGCAGCGCGATGCGGACGTTGGCGCGGCTCGCGGTGAACTGGGCGGACAGGTCGGACTCGACCAGCCGCTGGTTCGGCACGAACTCACCGCGGATGATCGCCTCCCGGATGGCGTCCACCACCGGCTTCTCGATCTCGGCCCGCTCTCCCACGCCCGCTCCCCACACGCTTTGTTGACAATTTTGTCGAGCACATCGTCTACTCGGATGGTAGTCGGTGTCGAGGAGGAGTCCGCAATGTCCGGTAAGCCACCCGTCGTCGCCATTCTCGGGCTCGGGGAAGCGGGCGGCGAATTCGCCCGCGACCTGCGTGCGGCCGGCGCCGTCGTGCGCGGCTACGACCCGGTGGTGCCGTCCGCGTTCGACTCCGAGGCCGCGGCGGCCGAGGGCGCGGACCTGGTGCTCAGCGTGAACAGCTCGGCCGCCGCGGTGGACGCGCTGCGGGCCGGTCTGCCGAAGGTCAGCGGCGTCTGGGCGGACCTCAACACCGCATCGCCCGGCAAGAAGCGCGAGCTCGCCGCGATCGCCGCCGAAGCCGCGGTCGGCTTCGCCGACGTCGCGATCATGGCGCCGGTCCCGGGCCGGGGACTGCGGGTGCCGATGCTCGCGAGCGGTCCGGCCGCCGACGCGGTGTCGAAGCTGCTCGGCGCGCTGGGCGCGACGGTCGAGGTGCTGCCCGGCGAAGCCGGCGTGGCCGCGGAACGGAAGCTGCTGCGGAGCGTGTTCTTCAAGGGCATGTCCGCCGCGGTGGTCGAGGCGCTGGAAGCCGCGCGCGCGGCGGGGGTCCAGGACTGGCTGCGCGGCGTGATCGTCGGGGAGCTGACCCGCGCCGACGAGTCCACTGTGGAGCGTCTGGTGACCGGCAGCGTCAAGCACGCCAAGCGCCGCACCGCCGAAATGGCCGCCGCCGCGGAGATGCTGGGCGAGCTGGGCGTCGCGGCCGACGTGGCGGCGGCGTCCCGCGATCAGCTGGCGCGCTTGTCCAGCGGCAGCTCGAACGCCACCAGCGTGCCCAGGCTCGGCGAGGAGTTGAGGTAGAACTTCCCGCCCGCGCGCTTGGCGCGTTCCTCCAGGTGGCGCAGGCCGCGGGTCTGCACGTCCTGCGGCACGCCGGCGCCGTTGTCGCGGACCCGCAGCTTCACCCCGTCGTTGTCGCGCACCAGCGTCACCCTGGTCTCGCTGGCCCCGGAGTGGCGGACCACATTGGACAGCGCCTCGCGCAGCGCCGCGCGGATGTGGTCGGCCCGCTCGGCCGGGATGTCGGCCAGCTCGCCGGACAACTCCAGCGTGGGCGGGAACCCGAGCAGCTCCCCCGCGATCCGCACCTCGGCGCGCGCCGACTCGGCCAGGTCGGTGGCCGCTGGCTTCTCCGCTGTCTCCGGCTCCGGCGACCGCAGCTCGCGCACGGTGTGCCGGATCTCCTCGATGGTCTGGTCGAGCTGGTCGATCGCCTCGCCGAGCCGGGTCGCGTCGGTCGAGGCGAACCGCTTGCGCATGCGGCGGCGCACCCGGTCCAGCTGCATGCCCGCCGCGTACAACCGCTGCACGATCACGTCGTGCAGCTCGCGGGCGATGCGCTCGCGCTCCTGGTAGAGCGTGATCCGGTGCCGGTCGTTGGCGGCCTCGGCCAGCGCCAGCACAACGCCGACCTGCGCGGCGAACGCGGTCAGCACCTCGACCGTCGCCTCGTCGAACGGCCGCCCGGACCGCTCGCGGTACACCGCCAACGCGCCCAGCACCCGGCCGCCGGAACCGAACGGCGCGGCCGCGAACGGGCCGAAGCGGCGCAGCTCGGACGGCACGTACGGGGCCGTGCGCGGGTCGGTGGTCATGTCGTCGGCCACCACCGTGACACCACCGCGGGCGACCTGCCCGGCCGCGGATTCGGCGGGCAGCACGACGCCGCGCGGGTCCTCGTGGTGGCTGCCGTGGGCGGCTTCGACGGACACCTTGCCGTCGTCCGCGCGGACCATCACCAGGCACAGGTCGGCCCCGGCGAGCTCGGCGGCCTTGCGCACCACCGAATCGAGGACCGCGTCGGGGTCGCCGCCGGACAGGGCGGCGGTGGTGATCTCCGTGGCCGCGGACAACGCGCGGGCGGCGAGGGTGGGTTCCATGAGCAGGGTCAAGCGTAGCCGCCTTCCAGGACCGGCTCCCGCACGATGACGCGCCCGTCACCCACCTCGACGACGAGGTCGGCCTCGGCCGCCTCCTCGGGGTGGTGGGTCACATGCACGACCGTGCGGCCGGCCAGTGCCGTGCGCAGGTTGGCCCGCAGGCGGCGCGCGGTCGGCTCGTCGAGGTGCGCGGTCGGCTCGTCGAGCAGGACGAGGTCCGCGCGCGGCGCCGCGACCAGCGCCCGCGCGACCGCGAGCCGCTGCGCCTGCCCGCCGGACAGGCCGCTGCCCGCGCCGCCGAGCACGGTGTCCAGCGGCAGGTCCAGGCAGGCCAGGCGCAGGGCTTCGCGGAGTTGGGCGTCGTCGGCGTGCGGATCGGCCAGCCGCAGGTTCTCCGCGACGGTGGTGGAGACCAGCTGCGGTTCCTGCGGCGCCCAGGCGACCTCGGCGGCGGTGGTGAGCCGCCCGCGCTGGGCGGGCAGGAACCCGAGCAGCGCGGCGAGCAGCGTCGACTTGCCCGCGCCGGACGGGCCGACGACTGCCACGTGCGTGCCGGCCGGGATGCGCAGGTCGACGTCCCGCAGCACCGGCGTGGTCCAGCCGATGTCGGCGTGCTCGAAGGCGATCGGCCCGGTGGGAACGGGCGGCTCCGGCCGCGCGCGTTCCACGTCCGCGATCCGGGCCATCGAGGTGCGCAGCGCGTCCCAGTGCTGGGCCACCGGCGGCAGCGTCGCGAGGACCTCCGCCAGCGCCAGCGGCACCAGGGCCAGGACGGGCGCGAGCACCGGGTCGATGCCGGAACCCGCGGCCAGCCCGACGCCGGCGACCGCGGCCGCGCCGGTGACCAGGGTGATCAGCGCGTCGGCCGCGCCCGCCCCGAAGGCCTGGCGCCGCGCCTGGTGCACCAGCCGGTCGTCGGCCTCCGCCAGCTCGGCGCGGCGCCGCCGGTGCGCGCCGGACGCGATCAGCTCGGCCGCCGACTCGAACAAGCCGAGCACCCGGGCGCTCACCGTCCGGCGCCCCTCGGCGAGCGCGGTGGTCGCCCGGCGCTCCAGCCGCAACGCGAGCGCGGGCGCGGCGAGCGCGCCGACCAGCACCGCGACGGCGAGCACGAGCCCGGCGACCGGCAGCAGGACCGTCTGCACGGCGATCGCCCCGGCCAGCACCAGCACCGCGACCAGCGGCGGCGTGACCACACGCGGCAGCAGGTCGCGGACCGTGTCGACGTCGGCGACCAGCCGCCGCTGCCCCTCGCCGAACCTCAGGCCGAGCGCGCGGGCGGGCCCGAGCCGGACCAGCCCGCGCCACAGCCGCACCCGCAGCTGCCCGGCGATGCGGAACGCGGCGTCGTGTGTGATCAGCCGTTCCAGGTACCGCAGTGCCGCGCGACCGAGCCCGAAGGCACGCACCCCGACGACGGCGACGGTCAGCGTCAGGATCGGCGGCTGGAACGAGGCCTTGGCGATGAGCCAGCCCGAGGTCGCGGTCAGGGCCACACCGGCCAGCAACGCGAGCGCACCGACCACGGCGCCGCCGAGGAACCGCCGGCTCACCACGCCCCGCAACGTCGACGTCTGCGCCTCGGCGGCAGTCGTGGCGTGTGGCGCGGGCGTCACCGCGTGGACGACCGCGACGTGGTTGTCCCGGTGGTGCGCGGCGAGGAGGACCGCGGTGCCCAGCGGCAGTGTCGACGCGATGGCGGCGTCGACCAGGGCGGCGTTGGCGGCGTCCTGGTGCGCGGTGGGCTCGTCGAGCAGCAGCAGCCAGGCCCCGTGCCGGACCCGCAGCAGCGCCCGCGCGACCGCGACGCGTTGCCGCTGCCCGGTGGACAGCTCGTGCACCGGAGCGTCCGCCAGGCCGGCGAGGTTGAGTTCGATGAGCAGCGCGTCGACCTCGACCGGGTCCGGCGGCTCCGCGACCGCCAGGTCCAGCTCGGCCCGCACGGTGCCACCGGTGAACGCCGGGTTCTGCGGCACCCACGCGATGTCCCGGCGGAAGGCCGACATGTCGACCTCGCTCAGCGGCAGGCCGTCGACCAGCACCGTCCCGGCGGACGGCCGCACGAAGCCCAGCAGGACGGCGAGCGTGGTCGACTTGCCGGCGCCGCTCGGCGAATCGAGCCGGGTCAGCGTGCCCGGCCGCAGTGTGAACGTCTCGCCGTCCGGCGCGAAACCGCCGCGACGCGCCACCCGCAGACCCTCGACCCGCACCTCCCCGCGGCCGGGGATCGCGGTGCCCTCCGGCGCGACCGGTTCGGCGAGCACATCGGTGACGCGGCGGACCGCCTCGACCCCGTCCTCGCTGGCATGGAAGGCCGCGCCCACCGCGCGCAGCGGCTGGTAGCACTCCGGCGCGAGGATCAGCACGCCGAGCCCGATCGCGAGCGACAGGTCGCCGCCCACCAGCCGCACGCCGATGACCACGGCGACCAGCGCCACCGACAGCGTCGCGGCCAGTTCCAGCACGAACGCCGAGGAAAACGCGACCTTCAACGTCTTCAGGGTCGCCTGCCGGTGCTTCTCGGACACCCGCCGCACCGCCTCGGCCTGCGCCTCCGCGCGGCGGAACGCGGCCAGCACCGGCAGCGCGCGCACGAGTTCCAGCAGGTGGCCGGACATCCGCTGCAGCGCGTCGCTCGCGGCGGCCGAGCGGTCCGCGGTGTACTTGCCGACGAGGATCGCGAACAGCGGCAGCAACGGCACGGTCAGCGCGATGATCACCGCGGACGGCCAGTCGGCGAACAACACGGCCGCGCCCGCGCCGAGCGGCACCACCGCGGCGGTGACCAGCGCGGGCAGGTAGTCGGTGAAGTAGGCGTCGAGCGCGTCCAGGCCCTTGGTGGTGAGCGCGGTCAGCTCGCCCGGCCCGCGCCGCGCGATCCACTCCGGACCGAGCCGCAGCGCGTGGTCGACGACCTTCGCCCGCAGTTCTTCCTTGGCCCCGGCCGCGGCCCGCGCGGCGACCACCCGCAGCGCCCACGCGACCAGCGCACGGGCTACGACCACCCCGCCGAGAGCGACCAGCTGACCGGTGCCGACGCCGTGCCCGGCGACCACCGCCGCGCAGACCGAGGCGAGCAGGAAGGCCTGCGCGACCAGCGCCGCGGCGTTGCCGAGCGCGAGCAGACCGGAGAGGGCGAGCGCCCGGCGCGCGGCCGCGGACAACAGGGGCAGCGCGCCGAGCGGACCCTTTCCCGGACGCGTGGTGTCCGTTGTGGACACCGGTGCGGGAAGGACGGAGCGTCCGGGAAAGCTCATGGGGTGTGCACCGGCGGGATGTGGGCGGCGCTGATCCGCTTGCGGAACACCCAGTACGTCCAGCCCTGGTAGACCAGCACGGCCGGGGCGCCGAACGCGCCGACCCAGGTGATCACCTCGAGGGTGTACGGGCTGGACGCGGTTTCCGCGACGGTCAGCGAGTTCGCCGGGTCGAGCGTCGAGGGCAGCACGTCCGGGTAGAGCGCGCCGAACAGGGTGACCACGGCCGCGGCGATCGTGACGCCGAGCGCGGCGAAGGCCTGCCCGTCCCGGTCCGCCACCAGCTTGCGCCAGGCCACCACCGCGGCCACCACCGCGACGGCGAGCGCCACGAGTGTCCACAGTGCACCCTCGCGCCACTGGACGACCGCCAGCAGGGCGAACAGCGGCAGCAACGCGACCGGCAGCGCGCGGATGGCGAACAGCCGCGCCCGTTCCCGCAGGTCCCCCGCGGTCTTCAGAGCCAGGAACGCCGCGCCGTGCACCAGCGCGAACCCGACGACGGCGAGCGCGCCGAGCAGTGTGTCCCAGCGCACCGCCTCGAACGCACCGCCGATCCGGTTGCCGTGCTCGTCGAGCGGCAGCCCGAGGACCGTGGTGGTCAGCAGCAGCCCGACGCCCAGCGGCGGGACCCACGAGCCGATCATGATCACGCGGTCCCAGTTGCGCCGCCAGCGCTCCGAGTCGACCTTGCCGCGGTACTCGAACGCGACCCCGCGGCCGATGAGCGCGAGCAGCACCAGCAGCAACGGCAGGTAGGTGGCCGAGAACAACGACGCGTACCAGCCGGGGAAGGCGGCGAACATCGCGCCTGCCGCGACGATCAGCCAGACCTCGTTGCCGTCCCACACCGGGCCGATCGTGTTGATCATGACCCGCCGCTCGGTGTTGTCGCGGCCGAGGATCGGCAGCAGCATGCCGACGCCGAAGTCGAAGCCCTCCAGGAACAGGTACCCCAGCCAGAAGAGCACGATGATGCAGAACCAGATGGTTTCCAGGGTCATGGCCGTTCCCTAGTAGGCGAAGGCAAGCTCATCCTTGCCCTCCTGGTCGTGATCGGACTTGGGCGGGATCACACCCTCGATGCCGCCGCGGACGTACTTGCGGATCAGGAACACCTCGACCACGCCGAGCACGGCGTACAAGGTGGTCAGTGCGATCAGCGAGGTCCACACCTCACCGGTGGAGATCCGCGACACCGCTTGCGCGGTGAACATCCACACACCGTCCACACCGGACGGATTGGGCACCACGACGAACGGCTGCCGCCCCATCTCGGTGAAGATCCAGCCCGCGCTGTTCGCGATGAACGGCGTCGCGATGCTCAGCAACGCCAGGCGCGGGAACCACTTGGTGTCCGGGATCTTGTTCTTGCGCGTCAGCCAGAGCGCCAGCAGTCCGGTGCCCGCCGAGATCGCACCGAAGCCGATCATGATCCGGAAGCCCCAGTAGGTCACCGGGAGGTTCGGCACGTAGTCGATCGGCTTGCCGGCCAGCTCGCCGAGCTGCGGGTCGTCCGGGTAGTTCGTGCCGTAACGCGCCTGGTACTCGGTGACGAGGTCCTCGACGCCCTTGACCTCGGTGGTGAAGTCGCTGTGCGCCAGGAAGGACAGCAGCGCCGGCACGTTGAACGTCTTGACGTCCTCGCAGTTCTCCGACGTGACGTCGCCGACCGCGATGATCGAGAAGCTGGCGGGCTGCTCGGTGTGGCAGAGCGCCTCGGCCGAGGCCATCTTCATCGGCTGCTGCTCGAACATCAGCTTGCCCTGGACGTCGCCGGTGATGGCGAGCACGGCGAACGCGACGATGCCGGTCCAGCCGCCCAGGCGAATCGACGACCGCCACACCGCGCGGTGCTCGTCGTCGGTCTTGCGCTTGCGCCACAGGTGCCATGCGGCGATGCCGACGAGGAACGCGGCGGCGACCGAGAACGCGCCGGCGATGGTGTGCGGGATCGCGGCGAGCGCGGTGTTGTTGGTGAGCACCGCCCAGATCGAGTTGAGCGTCGGCTTGCCGTCGACGATCTCGGCGCCGACCGGGTGCTGCATCCACGAGTTCGCGGCGAGGATGAAGTACGCGGAGGCGATCGTGGCCAGCGAGAACGCCCAGGCGCAAGCCAGGTGCACCTTCTTCGGCAGCCGGTCCCAGCCGAAGATCCACAGGCCGAGGAACGTCGACTCGACGAAGAAGGCGACCAGGCCCTCCATCGCCAGTGGCGCCCCGAACACGTCACCGACGAAGCGGGAGTATGCGTTCCAGTTCATCCCGAACTGGAACTCCTGGACGATGCCGGTCACCACGCCCATGGCGAAGTTGACCAGCAGGAGCTTCCCCCAGAACTTGGTCATCTTGTAGTAGCGCTGCTCACCGGTGCGGACCCACGCGGTCTGCATCCCCGCGACGAGGACCGACAGTCCGATGGTGAGCGGGACCATGAGGAAGTGGTAGACGGTGGTGATCCCGAACTGCCACCGCGCCAGCTGGAGCACGTCCACGTCATTCAGACTGCTCTGTTCCCCCGCCCGGCATCAGGTCCCGGGGTCCTGATCTTGCCGGGACCTAGGTCCCGGTCACCGACACGGCTTTGACAAGCGGGGCGATCGTTCCGTATCTTCCGGATTAACCGGGGCGTGCGCCCCGCTTCTGGGAGGAAGTCATGAACGAGCTGGTACTGGTCACCGGAGCCACCGGGCAGCAGGGCGGGGCGGTCGCGCGGCGGCTGCTGGCCGACGGCTGGCGGGTGCGGGCGCTCACCCGCGACCCGGCACGGGCCCGGGACCTGGCTGCCGCGGGCGCCGAGGTGGTGCGCGGCGACCTGGAAGACGAGAGTTCGGTGACCGCCGCGGCGGCGGGCGCCTACGGCGTGTTCAGCGTGCACCCCGGACCGCTGGCGCCCGGACAGGACGAGGTCCGCGCCGGGAAACTGGTCGTCGACGTCGCGCGGCGGGCCGGCGTACGGCGCCTGGTCTACAGCTCGGCCCTCGCGGCCGACGTGTTCCAGGCGGCGAAGTGGGAGGTCGAGCAGTACCTGGCGGCGAGCGGGATGCCGTACACGATCCTGCGGCCGTCGTCGTTCATGGAGAACTACCTGAACCCGCTGTTCGGCCTGCGGGACGGCGCTCTGCGGACCGCGCTCGCGCCGCACGTCCGGCAGCAGCTGATCGCACTGGACGACATCGCCGCGTTCGCTGCGGACGGGTTCGCGGGGCGGCTCGACGGCCGCACGCTGACCCTCGCCGGGGACGCGCTGACCCCGGGCGAGGTGGCCGCGGCCATCAGCGCGGCGATCGGCGTCACAGTGCCCTACGAACAGCTCCCGATCGACGAGTTGCGTCGCGTGAATCCACGCTTCGCCCAGGGTTACGAATACCTCAACAACAACCCCGAGCCGCCCGTCGACATCGCCGCGTTACGAGCGCTCCAACCAGCGCTGATGACCTTCGCCCAGTGGCTGGAGCGGACCGGTTCTGCCCAGCTCAAGGCAGGTTTCGGCGCGGCGAAGAAAAATCTGCGCCCGAGCCAGAAATAATTCTGGCGAGCCGAAAACCGGCAATTCGCGAAACCGATCTGCTGGCAATTGCCGGCGCTCCCCTTTATCGTTGCAGTGAAAGGGGAGTGGAAATCACCGTGAGTACCGCACTGCTGGCACTGCTCAGCGCGTACGTCCTTGTCCTGGCCGTGGAGCTGCCGGACAAGACGATGATCGCCACCCTCGTGCTGACCACCCGTTTCCGCGCGTGGCCGGTCCTCGTCGGGGTTTCCGTGGCGTTCGCCGTCCAATCCACGATCGCGGTGCTCTTCGGCCGCGCGCTGACGCTGCTGCCGGAGAGCCTGGTCGCGGCGGTCGTCGCCGCGTTGTTCGGGCTCGGGGCCGTCCTGCTGCTGCGCGAAGGCTTCTCGACGGCCGACGAGAGCGGCGAGGACGCGGCCCGGCAGGGCGTGAAGCCGGTGACGTTCCTGCGCTCGGCGGCCACCTCGTTCGGCGTGCTGTTCGCCGCCGAATGGGGCGACGCGTCCCAGCTGGCGACTGCCGGGTTGAGCGCCCGCTACGGGCACCCGCTGATGGTCGGCGCCGGCTCGCTGCTCGCGCTGATCACGGTGGCCGCGGTCGCGGTGTTCATCGGGCACAAGGTGCGGGGCCGCCTCAAGCCGAAGCTGCTGCAGCGCATCGCCGGGTTCGCGTTCGCGGTGTTCGCGCTGCTGGCGCTCGTGCAGGCGTTCGCCTAGCCCGTCAACGCGATCGTCGCCCGGCGGGCCGCGGCCAGCACGTCTTCGGGGCTCGCGTCCGTCCGCTGGGCGGCCAGCAGCGCGGCGCCCACGGTGTCGAAGGCCATCCGCACCAGCAGCCGGTCGGCCGGGGTGGCGTCGCCGGGCACGAGCAGGTCGACGACCTGCTCGAACTCCGATCGCACGTCGGCGCCGTCGTCGAGCAATTTCCGCAGCACGGGGCCGTTGGCGTGCATCAGCCGCATGCCGTCGAGCCGCTCGGACGTCGTGCCGTCGATCCAGCGCAGCGCGGCCCGGCGCAGCAGATCGGGTGACGCCGGCTGCGCGCGGATCCACTCGACAAGCTCGGCGAGCTCCTTCCGGCGCTCGGTCAGGAGGCTCGTGACGATCGCCTCCTTGCTTGGGAAGTGGTAGTAGAGCGCCGACTTCGTGATGCCGAGCGCGGTGCTGATATCCCTGGTCGAGGTGCCCTCGTACCCCTTCTCGATGAACAACCGCAGCGCGACGCGCAGGATCTCGGCTCGCGTCTCGGCGCCGCTGCGCCGGTCCTCCCTCGTGGCCATGTGCCCAGTTTACTTGCTGACCGACCGCCCGTTCAGCTAGCCTATCCACTGACCGACCGCCCGTTCAGTAGATAGGAGAAGTAACCATGACCGCACGAATCACGATCATCGGAGCCGGCCCCGGCGGCCTGCTCTGCGCCCGCGTCCTCCAGCGCCACGACATCGAGGTCACCGTGTACGACGCCGACGCCGCCGTGGACGCCCGGGACGCGGGCGGCAGCCTCGACCTGCACGCCGACACCGGGCAGATCGCCATGTCGGACGCCGGGTTGCTGGACGAGTTCCTGGCGCTGTCCCGTCCCGAGTCACAGGCCGGGAGCCGGCTCGACCACCACGGCACGGTCCTCAATGCCTTCGTGCCCGCCGACGACGACCTCGCGGCCCCGGAGATCGACCGCGGCCAGTTGCGTGCGCTGCTGGCGTCGAGTGTCGAACCCGGCACCGTCCACTGGGGACACAAGCTGGTCCGCGCCGTCCCGCTCGGCGGCGGCAGGCACCGGCTGGAGTTCGCCGACGGCCCGGCCACCGAAACCGACCTGGTGATCGGCGCGGACGGCGCCTGGTCCCGGGTCCGGCCGCTGGTCACCGACGCCACCGCGAGATACACCGGCGTCAGCTTCCTCGACGTCCGCTTCGACGACGTCGACACCCGCCACCCCGGGGTCGCCGCGCTGACCGGCGCCGGGCAGATGTTCGCCAACGACGGCGACGGACACGGCATCATCCTGCAGCGCAACAGCAACGGCCTCATCCGCGGCTACCTGGTGGTGCGCGGCGACCGCATCGCGGTGCACGATCCCAAGGCAGTGAAGCGCTTCCTGCTCGACGAGTTCGCCCACTGGGCCGACGTCTTCCGGCCTGCGCTGACCGACTGGGACGCCGTCGTCGAGCGGCCGATCCACGTCCTGCCGGCGCCGCTGACCTGGCCGCACACCGCGGGCGTGACCCTGCTCGGCGACGCGGCGCACGTGATGGCCCCGTTCGGCGGGTTCGGCGCGAACCTGGCCCTGCTCGACGGCGCGGAACTGGCGCACGCGATCGCTGACGAGCCCACGCTGGACGCCGCGATCAACCGCTACGAGAAGGGAATGCTCGCGCGGGCCGGTGAACTGGCGGTGGGCGCGAACCTGGCGCTCCAGGAGTTCGTCAGCTCGGCCGACCCGGACGACGCGCCGGACCACGCGGCCGAGCACCGGAAGTACGAGGCAGCGGCCGCCGAGTACCGCCGCGCCCGTTAGTCCCCGCGCAGGACCTCGGCGACCGCGGCGGCGGCCGCGACCACCTGGGGGCCCACGGTGTCCGCGTTGAGCGGCCCCAGCGCGATCACCCCGACCGCCGCGCGCAGGCCCGGCACGCCCCGCACCGGCGCGGCGACCCCCGAGGTCCCGCGCTGCGGTTCGCCGGTGACCGCCGCCCAGCCGCGGCTGCCGCGACGCAGGGTCAGCGCTTTCCCGGCGGCGCCGACACCGATCGGGTGGCGCGCGCCGACCCGGTAGGACACGTGGAAGTCCGTCCACGAGGGCTCGACCGTGACGACCGGCTCGACCAGATCACCCTCGGCGATCGACAGGTAGGCGGTCGCGCCTGCCTTCTCCGCCAGCTCGCGCAGGGCCGGCCGGGCCGCCTCGCGCAGCTGCGGGACGACCTGCCCGGCCAGCCGCAGCACGCCGATGCCCAGCCGGACCTTGCTGCCGTCGCGCCACACCAGGCCGCGCGCGGACAGCGGCACCAGCAGCCGGTAGACCGCGGCACGGCTGGCGCCGATCGCGGTCGCCAGCTCCGAAATCGTCGCCGCGTCGCCGTCGGCGTCGGCCACGGCCTGCAGCAACGCCAGGCCGCGGTCGAGGGTCAGCGAGCCTTCGGCGGTCACTACAGCAGGCCGAGCGCCTCGAGGTCGGCGACCGGAGCCTCGAAGCTGTCGCAGGCGTAGGACGCGAACAGCGCGCGCACCGCCTTCGCGGCCGGCTCGGACAGCGACTTCGCCTCCGCGGCGAGCGCCTCGCCGTCGGTGGAGGCGAGCGCCTCGCGGACGTCCCCACCGGACAGGCTGCGGGCCACCGCGACGAGCAGGTTCAGGAAACCGTGGTGGGCGATGCCGTTGTCCGGGTCGTCGTGCCGGACCGCACGGTGCAGGCTGTTGGTGGCCTTGAAGGAGGCGCCGGGCGAGCCGGACAGGACGGCGAGGAAGTCGGCGACCTCGTCGACGCTGGGGAAGTTCTCACTGGACTGGCCGCCGCAGCGGATCTTGGGCCAGCTGCCGTGCTCGATCACGCGCCGCACGCCGTCCAGCCAGCCCACCCCGCGCCGCGGCTCGACCACGCGGATCACGTCCTCTGGCACGAACTCCGAAACGCGCTCCAGCCACACCTCGTCGACGTCCGAGGGCGCCGGCATCTCGACCATGCGCAGCGACAGCAGCTCGCTGCGGGACTCGACGATCGAGATCGCCTTCGGCACGCCGCCGAGACCGGTGTCGATGATCAGCGACAGCGGCAGCGGCTGCTTCGGCTTGATCTTGATCAGCTCGGTGATCAGCTCCGGCAGGCGGGACGCCTGGCACAGGAACACACCGAGCAGGCCCGCGTGGTCGCCCTCGCGGCCGGCCAGGTAGTTCCGCAGCGCGTCCGGCATGGTGGCCGTTCCGGGCGGGAAGAGCGCCGAGTCGTCTACGAGCCGCGCGAAGAGGGGCGGAATTCCGCGGGGGCCGGGGGGCGTGAGTTCCACAGCGCTTGACACATGGGACACGCTAGTAGCGTACGGGAACCGGACAAACGCGTACGCCCCCCGGACAGTTCACCGGAGGTTCACCAACGCGAGAACGGGATACCCGGGCAGCCCGGCCACTACGCGACGGCCGCGTTCCGGCGCACCGAGCACCCACAGGCGCTGCGTGTCGCGCACATTGACCAGCAGGTCGAGCGGCACCCGCTGGAACCGGACCACGGCCTCACCATCGGGGAGCAACACGCGGCCCGCCGCCTTGCCGACCGCGCCCGAGGCGCCCGGCGTGATCGCGGTGTCGAGCGTGGCGTGCAGTTCCTGCCAGGGCTGCTCCCGCACGGCCGAGGACAGGGTGGCGACGCGGACCGGCATGAGCAGCCCGGTCGCGGCGTAGACGACGGCGAGGATCGTCGTGAACGTGCCGGTCGCGGGCAGGTCGAAGACGAGGTTGCCCACGGCCCAGATCCCGGCGGCGAGCAGCACGAAGAACCCGGCCATCCCCCACGACCGCAGCCGGACCTCGCGCAGGAAGGTGGTCACCACCGGGTCCCGCAGGGCCGCCACCAGCGGCCGCGACTGCTCGGCCGATTCCACCGAACCCGGCTCGGGCGCCGTCCGGATCCGTCCGAACCGGCCGTTCATCCCGCCGGGCAGCCCGACCAGCACGCGGCCGCGCGGGTCGGGGCCGATGAAGTAGAGGCGCCGCAACCCGGCCAGCAGGATCCGCTTCGAGGCGGGCAGCCGAACGACCAGCCAGCGCGGCTCGGGCCCGGGCAGCGCGACGCTGACCTTGGACCCGGACACCAGCAACTGCCCCGGGCCCGGGGTGAGCAGGACCGCCGGGTAGGCGAGCAGCTTGCGGCACGGCAGCACCCGGAAGAACAACAGCCACAACTGGAGGACGGTGACGGCGGCGAGGATCGCCGCGAAGCCGGCCGAAGACGGGCCGGGGTCCAGCGCCGCCACCAGACCGCCCCCGACCACGTAGACGACCATCGAGTTGATCAGGCGGTTGCGCTGCTTGGAGACGATCTCGAGTTCGAGCGAGTCCGTCGCGGCCGGTTCGCCGTGGTGCGGCTCGTGGACGAGCACGCGCTCCTGGGTGGGTTCCACACCTCCGAGTCGATCAAGCGGCCACCGGCGTTACCTCAGTCCAGCCGGACGTGCCCGAGCACCGGGTGACCTGGCACCCCGGCCACGAGCTTGCGGCCCCGCTCCGGCACGCCCAGCACCCACAGTCGCTGCGTCTCGCGCACGTTGACCAGCAGGTCGAGCGGCTGGCGCCCGAACCGAACCCGCGCGACCCGCCCGCCGGGCAGGGTCACCCGCCCCATCGCGTTCCCGGTGCCCGTGGCGTGTGGTTCGACCGGTGTGTCCAGGGTGACGCCGAGTTCGGTCCACGGCTGGGTGCGCACCGCCCGTGCGATGCTCCGGACCTGCACTGGCCGGGCGACACCGAGCAAGGCGTAGGCCACGCAGAACACGGCCGTCACGCCGTTCGGGCGCGGGAAGCCGAACGCCTCCGCGCCCGCTTCGGCGAGCACCCACACGAACGCTCCGGCGACCAGGAAGGCCGTGGACACGAGCGCCGCCCGTAGCCGGAGTTCACGGACGAACGCGATCACCACCGCGTCCGGTGCGACCTCACCGGGATCCCGGGATCCGGGCGCGGGTGCGGTCCGCACGCGGCCGAACTGCCCGATGATGCTGCCCGGCACCCGCAACACGAGCCGGCCGCGCGCGTCCGGCCCGAGCATGAACACGCGGCGCTCGCGCGCCAGCAGGAGCCGCTTCGAGCGGGGCATCCGCGCGACGACCCAGCGCGGCTGCGGCCCGGGCAACGCGATGCTCACCGTCCGGTCCGACACCAACAGGTGCCCCGGCCCCGGCGTGAGGACGGCGGCAGGCATCCGGAGCAGCCGGCCCAGCGGCCGGATCCGGCAGGCCAGCGTCCACACCGACAACGCCGCCAGCACGGTGAGCACCGCGGTCACCGTCCAGACCGCGGGACCGGTGAGCCGGAACAGGACCGCCAGTGCGACCGGGAGGGCGTAAAGCACGCTCGACGTGATCAGGCGACCACGCGTCTTCTCGACGATCTCGACCTCGAGCGGATCGGTCGCCGCCGGTTCGCCGAGGTGCGGCTCGTAGACACGCTGCCGGGTGAATTCCACGGTCCGCCAGTCGGAATGGCAACGGGGAACGTTACTGATCCACTTCCCTTCCTCCGTCACTCAGGTTAGGCTCACCTAAGTAGGAGGTGGCCAGTGACCGAGATCCGACGTCCGCCCGCACCCAGCCCCGCCGAGCGCGCGAAGACCATCGCCGTGCGGAACGGCCCCGGCGCGCTCCTGCCGACCGCGGGCGACCCGACCGGCAACGACCGCGTGGTGCCCGAACTGCACCACGTCCACCCGAGCGGCAGCGTCAGCGTCCTGCTGCCCGACGACCACCCGCTGCTGACCCGCACCCGCGAGGCGGACCGCGGCGAGCTGGCCGTCGTGTTCGAACTCGCCGACCACGCGCCCGTCGACCTGCGGGAACCCATCCGCGGGCTGCTCTGGATCACCGGCTGGCTGCGACACCTCAGCCCGGAGTCGGCCCGCGCCAGGGCGCTGTCGATCGCCGAGACGCGGCCCGATCCGCGCCTGCTGGACCTCGGTCACGGCCTGAGCCTGCTGCGCCTCACGCCGGCCTCGCTCGTCCTCGCCGACGCCGAGGGCACCCACTCGCTGCGGCCGCACGTGTTCAACGCCGCCGCGCCGGACCCGTTCACCGGCTACGAATCCGGCTGGCTGCGGCACCTGGAGACCGATCACGCCGACGTCGTCGGCCAGCTCGCCCGGCACATCCCCGAGGAGCTGCGCGGCGGCCGGATCCGCCCGCTCGGCCTGGACCAGTTCGGGCTGCGGCTGCGCGTCGAGTCCGGCGACGGCGACCACGACGTGCGCCTGGCCTTCGCCAAGCCGGTGCACAGCCCGGCCCAGCTGAGCACCGAACTGCGACGCCTGGTGGGCTGCCCGTTCCTGGCGAAGAACCAGGTGCGCGTGCAGCCCTAGCCGAGCTCCGGCGGGAAACCGCCGGTGGCGATCGGTCCCCACCGCTCGATCGTCACGCGGATCAGGCTCTTGTTCTGCCTGACCATCGCCTCGCGGTACTCGTCCCAGTCCGGGTGCTCGCCCGAGATCGACCGGAAGTACTCGACCAGCGGCTCGACCGCGTCGGGCACGTCCAGCACCTCGGCCTGGCCGTCGAACTGCACCCACGGCCCGTTCCACTCGTCCGAGATCACGCACGCCGAAACCGCCGGGTTGCGGCGGGCGTTGCGCGTCTTCGCGCGCTGCGGGTAGGTCGCCACGACGAACCGGCCCTCGGGGTCGATGCCCGCGGTGACCGGCGACAGCTGTGGGGTGCCGTCGGCACGGGTGGTCATCAGGATCGCGCGGTGCCGGGGGCGGAGGAACTCCAGCAGTTCGGCACGGTCGACGCGGTCAGCGGTCGCAATCTTGGCCATGTCCGCAGACGGTAGCGTGCGGACGTGCTCAGCTCCTGGCTCCGCCCCGAACGTCCCGCGATGCCCGAACCGGTGGACGCCGGGACCGCGCGGCGGCTGAAGATCGAGCTGGTCGTCGTCTTCTCGATCACGCTCGGCCTGTCCGGCGCGCGCAGCCTGCTGTCGCTGATCGACTCGCTCCTGCAGCCCGAACCGCTGTCCGACCAGAGCGTCGCGCTCAACGTCCCGCAGCGCGCGGCCGACCTGCTGGACCTGCTCGCCCAGCTGCTGTCCGCGGTGCAGCTCGTCGGCTGGGGCGCCCTCGGCGCGTACCTGCTGTGGCGCGGCGGGATGAAGCTGGCCGAGGTGGGCCTGGACCGCACCCGGCCCGGCCGGGACGTTCTGTGGGGCGCCGGACTGGCCGCCTTGATCGGCATCCCGGGGCTGGTGCTGTACTTCGTCGGCTGGAAGCTCGGCTTCAACCTCGCCGTCGTCCCGTCCCGGCTGGACGACACGTGGTGGCGCCCGATCGCGCTGACGCTGTCCGCGTTCGGCAACGCCTTCGCCGAGGAAGTGCTGGTGGTCGGCTACCTGCTGACCCGGCTGCGGCAGCTGGCCTGGCGCGAGAACACCGCGTTGTTCGCCGCCGCCGTGCTACGCGGGTCCTACCACCTCTACCAGGGCTTCGGCGGGTTCGTCGGCAACCTGGTGATGGGCTTGGTGTTCGGCCGGGTGTGGCAGCGGACCAACCGGCTGGTGCCGCTGATCGTCGCGCACACCCTGCTCGACGTGGTCTCGTTCGTCGGGTACTCGCTGCTCCGCGGACACGTCAGCTGGCTGCCCTGAGCACTACGCTCAGCGCGTGACCACCAAAACCCCCAGGGTGGACAGCGAGGTCGGGCCGCTGCGCGCCGTCCTGCTCCACCGGCCGGGCAACGAGCTCACGAGGCTCACCCCGCGCAACAACGACAAGCTGCTGTTCGACTCGATCCCGTGGGTCGGCCGCGCCCAGGAGGAGCACGACGCGTTCGCCGAGGTGCTCCGCGGCCGCGGCGTCGAGGTGCTCCTGCTGGCCGAGGTGCTGCGCGAGGCGCTGACCGACCCTCGGGCGCACGCGGCCGGGGTGCATGCCGCGGTCGACGACCGGCGCCTCGGCGAGGACCTGGGGGACGCGCTGCGCTCGCACCTGTCCGCTGTGGACGCAGCGACGCTGGCCGAGGTGCTGATGGCCGGCCTGACGTTCGAGGAGCTGCCCGCCGCCGAGGGCGCGTCGCTGGTCCGCAAGATCCACCACCCGCACGACTTCGCGGTCGACCCGCTGCCGAACCTGCTGTTCACCCGCGATTCGTCGGTGTGGATCGGCGACCGGGTGGCGATCTCGTCGCTGGCCATGCCCGCCCGCCGCCGCGAGACCGCGCTGCTCGACCTGATCTACGCCTACCACCCGCGGTTCTCCCACGCCTCGCGCGCGTACGGCGCCCATTCGGCGCCCGTCGAGGGTGGCGACGTGCTGCTGCTCGCGCCCGGCGTGCTGGCCGTCGGCATCGGGGAACGCACCACGGCCGCCGGCGCGGAGTCGCTGGCGCGCTCGCTGTTCGCCGACGACATCGCCCACACCGTGCTCGCGGTGCCGATCGCGCAGGCCAGGGCCACCATGCACCTGGACACCGTCTGCACGATGGTCGCGCCGGACGCCGTGGTGATGTACCCGCTGGCGCGCGACGAACTGGTGGCCTTCACGCTGCGCCCGGACGGCGACGGCTCGCTGCGCGTGGACGGCCCGGAGCCGTTCCTGCACGCGGCGGCGGAGGCGATGGGCATCGAGAAGCTGCGGGTGATCGACACCGGTCTCGACCCGGTGACCGCGGAACGCGAGCAGTGGGACGACGGCAACAACACGCTGGCGCTCGCGCCCGGCGTGGTGGTCGGCTACGAGCGCAACGTGGAGACCAACGCGCGGCTGGCGGACGCCGGCATCGAGGTGCTCGCCATCGCCGGTTCCGAGCTGGGATCGGGCCGGGGCGGGCCGCGCTGCATGTCCTGCCCCATTGTTCGTGACCCGATCGGGTAATTAGGAAAGGCTAAGCTGAATAAGCACTTCCTAATCTCGGTAAGCCTACCCAAACGAAATCGGAATCACCAGGCCCACGGGGTTAACGATCAGCAAAATGGCCTATTCTTGAGTCATGGCGATGCTGAAGAAAGAACCGCGCTCCAAGTTCTACGAGCTCCTGCAGCAGCAGGTGCAGAACGAGTTCCACGCTTCCCAGCAGTACGTGGCGCTGGCGGTCTGGTTCGACAACGCGGACCTGCCCCAGCTGGCCAAGCACTTCTACCGCCAGGCGGTGGAGGAGCGGAACCACGCGCTGGCGATCGTGCAGTACCTGATCGACACCGACCACCACGTGGACATCCCGCCGACCGGCGAGGTCCGCAACGACTTCGCGGAGCCGCTCGAGCTGGTCGAGCTCGCGCTGGAGCAGGAGAAGGAGGTCACGGCCGACTTCCGCACCCTGATGAAGGCCGCCCGCGCCGAGGACGACTACCAGGGCGAGCAGTTCCTCCAGTGGTTCCTCAAGGAGCAGGTCGAGGAGGTGTCGAAGATGTCCACACTGGTCAACGTGGTCAAGCGCGCCAACGGCAACATGTTCGAGGTGGAGAACTGGCTGGCCCGCGAGTCCGTCGGCGACGACGGCAACGCGGACATGCCGCCGGTCGCCGGTGGCGCCCTGTAGGACCGCCATACCGCGGAGCGCACGAGAGCCCGGGCCGCGGCCCGGGCTCTTTTCGTGTCAGCAGCCCGGCGGGGCGACCAGTTCCCAGCGCACGACGGTTTCCGCGGAATCGACGTAGAACGTGTAGTTGGCGCCCGATCCGGCGGCGGCGCTGTAATTCCCCGCGCCGGCAGTCAAATCAGGATAGGCAGTCCTCAGTTCGGCCACCGTGGAACCGGCGCCGACTTTTTCCGGCGTGCGCGCGCCGGTCGCGGTGAAGACCACCACTCCCCCGGTCGGCGAAATCGTCACCGACGCGACGTTCGCCGTGCCTTCGGTGAGCCGGTAGGTGGTGCATTCGGCGGGCGCCGTGCCCGCGTCGGCGAGCAGCCCGGTCGCCTTGGCCTCGTCGAAGCTCATCCCCAGCCGCAGCGGCCCGTAGCCGGTGGGGCCGAGGACCACGGCCGCGGGCTCCGGGCGCACGGTCGTGCGGCTGCTGCTCGACGGCGAACGCGTGGACGTGCCGGCAGGCGGGGGCGCGGGCAGGACCGTGGTGGTCGACGACGGCGCCGACGACTGGGTGGGCAGTTCGGGGAACGACGGTGGCACCACGACCGGCCCGGGCGCCTCGGAGGTCGTCGTCGGGGCGGCCGTCGTGGGCTGGGCGGCCTGGTGGACGCCGGGGTCCTGACGCGTGGCGACGAGACCGGCGGTGACGAGCAGGGCTGCGGTGAGGACACCCCCGGAGGCGGCGACGGCGGTGCGGCGGCGACGCCGACGGCGGGCGCCGCGGACGATGGCGCTCTCGGCGCCCGGCGCGGGCCTGATCGCCAGCCGGTCGTCGTCGAACAACCGCCGCAGCTCGTCGCCGAGCTCGTCGTCGGGGTTCACCAGTCGTCCCTCCCTCCGGAGATCGAACCGATCTTGGTCCGCAGCGTCGCGATCGCCTTGCTGGCCTGGCTCTTCACCGTGCCGGCGCTGACGCCGAGCGAGGCGGCGATCTCGGCCTCGGACAGTCCCTCGTAGTAGCGGAGCACGATGACCGCGCGCTGTCGCGGCGGCAGTTCGCGCAGGGCCTGCCACAGCGGCTCGTGCTCGAACGGGTCCACCGGTTCGGCGGTGCGCTGCTCGGGCAGGTCGGCGACCAGGCTCTCCCGCTTCAGCCGCCGCCAGCGGCTGATGTGCGCGTTCGCCATCGCACGGCGGACGTAGGCCAGCGGGTCGGCCGTCTTGCGTTGCACGTGGGTCCAGCGGGAGCCGATCTTCTCCAGCACGGTCTGCACCAGGTCGGCCGCGTCGTGCGGGTTGCCGGTGAGCGCGTGGCCGTATCGGAGCAGCCCGGGCAGGCTCGCCTGGACGAACTCTCCGAAGTCCGCCAGCTCGTCGCTCACCGCTGACCCCCTCCCCGCCGCGCGGCCGCCTCCCCAGGCGATGGCCGACGCGGCCGAGGTCACCGTATCGCCTCCCTCGGCTGTATGTCTTACCCCTTCGCCGAGTCCACGCATGACGGCCCCCTCAGGTTGTCCGGCGTGCTCTGAGGTGGACGCCTCAGCGGGGGTCTCGTTGCGCGAGGCGCGGCGGCAGCTCGAAGACGCCGTCCGCGTTCGGCGGGAAGGGGTGCACCGCCACCACGGCTTCGGCGCGGATCGGGCCGTAGACGTGCGGGAAGAGGATTCCCTCCCGATGCGGAGGGTCGCCGGCCTCCCAGCGCAGCGGGACGTCCAGCCGCGCCGGGTCGATCTCCAGCAGCACCAGGTCCGTGCGGCCGCGGTAGAGCGCGTTCGCCGGGATCGCCACGGTGCCCGGGTCGGAGCAGTGGATGAAGCCGACGGTGTCCAGGGACGGGGCGCGGTAGTCCGCGCCCGTCCACTCCGCGGCCGCGCAGAGGTGCAGGATCATTAGCGGAGCGTCAGCTGCCTGCCGACCAGGCCGTCGCGGGCACGGCGCTCGGCGGCGGTCAGCGGCTCGGCGTCCACCGACTTCAGTGCCTCCTCCAGGCGGGCGCCCAGCTGCTCGGCCGGCTCGGCCCACTCGCGGGCGTGCGCCTCCGGGTCCAGGTCCCACACCGGCACCAGCAGGCCGTGCGCGCGGAACGACCCGGCGTAGCGGGAGCCCTCGCCGAGCGACAGCTCACCCGCCGCGGACAACCGCGCAAGCGCTTGCATCAGGCGACCCTCCGGCTCCGGCCGGACCCAGCGCAGGTGCGCCTTCTCGCCCGCCAGCACCCAGTACGAGCCGGTGCCCAGCCGCTCGGTCGGCATGATCGCCTCGTTGGCCCGCTCCAGCGAGACCTTGACCTCGCCGCTGGGGTCGGTGTCCTCGGGCAGCCACCAGTCGAAGTTCGGGTGCAGGGTGACGTCCAGCTCGGCGTCGGCCACCAGCAGGTCCTGCAGGCGCTCGCCGTCGGCGGGCGGGCTCGTGGTGTCCGGCACCGGCAGCACGTCGCCCGGCTCGGCCGTCAGCGCCCAGCGGATCGCGCGGCCCAGGTCGCGGCTCACGTCGCTGGAGCGGGTCTGCACCTGGAGCCCGACGAACACCTCGCCGTCGGTGCGCACGAACGCGGCCGCGGCCATCGGCAGTACCGTGGCCAGCGTGATCTTCCGCTCGCCCGCGTCCACAAGGGACAGCGGCGCGGTGGCCGACGGCACGAACTCGCGCAGCGCGATCAGCTCCGGCTCCGCGGCCAGCCCCTCGAACGGCTGCCCCACGAACACTTCGCGGACCTTCGGTGCCTTGTCCTTCTTCGGACCCCGCTTGCGCGCGCCCTTGCCCATCTCGCCTCCTCGGATTACAGGCCGCAGACGCTACCGAACCGGGCACGGCCCGCCGGATCGGGGGATTAGGCTCGGGTCGTGTTCGATCCCCGTGACCCCGCCTTCCTCGCCGACCCGTACCCGGAGTTCGCCCGCCTGCGCGCGCAGGCGCCGGTGCACCGGCACGACGGGCTGGGCCTGGCGATCGCGGTGTCCCACGCGGCGGCGTCGGCGGTGCTGCGGCACCGCGGGCTGGGCCGGATCTGGACCGACGCGAGCCCGGCCGAGCAGTTCGTGTCGTTCAACCTGCTGCACCGCAACTCGCTGCTGGAGAACGAGCCGCCGGTGCACACGCGGCTGCGCCGGTCGATCTCGTCGGCGTTCGGGCGCGGGCACGTCGAGCGGTTGCGGCCGACGGTGATGCGGCTGGCGGACGACCTGGTGGCGGGCATCGCCGAGGCGGGGTCGGGCGATCTGCTGGAGGCGCTCGCGCAGCCGCTGCCGGTCGCGGTGATCTCCGAGCTGCTGGACGTGCCGGAGGCCGACCGGCCGCGGCTGGTGCCGTGGTCGAACGCGATCGTGAAGATGTACGAGTACGGGCTGCCGGAGGAGGGCCGGGTGGCGGCCGAGCGCGCGGCGACCGAGTTCGTCGAGTTCCTGCGCGAGCTGGCCGAGCGGCGCCGCCGGGAGCCGGGCGAGGACCTGATCACCGATCTGTTGAGGGCCGAGCTCACCGAGGACGAGGTGGTGGCCACGGCGGTGCTGCTGCTGATGGCCGGCCACGAGGCGACGGTCAACGTGATCGGCAACGGGGTCTGGGCGCTGCTGCGGCACCCGGACCAGTGGCAGCGTCTCGTCGACGACCCGGGCCTGATGCCGACCGCGGTGGAGGAGCTGATCCGCTTCGACTCGCCGCTGCAGCTGTTCGAGCGCACCGCGACCGAGGACGTGGAGATCGCGGGCTTCCGCGTGGCGAAGGGCGAGAAGATCGCCGCGCTGCTCGGCGCGGCCGCGCGGGACCCGGAGGTGTTCGCCGAGCCGGACACGCTGGACGTCGGCCGCGGCGACGGCACGCACCTGGGCTTCGGCGCGGGGATCCACTACTGCATCGGGGCGCCGCTCGCGCGGATCGAAATCGCGGCGGCGCTGTCGGCGCTCACCAAGCGGCTCCCGGGCCTGCGCCTGGCAGCCGAACCGGAGCGACGGCCGGAGTTCGTGATCCGGGGGCTGAAGAACCTGCCGGTGACGGTCTAGCGGGCCGCGCCGAGGGCGGCCGACGGCCCAGCTGCGGCAGACGTCCTGCCAACCGGCAGCCGAACGGCGGCAGCTCAACGAGC
>NZ_JBHZEN010000054.1:0-82980 GCF_050958625.1 Amycolatopsis sp. 3B14
CGGGAAAGCGTGCCTTGACCCCGCTGGTCGGCGACCAAAGATCGGCTGTGGATCGGGGGCGGGGGAGGTCTGGGGCGTAGTGGGTCTTCTTTCGTTGCCGGGTGCCGGTTTTCTTGTTGGCTAAAGCTTTCCTAGCTCTTTCCGGCGATCGCCTCGGCCAGTGCCAGGATCCGCTGCGCGTTCTCCACGTGCAGGTTCTCGATCATCCGCCCGTCCACGGTCACCACACCGCGTCCCTCGGCCTTCGCCTCGTCGAACGCGGCGATGATCTTCCGCGCCTGGGCGACCTCGTCGTCCGACGGTGCGAACACCCGGTTGCACGGCTCGATCTGCCCCGGATGAATGAGGGTCTTGCCGTCGAACCCGAACTGGCGTCCCTGCAGGCACTCCGCCTCGAAGCCGGCCAGGTCCTTCACGTCGTTGTAGACGCCGTCCAGGATGACCTTGCCCGTCGCCCTCGCGGCGAGCAGGCACAGCGACAAGCCACCCAGGAGCGGGGCCCGGCCGGGGACGAACTCCGCGTGCAGCTCCTTGGCCAGGTCATTCGTCCCCATCACCAGCACCGTCAGGCGCTCGCTCGCCGCAGCGATCTCCTCCGCGTGCAGCATCGCGACCGGGGTCTCGACCATCGCCCAGATCTTCGTCGAATCGGGCGCCCCGCCGAGCTCCAGCGCGCGTTCGATGTTGTGCACCTCGGCCGCCGAGTTGACCTTCGGCACGACCACCGCGGCCGGGCCGGCCTGGGCTGCCGCCCGGAGGTCCGCGTCGTGCCATTCGGTGTCCAGTCCGTTGACCCGGATGGTCACCTCGCGGCTGCCGTAGTCGCCGGAGGCCGCCGCCGCGCACACCCGCTCCCGCGCCGCCTCCTTCGCGTCCGGGGCGACCGCGTCCTCCAGGTCCAGGATCAGCGCGTCCGCGGGCAGCGTCTTCGCCTTCTCCAGCGCCCGCTCGTTCGCGCCCGGCATGTACAGCACCGAACGCCGCGGCTTCACTCCACTCATGCCAGCGCTTCCTTCGTCGCCTCGTCGTACGCCTGCTTCAGCTCCGGGTCGCGCTCGGCCAGCTTGTCCGCCAGCTCCGCGACCACCCGGCACTGCTTGACCGAGGCGTCGTCCTGCATCTTCCCGTCGATCATGACCGCGCCGGTGCCGTCGCCCATCGCCGCGATCACCTTCCGCGCCCACGCGACGTCCTTCGGCTCCGGCGAGAACACCCGTTTCGCGATGTCCACCTGCACCGGGTGCAACGTCCAGGTGCCGACACAGCCGAGCAGGAACGCGTTGCGGAACTGGTCCTCGCAGGCCACCACGTCCCGGATGTCCCCGAACGGCCCGTAGTACGGCAGGATCCCGTGCATCGCGCAGGCATCGACCATCCGCGCGACCGTGTAGTGCCACAGGTCCTGCTGGTAGGTGGTGCGGCCTTCGTGCAAGTCCTCGCCGACCGGGTCGGTCCGCACCAGGTAGCCGGGGTGCCCGCCGCCGACGCGCGTCGTCTTCATGCGGCGGCTCGCGGCGAGGTCCGCCGGGCCCAGCGAAATGCCCTGCATGCGCGGGCTCGCGCCGGCGATCTCCTCGACGTTCGCGACCCCGCTCGCGGTCTCCAGAATCGCGTGCACCAGCAGCGGCCTGCGCAGACCGGCCCGCGCTTCCAGCTGCGCCAGCAACCGGTCGACGTAGTGGATGTCCTGGGCGCCCTCGACCTTCGGCACCATGATCACGTCGAGTTTGTCGCCGATCTCGGTGACCAGCGTGATCAGGTCGTCCAGCACCCACGGCGAGTCGAGGCTGTTGATCCGCGTCCACAGCTGCGTCGAGCCGAAGTCGGTGGCCTTCGCGATCTCCACCAGGCCCTGGCGCGCGGCCTCCTTGCGGTCCGCGCGCACGGCGTCCTCGAGGTTGCCGAGCAGCACGTCGACCTTCTTGGCCAGGTCGGGGACCTTCGCCGCCATCTTCGCGTTGCTGGGGTCGAAGAAGTGGATCATCCGCGACGGCAGCGCGGGGATCTCGCGGACGGGGTCGGGCGCCCCCACGGCAAGGGGCGCGAAGAAGTCCTTCGGCGAGCGCATCCGTCCTCCCTTGGCACGGCCGTTGTAACCGACGAGTAACCCTAACCACGAAACCAGGGGAACCGCTGCGGCGAAACTCACCTCGGAGTGAGGTGCGGATGCGGAACTGGGCGGTGCCGGGCTTCACCGAAGTCGGGTTGCTGGGCGAAGGCGGGTTCGGCGAGGTCGTGCTGGCCAGGCACGACCCCTCCGGCACCCCGGTGGCGATCAAGTACCTGTTCGGGAAGCACCTCGGCGACCCGGCGCGGCTGGCCGCGTTCCGGCACGAGGCGCAGCTGCTGAGCCGCATCCAGTCGCCGCACGTCGCCCGGCTCTACGAGTTCCACGAGAGCCCGCACGGCGCCGCGATCGTGATGGAGGCCATCCACGGCGTCTCGCTGCGCGAGGTCCTCGGCCACGACGGCGTGCTGCCGCCCGAGTCGGCGCTCGCGGTGCTGAAGGGTTCGCTGCTCGGGCTGGCCGACGCGCACCGGGCCGGGGTCGTGCACCGCGACTACAAACCGGCGAACGTGCTGGTCGAGCCAGGCCGGGAGAGCAAACTGGTCGACTTCGGCATCGCCGTGCTGGCCGGGCGGCCCGGCGTGCCCGCGGGCACCCCGGCGTACATGGCGCCCGAGCAGTGGCGCGGCGGGCCCGCCACCCCGGCGACCGACGTGTACGCGGCGACCTGCGTGTTCTTCCAGAGCATCGCCGGGCGGCAGCCGTACGAGGGCGCGACCACCGACGAGCTCCGGAACCTGCACGAGAACGCGCCGGTGCCGCTCGATGCGGTGCCGGAGCCGGTGCGCGGGCTGATCGCGCGCGGCATGGCGAAGGAGGCGGACCGGCGGCCGTCCGCGGCGGCCGAGTTCGTCGCCGAACTGGAGACCGCCGCGGTCGCCGGGTACGGCCCGGACTGGGAGCAGCGCGGCCTGGGCAGGCTGGCCCAGCGGGCCGGGGCGTTGCTGGCGTTGTCGCCGCTGGCGCTGCTCGGCGCCGGGACCGCGGCCGCGCCGGGAGCCGCGGCGGGCGGGCTGGCGGCGGTCGGCACCGGCATCGGTCTCGGCGCGAAGATCGGCGCCACGCTGGTCGCCGTCGCGGTCGGCGTCGGCGCGGTGATCGGCACGATCGCGGTGATCGGCAACGGCGAAACCCTCCCGCCGGTCGCCGCCGCGCCACCCGCCGAGCAGCAGGCGGCGGTCCAGGTGAACCTGCTGACCCGCACCGAACCGGGCGCCGGGTTCCACGTCGACGCGCAGTACGCCGCGGTGAGCGGGATGCGGGACCCCGCGCTGCAGGACCGGATCAACGCCGCGCTCGCGAAACCGCTCGACGACTTCACCGCCTACGTCCGCTCCGGGATCGTCGACCCGACGGAGGACCCGGTGATCGAGAACAAGGTCACCATCGGCAGGCAGGACGAGCGGATCGTGTCCGTGCGGTACGACCTGACGGTGGAGTCGAGCCAGTTCGGCAACCACGGCGGCTACGCCATCCTCTGGCTGAACGTCGACCTGTCGACCGGGCAGGTGATCACGGCCGGGGACGTCTTCGACGGAATCGCGGCCGACCAGAACGCGATGAGCGCGCTGGAGTCGCGGATCCTCGCCCGCTCACCGGGCGGCTACTGCGACGGCGGCGAACCGTTCGGCGAGCGCACCCCGCTCGCGCCGCAGGACCTGCGGCCGTGGGGGATCCTCGACGCGCCCGCGCTCCAGCTGGGATTCCGGCCCGACGGAGTGGTGTTCTGGCTCGCCACCGACGCGCGGAATTATCCGATGGCGTGCGGGTACCACGAGGTCGTGGTTCCCTACTCGGAGGTCGCCGACCTGATGACACCGCTGGGCCGGGAACTCCTGCCCTGATCCATACGTTGTCCACAGTGGAACGCGAATGGAATTGCTCCGTTCGGCGGTACGGAAACGCTGGGCGTCGGGTCGTTCAGCGGTCCGTCACCCATTCGGAAGCAGTGTCGGGCTGAAGTCCCGATACCGCTCATCGACCGGTCACCGACCGTTGAGCGCCGCCGATCGCAGGCGCTCCCGTTGTCCACCGATCAACCGGCCCACCCCTGGTACCTCTTTCCATGTGCCTCTTTTCACGAGGTGCGGGTAGGGAATCAGCGGTAAGAGGAGGCGGATCGTGGCGGTTACACCAGGGCACACCGGAAACTCGGTGGTGGCCGGCGGACGATCGTTCCCCACCCGCGTGGTGCCGCCCGTCGAGCTGCCCGCCAGCGTCAGCGTGCTGGCCCGCGACGCCGCCGCCCAGCTGGGCTGGCACGGCGTCGTCCTCCCCGAGGTCACGATGCTCGGCCGCCGCGTGTGCGTCGTCGCCAAGCTGCGCACCGCCACCCACGCCGAGCGGATCGCGATGGGCGTCGCCCCGGTGACCGACCGCGCGACCGTCGCCACCTGGACGTGGCCGGAGTTCGCGCCGACCGCCCCGGCCCCGGCCGCGGAGATCGTCGGCGTCCTCGCCGTCGCCCGGCACTGGCGCACCGGAATGGCGTCCGCCGTGCCGTTCAGCCGCTACGGCGAGGCGGCCGTGGTGCTGCCGACGTCGGCCGTGCTGAGCCGCGACTACCTGGACAACTGCCTGCCGCGCGCCCGTTCCTACGGCGTCGGCGTGGTCACCGCCGACGAGGACGCCCGGGTCGACCTGGACATCGACGTGCGCCGCGAGCGCATCCTCCTCCCCGAGGACGCCGTGTCCCGCTGGATCAACGAGATGGTCTACGAACAGCTCCTCGCCTCCTACGACCTGCCGGTGGCCTAGAAGACAGGTCGGGGTGGCCTGCGTGACGGTGCGAGTGGCGGTGCCGGTTGCTCGGGTGGCGAAGCGGCTCCGCCACTTCCGAACAGCACCCCGGTGCCGGTCGTCCTAGGCTGGGTCTCATGCGAGTCGTCATCGCCGGAGGGCACGGGAAGATCGCGCGTCACCTGGAGCGGCTGCTGGCCGGCACCGGGGACGAGGCCGTTGGCATCATCCGCAACGTCGAGCAGGCGCCCGCCCTGCGCGACCTCAGCGCCGAGCCGGTCGTGCTCGACCTGGAGTCCGCCGCGGTCGACGAGGTCGCCGACGTGCTGAAGGGCGCGGACGTCGCGGTCTTCGCCGCGGGCGCGGGCCCCGGCAGCGGCGCGGCCCGCAAGGAGACGGTGGACCTCGGCGCCGCGCGGCTGTTCGCCGACGCCGCCGAGCGCGCCGGCGTCCGGCGGCACATCCAGATCGGCTCGATCGGCGTCGACCGCCCGGCCCGCCCCGGCACCGACGAGGTGTTCGCGGCGTACCTGCGCGCGAAGAAGGCGGCCGAGGAGGACCTGCGCGCCCGCGACCTGGACTGGACCATCCTGCGCCCCGGCCGCCTCACCGACGAGCCCGCGATCGGCGAGGTCCACCTGGCCGACAAAGTCGACTACGGCGAAATCCCGCGCGAGGACGTCGCCGCGGTGCTGGTCGCGCTCTTCGAGGAGCCCCGCTCGTTCCGCCGCACGCTGGAACTGGTGACCGGCAACACACCCGTCGACGAGGCGATCACTCGCTTGTAGACGATTCAGGAGAGCATCGAGATCGCGGACTGGCCCGCGGACGAGGCCTGCCGCCGCCGCGGTCCGGCTGCTGAACCCGCCGGAAGCCGCCCCGGTGGTCCAGGCCATCGACGCCGTGGTCGAACTCGCCCGCACCGTCGAGGCGCCGGCTTCACCACAGCAGCTGACCGCCACCCGCGACCCTGCTCGCCCAGTTCGGGCCGCAACCGCCGGGCGATCCACTGTGGATTCGCACCTACTGGCACGACTGACGCGCTGCCTAGGGCAACGGGCCGAGCACGCGGTCCACATAGGAGTTCCGGAACACACCGGCCGGGTCGCAGCGTTGCGCCACCTTCACGAAGTCGTCGAAATGCGGGTAGCGCTCGCGCAGCGCGGTGGCGTCCAGGGTGTGCATCTTGCCCCAGTGCGGACGTCCGCCGACGGCTCCGACGATCGACTCGAAGCCGGCGAAGTACTCGCGGTAGGGCATGCCGACGAACTGGTGCACGGCGATGTAGGCGGAGTCGCGGCCCTGCGCCGTGGACAGCCAGATGTCGTCCGCCGCCGCGACGCGCACCTCCACCGGGAACGCCACCGGGTTCTCCAGCCGCGGCACCAGCGCCCGCAGTTCGCGCAGGACCTCGTGCAGTGATTCACGTGGAACGGCGTACTCCGACTCCACGAACCGCACCCCGCGGTGGGTCACGAAAACCCGGTGCGAGGTGTCCGAGTACTCGCGTGCCGACAACGCCGCCGACGCGAACCGGCCGAGCGGCTGGACCAGTCGCGGCACCGCCCGGCCGATGCGGCACAGCGTGCCGAACGCGACGTTCTCCATGATCTCGTAGTCGAGGAACTCGCGGGCCCGGCTCAACGGCCGCGGCGTCTCACCCGCGGGCAGCCGGTTGTTGCGCTTGACCAGCGCGTTCTTCCCATACGGAAACCAGTAGAACTCGAAGTGGTCGTTCTCCGCTGCGAAGGTGTCGAACCCCTCCAGCACCTGCTCCAGCGGCTCCGGCCGTTCCTGCGCGGCGAGCGCGAACGCCGGCTCGCATTGCAGCGTCACGTGCGTGATCACGCCGAGCGCGCCGAGCCCGACGCGGGCCGCGGCGAACAGGTCCGGCTGCCGGTCGGCCGAGCACGTGACCACCGAGCCGTCGGCGAGCACCAGTTCCAGTTGCACGATCTGCGTGGCCAGCCCGCCGAGCCGCGCGCCGGTGCCGTGCGTGCCGGTCGACACGGCGCCCGCGATCGTCTGCGCGTCGATGTCCCCGAGGTTGGTCAGCGCCAGGCCCAGTCCGTCCAGCTCGGCGTTGAGCTGCCGGATCGTGGTGCCCGACCGCACCGTGACGCGGTGGTTCCCGGCGTCGACCGCGGCGATCCCGGTCCAGCCGCGGAGGTCGATCGCGTCCGAGTCGGCCACCGCGATCGGCGTGAACGAGTGCCCGCTGCCCCACGCGCGGACGCGGCGGCCGTTCACCGCGACGCCGGTGACGACCTCGGCGATCTCGGCCGCGCTGCGCGGAGTGTGGATGCGCTGTGGGTCCGCGCTCGCGGTCCCCGCCCAGTTGTGCCACCGGCTCATGAAGTGCTCACCCGTCCGTGTCGAGTGACGAAACCGTAAGTGAAAGGTATTCGCGTTTCAAGTCGTTCTGACGTACGGTCCTAGCATGACGAGCTCCGCGACCACGTACGACACGGCGACGAAGGATCTCGATCCGCCGCTCGCCGTCGTCGACCTGGCCGCGTTCGATGCCAACGCCGCCGATCTGGTCGAGCGCGCAGCGGGCCTGCCGATCCGCCTGGTCAGCAAGTCCGTGCGCTGCCGCTATCTGATCGAGCGCGCGCTCGCGACGCCCGGGTTCGCCGGGCTGATGTGCTACTCGCTGGCCGAAGCCCTGTGGCACGCCCGCCTGGGAACGTGCGACGACATCCTGGTCGCCTATCCCACCGCCGATTTCGGCGCGCTGCGCGCACTCGCGGCCGACGAGCGGGCCCGCACCGCGATCACGATCGTGGTCGACTCGGCCGAGCACCTGGACCTCGTGGACGCCGCGCTGGGCCACGACCACCCGGAGATCCGGGTGTGCCTGGAACTCGACGCGTCCTGGCGCCCGCTGCCGTTCGTGCACGTCGGGACCCGCCGCTCGCCGGTCTTCACCGCGAAGCAGGCCGCGGCGCTGGCGCGGAAGATCGTGGCACGCCAAGGCTTCCGCCTGACCGGGCTGATGGCCTACGAGGGCCAGATCGCCGGGCTCGGCGACGCCACCGGCAGCCGCCTCAACGACCTCGCCGTGCGCTGGATGCAGCGCCGGTCGTCGGCCGAGCTGTCCCGCCGTCGCACGGCCGCGGTGGAGGCGGTGCGGGAGGTCGCCGACCTGGAGTTCGTCAACGGCGGCGGCAGCGGCAGCATCGAGCTGACCCGGGCCGACCGGGTGGTCACCGAGGTCGCGGCCGGGTCCGGGCTGATCGGCTCGACCCTGTTCGACGGCTACACCCGCTTCCACCCGCAGCCCGCGGTGTTGTTCGCGCTCCCGGTCGTGCACAAGCCGTCGCGCCACATCGCCACGCTCTACTCCGGCGGTTTCGTCGCCTCCGGCCCGGCTTCGGCGAGCCGGCTGCCGTCCCCCTACCTGCCGGAAGGGTTGCGGCTGCTGCCGTTCGAAGGCGCCGGCGAGGTGCAGACCCCCGTCACCGGCAAGGCGGCCCGCGATCTCCGGGTCGGTGACCGGGTGTGGATGCGGCACGCGAAGGCGGGCGAACTCGCCGAGCGGTTCGACGCCTACCACATCGTGGTGGACGGCCGGGTGGAGCGCACCGTGCCCACCTACCGGGGCGAACACCAGAACTTCGGCTGACTTGTCCACATGTCCACAACCCTGTGGACAACTCAGGCGAGCGTCGCCGCCGCCTGTCGCAGTTCGTCGAGCGTCCGCCGGGTCAGTTCGGCGAAGTCCAGCTGGTTGGCCGGGTCGATCCAGCGGGTGAACGCGGTCCGGAAGGCGAGGTTCCCGATCTCGGCGGCGAGGCTCGCGCCGGGTTCCGGCACGCCGCGTTCCCGCAGGGCGTCCCGGAAGGCGGTGGTGAGCGTGGCGAGCTTGAGCAGCTCGCGCTCCTGCAGCTCGGGGTTGGCGTCGATGACGGCCTGCCGTTCCTGCGCCCACTTCAGCCGCTCCGGCCCGAAGAACACCGCGGTGGCTTCGAGAGCCGCGCCGATCGCCGCCAGCGGTTCGACCGGATCGGGCGCGGCGGTGATCGCCTCCGCGAGGACCTTGACCAACGCGTCCTGACCGCCGAACAGCACCTCGCGCTTGTCGGCGAAGTGCCGGAAGAACGTCCGCTTCGTCAGCCCGGTGCGCTCCGCGATCTCCGCGACCGTCGTGTTGTCGTACCCCCGCTCGGTGAACAGCTCCAGCGCGGCGCGCGACAGCCGCTCAGGCGCGTTGGGCTCCCACCTGACCATGCGCCCAGTCTAGGTGATGACACCAAGTGTCATGCGGTGCTATCGTTGTTGATGTCACCAAGTGACATCACTGAGGAGGATTCCATGCGGGTTTTCGTCACGGGCGCGTCGGGGCACGTCGGTTCGGCGGTCGTCCCGGAGCTGCTTTCGGCCGGTCACGAGGTGGTCGGCCTGGCGCGGTCGGAGGCCTCGGCCGCGAAGCTGTCCGCCGCCGGCGCGCAGGTGCGGCGGGGCGATCTGCGGGACCTGGACGGCCTGCGGGAGGCGGCGGCCGAGGCGGATGGCGTCATCCACCTCGCCTTCGACCACGAGGCCATGACCGCCGGGGACTTCGCGACCGCGGGCGACACCGACCTGGCCGTCGTGCGGGCGTTCGGCGAGGTGCTGGCCGGCACCGGCAAGCCGCTGGTCGGGACCTCGGGCACCGGGATGGTCGCCGAGCTCGGGCTGGACCGCGCCGCCACCGAGGAGGACGTGATGCCCGGCGGCTACCGGATCGACGCGGAGAACGAGCTCATCGGGTTCGCCGACCGCGGGATCCGGTCGTCGGTGGTCCGGCTCCCGCCAACCGTGCACAGCTCACTGGACAAGCACGGCTTCGTCCCGGTCCTGATCGCCGCCGCGCGGAAGGCGGGCCGGTCCGGCTACCTCGGCGACGGCGTCAACCGCTGGCCCGCCGTGCACACGCTGGACGCCGCGCGGCTCTACCGCCTGGCGCTGGAGAAGGCCCCGGCCGGTTCGCGGCTGCACGCCGTGGGGGACGAGGGCGTCCCGTTCCGGCAGATCGCCGAGGCCATCGGCCGCCACCTGGGGCTGCCGACGGAGAGCATCCCGGCCGAGCAGGCGGAGGAGCACTTCGGCTTCCTGGCCCGCTTCGCGGCGATGGACAACGCGGCGTCCAGCGAGCGCACCCAGCGGCTGCTGGACTGGAAGCCGGAGCACCCCGGCCTGCTCGCCGACCTCGACGCGGGCCACTACTTCGAAGAGGGCTGACCGCTCTGGTACGCCGCGCAGCCGCTTGCGCCATGCAGGCAGCTCGCACCGCCGCGGGTTCTCAGGAGCCCCCTCGCGAGGACAGCGCCGACGTGGTGAATTGGAATTCATGAGGAGGCGATCCCACAGCGAGGGGGATTCTGAGGTTCCGCTACCCGCACCGCCCCGCAAGCCGCGCTGACACGTTCCTATTCGCCGAGGCGCGAGGCCAGGTACTGCTTGATGAGGTGCTTGGTCTCGCCCACGATTTCCGCGTCGCCCTCGGGGTCGCGGTGGAAGGCCAGCTTCAGCAGTCCGTCCGCGGCCTCGATGGCGACCGTCATTGCCAGCGACAGGCGTGGCGTGTTCAGGTCGATGTACTTCCCGACGAGGTCGGCTAGCGAGTCCGCGATGACCCGGTTGTTGTCCCGGCTGTCGTCGAGCAGCTGCCGGTCCACCACGTCGCCGAAGTGCACCTTCGAGAAGCCCGGCACGGTCCGGTGCATCTCCAGGTAGATGTCCAGCACCGAGTCGACGACGTCCCACCAGTGTCGCGGGTCCTCGCGGCTCAGCCGCTCGCTCACGGCCTGCACGAACCGGTCGAGGTTGCGTTGCGTCAGCGCCCGCACGACCGCCCGCTTGTCGGGGAAGAACTGGTACAGCGACCCGACGGCGACCCCGGCGCGCTTCGCGATCAGGGTGGTGGTCAACGCGTCATAACCGACCTCGTCGATGAGCTCGGCGCTCGCGTCCAGCATCTGCTCGACCCGCTTCGCGCTGCGCTGCTGGACGGGCTGCCGGCGAAGCGGGGTCGTCGTCGCCTGGGTCTCCGACACGTTGTGCTCCTTCTGGTGCTCTGAACAGGGACTTTAGCGCGCCGGACCGCTTCCCCCCGGTCGAGGGAAGGGCTAGCATTTGAGAACTTTTCACGTTAGCCCCGATGAAGGGACGTCGCTCGTGGAGAACCTCGCCTTCCCGCCCGGCTTCCTGTGGGGCGTGTCCACTTCGGCCTTCCAGATCGAGGGCGCGACCAGCGAAGACGGGCGCGGACCGTCGGTGTGGGACACCTTCGCCCCCGGGCAGGCCGACGTCGCCTGCGACCACTACCACCGCTGGCCGGAGGACGTCGCGCTGCTGACGGAGCTGGGTGTCGGCGCCTACCGCTTCTCCTTCGCCTGGCCGCGGATCCAGCCGACGGGGTCCGGCGCGCCGAACGCGGCGGGCCTTGCCTTCTACGACCGGCTGATCGACGCGCTCTGCGAAGCGGACATCGCGCCGGTGGCGACGGTCTACCACTGGGACACCCCGCAACCGCTGGAGGACGACGGCGGCTGGCTGAACCGGGAGACGGCGTACCGGTTCGCCGAGTACGCCTCGGTCCTCGGCGAGCACTTCGCTGATCGCGTGCGGATGTGGATCCCCCTCAACGAGCCGATGGTGACGACGGTGTTCGGGTACGCGATCGGCGAGTACGCGCCCGGACGGACACTGCTCTTGGACGCCCTCCCCACCGCACACCACCAACACCTCGCCCACGGCCTCGCGGTCCAGGCTCTGCGGGCCGCGGGTGCCTCGAACATCGGCACCGCCAACCATCATTGTCCAGTTTGGCCCACTTCAAACGCCGAAGCCGATCATGACGCGGCCCGCCGGCTGGACGCATTGCTCAACAGAGCCTTTTCGGACCCGGTGCTGCTCGGCGCTTATCCCGCGGAAATCGAACCGCACCTTCCCGCCGGATACGCCGATGACCTGGTGAACATCGCTCAACCGCTGGATTTCTACGGCGTCAACTATTACGAGCCGCAGGGCGCGGCGGCGCCCGGCGAGGGCAATCCGCTGCCGTTCGAACTTCGCCCGATCGAGGGTTTTCCGCGCACCACCAACGACTCCCCGATCGTGCCGGCCGCGCTGCACGAGCTGCTGGTCGGCCTGCGCGACCGCTACGGCGAGAAGCTGCCGCCGATCTACCTGACCGAGAACGGTGCGAGCTTCGACGGCGTCCACGATCAGGAGCGCATCGACTTCCTGGACGCGCACCTGCGGTCCGTCGCCGCCGCGATAACGGCGGGAGTTGAAGTCCGTGGGTATTTCGTTTGGTCGTTGCTCGACAATTTCGAATGGTCCAAGGGGTACGCGCCGCGGTTCGGCCTGGTGCACGTCGACTACGAAACGCAGCGCCGGACTCCCAAGGACTCCTTCTCCTGGTACCGGAAGCTGGTGCGCGCATGACCGGAACGCGGACGCCCGACGCGCTCGCCGAGCCCGACGTCCCGGTCCGGGCCGGCTGGATCAGCCTGCTCTTCGGCGCGAACATCGGGCTGTGGCTGGGGATCTACGCCCCGATCCAGGTGCTGCTGCCGGAACAGGCCGAGCACCTGGACGCCGCGGACAAGGAGCTGGTGTTCGGCATCGTCACCGGGGTCGGCGCGGTGGTCGCGCTGCTCACCAACCCGCTGGTCGGGCTGGCCTCGGACCGCACGCGCTCGCGGTTCGGGCGGCGGCACCCGTGGACGCTCGCGGGCGCGCTGTGCGGCGCGCTCGGCCTGGTGGTGCTGGCGCTGGCGCCGAACGTGGCGGTCATGGTCGTCGGCTGGTGCCTGGTGCAGGCTGGGCTCGGCGGCATGCTCGCCACGCTCACCTCGGCGGTGCCGGACCGGGTCCCGGTCGGCCAGCGGGCGCGGATCGGCGGCCTCGTCGGCATCAGCCAGATGCTCGGCACGGTCCTCGGCGCCGTGCTGGTGACGGTCCTGGTCACCAGCCTGCCCGGCGGCTACCTCGCCTGCGCCGCGGTCGTGGTGCTCGGCGCGGCGGCGTTCGTGCTGCGCACCAGGGACATCGCCCTGCCGCGCGACTGGCGCCCGGCGACCGGTTTCCGCGCGGTCCTGCGCGAGCTGTGGGTTTCGCCGCGGCGGCACCCGGACTTCGCGTGGGCCTGGGGCTGCCACTTCCTGATCAACCTCGGCAACGCGCTGGGCACGTTCTTCCTGCTGTTCTTCCTCAAGGACGCGGTGCACCACCCGGACCCGGACACCGGGCTGCTGATCATGATGGGTCTCTACGGCGTCGCGCTGGTGATCGGCGGCCTCGTGGTCGGCCCGCTGTCCGACCGGACCGGCCGCCGCAAGCCGTTCGTGCTGGCCGCGGTGGTGGTGATGGCCGCGGCGGCGGTGGTGCTGGTGCTGTGGCAGACCTGGCCCGCGGCGCTGGCGGCGTCCCCGCTGCTCGGGGTCGGCTTCGGCGCGTACTGGGCGGTGGCGCTGGCCATCCTCACCGAGGTGCTGCCCGCCGCGCAGGACCGCGCCAAGGACCTGGGCGTCATCAACATCGCGAACGCGCTGCCGCAGGTGATCGCGCCGGTCTCCGCCACCGTGATCCTGGCCGAACTGGGCGGCTACCCGGGACTGTTCGCCGCGTCGGCGGTCGCGACGCTCGCGGCCGGGGCGTTCGTCCTCCGCGTCCGCTCGGTGCGCTGAAATCACCGAAGGGCTCCTCCGGGGTTCGGAGGAGCCCTTCAGCTCCGTACCTTTGGGCCCGCGGGCCGGTGCCGGTCGGGGGAGGGGAGTGCAACGGCACCGGTCCGCGGAGTTCTCGGGGCCACGAGGGCGGGGGCGGTCAAGGTGCGATCTGCAACTTCGCGACCTCAACCATGATCGACAACATAGCGGTGACGGGGGCGTTCCGCCAGAGGTTGTGACCGAGTTTTTTCGATTAATCGCCGAGTGGTCAGTGGTTCGCGACCTGCGGTATCAGCGCGTGCCGACCGGTTGTCTCACCCGGCGTCGTACCGCGCGTCTGTGCCGGGACCTTCGGCTTGCGGCGCGACGGGCGGCGCAGGTCCTGCTGGGGGGCGAGACCGCCGGCGACGAGGTGCTCGTGCGCGACCTGCCACACCGAGCACGGCGCCTTGCAGCGGTGCCACCGGGTGGAGCAGGTGGGGCAGTCACCACGCTCGTCGGGCTCGTGAGCGGTCAGCATCGCGCGCCAGCCCTCGGTCAGCCGCGGCAGTTCCGACCGGGCCACTGAGACCAGGGACTGAGCGTCCGCCCTGGTGGCGAGATCGGCGAGCATGTCGAGGCGCTCCCAAACCGCGTTGCGGAGGACCTGCCCAAGGATCTGATCCACGGAATTCTCACCGTCACCTTTCCGCCAGTTTGGCGGCTTCGTTCAACGCCGCCTGGAGCTGGCCGAGCTGACCCGCGGTGAGGCGGGCCGTTTCCCCGGGGGGCCCGACGAGGACCACCTGGTTGTCCTGGACGAGCACGGTGACGCAGCGGTCGCGGTTGATCATGTCGCCGCACTGCACCCGCCACACCAGCTGACCACCCTCGTAGCGGCGCAGCTGCGCGGCACGCGGGTCCGGCGCCGGCATCGCCGACCGGCTCGCGACCGGCGCACCGGCCGGGGCGAAGGACCGCCGGTGGACCTGGGCGCGTGGTGCCGAGATCGAGTTCATGAACTCCACCGCGTGTCTCCGCTCTGCTTCGGGCTTGCTGTCCGTGTTCGTCGTAGCTCTGCGTGATCGCGGGCCGTATTCGCTCGGTCACGCCGAACCCGAGAACTAGATTGCGATGAACCGCAGCCGAAGAGAAGGCGAACCGCGGTCACAGCGGCGACCGGCGCGGGCGGGCCGGTGAACGGTCGCCGGAGTTCACCCCGACCGATCAGGGCTCCCGCAACGACGTTTCCCAGGGTTCAATGGGTGTGCCTACGCTGCGAATCGACGCCCGACAGGACGGTGAGGGGGCGCAATGGACGCCGGTGACAACACTGATGCCCGCCAGGGACACCCGATCAGCTCGGATGCCTGGGAGAAGCGGGAGATGAGGGAGGCCCTGGCCGCCCGCAACATCAGTGCCGTGTACCGGAACCTGCGCAAGGAGGGCATCTCCCAGCGCCAGATCGCCGCGCTCACCGGCCAGTCCCAGTCGGAGGTCTCGGAGATCCTCAAGGGCCGCCAGGTGATGGCCTACGACGTGCTCGCCAGGATCGCCGACGGACTGGGTGTCCCCCGTGGATACATGGGCCTCGCCTACGACGAGGCCACCGAGATTCAGGTCGTCGGCGCAGCCGACGAGCAGCAGGCTGAGGAGGACGAGTCCGTGAAGCGGCGGAACTTCCTCGCGCACGCCGCCCAGGTCACGATGGGGGCGGCCATCCTGGGATCGTCGCCGAGGGCATGGGCGGCGAGCCCCGCGAGGACGCCGGCACCCGGCCACATCGGGATGACCGACGTGCGCCAGGTCGAGGCTGCGACCAGAGCGCTGCGCGCGCTCGACTACCAGTACGGCGGCGGTTTCTGCCGCGACGCCGTGGTCGCGCAGCTGTCCTGGGGGCAGCAGATGCTCGACTCCTCCGCGGCCACCCCGGTCCGCTCGCGCCTGTTCGTGGCGCTGGCCGACCTGCACAGCCTGGCCGGTTGGACGTCGTTCGACAGTGGACTGATGGACTCCGCGCGCGGGCACTTCGCCAACGCGCTGGAGCTGGCCAAGCAGGGCAACAACGACCACCTGGTGGCCAACATCCTGTACCGGATGGGCCGGGTCTACCTGCACCAGGAGGCGCCCAACGACGCGCTCAAGCTGTTCCAGCTGGGACAGATCGCGGCGCAGGAATCCGGCTCCGAGCTGGCGATCTCCGTGCTGGCGGCCAACCAGGCGTGGGCCTACGCGATGATGGGCAACGAGGACCAGTCGCTGAAGCTGCTCGGCCTGGCGAAGGACGAGTTCGCCCGCGCGAACGTGGCCGAGGCCGAGGACTGGGTCAAGTTCTTCAACGAGACCGACGTCTACGCGATGATCGGCACCGTCCACACGGTACTGGCGCGCGGCGTCGACACGAAGCACACGCAGTACGCGATCCCGGCGCTGACCAGGGCGATCGAGGCCTACGGCGAGGACATGCAGCGCAGCAAGGTGTTCAACCAGGCCGCGCTGGCCACCAACCACCTCATCGACGGCGACATCGACCACGGCGCCCGCATCGGCCGCCTGGCGCTGGAGTCGGCGGACGGCCTCAAGTCGGCCCGGGTGAAGGACCGCATGATGCCGATGCAGGAGGAAGCGGCCAAGCGCCGCAACAACCCGGACGCCCGCGACCTCGACGAACGCATCAGTTCGTTCTTCGCGGCATAGGACGATGCGCACCGTCGCGGACGAGCTGGACGGCCGGTTCACCAAGGAGAAACTGGCCGCCGTGCTGGCCGAGGCGTGCGCCCTGCTGGGTCTGGACCACCGCGGCGCGCGGCTGCTGCGGTTCACCAACAACGCGGTCTACGAGCTGGCCGGCGCGCCGGTCGTGATGCGCATCGTCGGGTCGCGTGCGCTGCGGCACCGGGTCGCCAAGGTCGTCGAGGTCGCACGGCACTTCGAGGCCAACGACGTGCCTGCGATCCGCCTGCTGCCCGGAGTCGGCCAGCCGATCCACGTCGGCGAGCACGTCGTCACGGCGTGGGTCCGGGTGCCGCCGGGTGAGCGCCGCGCGAACGCCGCCGACCTGGGCAGACTGCTGCGCCGGGTGCACGCCCTGCCCGCGCCGGACGGCGTCGGCGAATGGGCGCCGCTGGCGGACGTGCGGGCCCGCGTGGCCGACGCGGAGGAGCTCGACCCGGACGACCGCCGGTTCCTGCTGCGCCGCAGCGCCGAGGTCGAAGCGGCGCTCGGCGAGCTGGAGTTCCCGCTGGACCGGAGCCTGATCCACGGCGACGCGCACCCGGGCAACGTGATCGTCGGCCCGGACGGACCGGTGCTGTGCGACTTCGACTCCGCGTGCTTCGGCCCGCCGGAATGGGACCTCACGCCGCTGGCCGTCGGCCGCGAGCGGTTCGGGGACCCGGCGGGCCGGTACCGCATGCTCGCCGACGTCTACGGCTTCGACGTCACCGCCTGGGACGGGTTCGCGGTGCTGCGGGCCGCCCGCGAGCTCAAGCTCGTGACCAGTGTGCTGCCGATCCTGCGCAGCCACCCGCACGTGCGCGGCGAGCTGCGGCGACGACTGGGCGACCTGCGCGCGGGCCGTGCCGGCACGGAGTGGGCCCGCTACCGCTAGTCCACATCGTGGGAAAATCGGGGACATTTACCGACCGCAGAAGACCGCTCGTCGTATGTCCGGATCCCTGTGCGAGCGGTGCGAACTTCGGCCCGGCTAGTCACCCCGGGTGGATTAATCGGTCCCCCACGCGTGCAACTTGCAGCTACTGACGGTTAGCTGACCGGGGCGCGGGTGAGCACCACCGCGAAGCCGAACGCGAGCCCCATGACGGTCAGCTCGAGCGTCGCCCACGTCGCGAGCGCGGTCCGCTCGTGCCGGACGATCCGCGGCATCAGCTTCCACCGGACCATCGCCCCGAGCACCGCGATCCCCGCCGCGCACAGCAGCTTGAGCACCACGAGCTGCCCGTACGGCGTGGTGAACAACGCGGTGAACAGGCCGATCGTCGGGTTGAGCAGGATCTCCACCACCGCGTTGAACAGCCCCGTCGCCGACACCAGGACCAGGCACAGGGTGGCCAGCTTGGAGAACCGCGGCAGCGCGTGCGCGAGCAGCGTCCGGTTCGCGGCGAGCAGCACGACCATCGCGCCGAGGCCGCCGGTCCACGCGACCGCGCCCATGACGTGCAGCTCCATCGAGATCATCGTGTAGTCGTGGTAGTCCCAGTTCGCCGCGTGCCCGGTCACCGGCAGCGGCAGCAGGGCGAACAGGCCGAGCCCGACGCGCACCTCGGCAGGCACCTTCTCGCCGTGCCGCAGCGTCAGCACCCCCAGCCCGACCTGGACCAGCGCGAGCACGGCGACGACGAGCAGCGCCTTGCCCGCGCCGACCTGCACCACGTAGTCCCAGATGTCGGCGAAGCTCACCGTCGGCACCTGCGGCCGGTACTCGGCGGTCTGCAGGACGAGCGTGACCAGCGCGGTCGTCGTCCACACCAGCGACGCGGCGAGCGCGATCGGACGGGCGCGGCGCATGATCGGCTCGGTGAGCTTCGGCCGGTCGTACCCGACCAGCACGGACAGCAGGGCGAGCCCGATCGTCGTCACCGCGGCCAGGTCGAGCAGCACGCGGACGATCGGGATGGCGACCGAGACCACCTCGCTGACCTCCGCCACCCCGGGCACCGGCGCGGTGGCCGTCAGCGCGACGCCGATCAGCGCGCCGGCCAGCGCCGCGGTGACGATCGCGACGATCGCCTGGTAACGGACTTGCGAGGTGGCCCCGGCCGCCGTAGTCATGCCGCGACGCCTCCCCGCTGCGCTCCTTGGGCCGCGGCCGGCCCTGCGATGCTCATGCGTCGTTGTCGCGGAGTCATGCCTTTTCCCTGCCCATCCGCAGAGCCAAGGTCAGCCCGATGGCCAGCAGGACCACCGCGCCGAGGATCCACACCCACACCGGAACGCCGCCGCCGGACTGCGCGGCGGGCGCGGCCGTGTCCGCCCCGGTCGCGGCGCTGGCCGTGGCCGGGGTGCCGTTGCCAGCCGTGGTGAGGGTGAACGGCACCGCGCCGATGACCGGGTGCCCGTCGGCGGACAGGATCCGGAACCCGACGGTGTACTGCCCCGCCGGGCCGAGCGGCCGCACGCCGACGGTGACGACGTTGCTGCTGATCTGCACGTCGCCCTCCGCCCACTGCGTGCCGCCGGGGCCGGTGACCGAGACCTGGTTGACGTTGCCGCCCTGCACCGGCGCGTCGAAGGTCAGCGTGATCTTCGACGGCCCGGTCGCGAGCACGGCGTCCTTGGCCGGGTCGGACGAGACGAGCACGTTGTGCGCCAGCGCCGGGGTGGCGGTGACGACCAGTGCGACCAGTGCGGTGGCGACGGTGACGAGCAGGCGGCGCATTACTTCGACGCCTTCCGGGAGCGCAGGACCGCCCCGGCGCCGACACCGAGGCCGAGCGCGCCGACGGCCAGCCCGGCGCCGCCGAGCCAGCGGGCCGTGTCGTCCGTGGAGGCGGACTCCTCCGCCGCGGCCTGTGCGGCGGCGGTCTTCGCGTGGTGCGAGTCGCCCGAGGCCGAAGCCGCGGCCAGCGACACGGTGGGGGCCGGGTGCTCCGGCTCCTCCGCGCCGGCCGCCTGGACCTGGTCCCACGCCACGACCGCGCCGTTGTCGTAGGTCTGGATCGCGGGCAGGACCAGTTCGTCGACCGCGGGCAGCGAGCCCGCGGTGATGCCGAAGTCCTGGTACTGGGTTTCGCCGGGGCCGATCTTGGTGCCCGGCTGAGCGGTGAAGACGATCTTCGTGACCGCCTCGGTGACGTCGAGGCCCTTGCCGTTCTTGACCGGCGCCGGCAGCGGGGTCTTGGTGACCTCCGCGGTCCAGCCGGGGATCGGCTGGTACCGCACCGAGCTGATCGCGTACTCCGGCTTGAAGTCGATCTCCACCTTGACGGTGGCGGCGTTCTCCTCCTCGTTCGGCACGCGGAAGGTGATCGCCCCGTACCCGCCCTGCTGCGGCTCCGAGCCGAGGACGTTGGCGGTGACGTGCGCGGACGCGACGCCCGCGCCCAGCAGACCCGCGATCCCGACCGTGCCGGCCAGCACGAGCCCGCGCCGGATGACGGCGTTGTTCGTCATGATGCTCCTGAAGAAGTGAAGTGGGTCAGCGCGCTGCGCTGAGGTGAAGGGTGTGGTGCGCCGGGCGCGCGGGCGGGCCGCGCCGCGCGTGCATCCGGTTCAACAACACCTGCACCTGCGGCACGCCGGGCGCCGGAGCGGGCGCGGCGGGCAGCGGGACCGGCGGCGGGAGCGGTCCGAACAGGACCGGGAGCAGCAGCGACAACCGCGCGGCGGCGACGTCCAGCAGCGCTTCGGCGTGCGCCAGCAGCAGTCCGGTCACGACCGTCGCGCCCGCGTGGGCGGCGAACATCGCGCCGGGCATGTCGCCGGCGTGCGGCATCAGCTCGTCGAGCACGACGTGCATCAGCAGCTGGGCCGCGCCGAGGACGGCGAGCACGCCGACCGGGCCGCGGGTGCGGTCGGCCACCGCGGTGCCGGTCCAGCCGACGAGCAGGACGAGCAGCAGCGTCAGCGCGGTGTCCGGCAGCCCGCCGTGGGCGAGCGCGTGCGCGCTGACGGCAAGGCCGCCGGACGTGAGCGCGAGCAGGACGCCGCGCACGGTGCGTGACGCTCCGTGTCGCTGGGGTCGCTTGCTCACCGATCCAGGGTATGAGACCGGTGATGATCATGCGACGGCATCCCGGGTGGTGAACGCTGGGAGAGGTCCGGAAACCGGTCCCACTCGGACCGTAACCCAGTGTCGGTAGTTGAGACTTTCATGTTTTTCGGCAACGGTGGGTAGGCCGGACGAGTGAACGACCGAACCGGGAGGAGGCGGCCACCGGGGATGAACCTGTTCGAATACGTGGCCGATCGGTGGAGCAGGCTCGGGCTGCAGGCCTGGCTCCACGTGAGCGCCGTGGTGCAGTGCACGATCATCGCCGCCGTCATCGGTGTGCTGATCGGCATCGCGGTCTACCGCAGCCCCATCGGATCGGCCCTGGCCACCGCGCTGGCCAGCACGGTCCTCACCATCCCGTCGTTCGCGCTGATCGGCCTGCTGATCCCGATCGTCGGGCTCGGCGTGGCGCCCAGCGTGATCCCGCTCGTGCTGTACGCGCTGCTGCCGATCGTGCGGAACACCATCGTCGGGCTGAGCGGGGTCGACCCCGCGGTCACCGACGCCGCCAAGGGCATCGGGATGAGCCGGTTCGGCGTGCTCACGCGCGTCGAGCTGCGCCTGGCCTGGCCCGCGATCCTGGCCGGCATGCGCGTCGCCACCCAGATGCTGATGGGCATCGCGGTGATCGCCGCCTACGCCAAGGGGCCGGGCCTGGGGTCGGAGGTGTTCGCCGGGCTGACCAACGCGGGCAGCACCAACTCCATGAACCAGGCCCTCACCGGCACGATCGGCGTGGTCGTCCTCGCGCTGATCCTCGACGGCATCTACGTCCTGATCTCCCGCTTCACCGTTCCCAGGGGTGTCCGTGTCTGAAACCATCGAATCTCCCGCACAGGCGGAATCCGGCGCGGTGTCCGGCGTCGAGATCCAGCTGGAGCACGTCACCAAGCGCTACCCCGGCTCGCGCCAGCCCGCGGTCGACGACGTCACCATGACGATCCCGGCCGGCAAGATCGTGATCCTGGTCGGCCCGTCCGGCTGCGGCAAGACGACCACGATGCGGATGATCAACCGGCTGATCGAGCCGACTTCCGGCCGGATCACCATCGGCGGTGAGGACGCGCTCAGCCTCAACCCGGACCGGCTGCGCCGCAAGGTCGGCTACGCGATTCAGCAGGCCGGGCTGTTCCCGCACTTCACGGTCGCGCAGAACGTCGCGGTCGTGCCCGGGCTGCTCGGCTGGGACAAGAAGAAGATCGCCGACCGTGTCGACGAGATGCTCGACCTGGTCGGGCTCGACCCGGCCCAGTTCCACGACCGGTTCCCGCGCCAGCTCTCCGGCGGCCAGCAGCAGCGCGTCGGCGTGGCCCGCGCGCTCGCCGCCGACCCGCCGGTGCTGCTGATGGACGAGCCGTTCGGCGCGGTCGACCCCATCACCCGCGGCAACCTGCAGGACGAGCTGTTGCGGCTGCAGTCCGAACTGGGCAAGACGATCGTGTTCGTGACCCACGACTTCGACGAGGCCGTGAAGCTCGGCGACAAGATCGCGGTGCTCGGCAACCAGTCGAAGATCCTGCAGTACGACACCCCGGACGCGATCCTGGCCAACCCGGCCGACGACACGGTCGCCGGGTTCGTCGGCGCGGGCGCGTCGCTCAAGCAGCTCACCCTGCTGCGCGTGCGCGACGTCGAGCTGAAGCAGGACACGGTGACCGCGACGATCGGCGATTCGCCCGCCGAGCTGCGGCGGCAGATGACCGAGCAGCGCCGCACCTACGCGCTGGTGCTCGACCACCGCCGCCGCCCGGTCCGCTGGGTGCACGTCCGCGACCTGGGCAGCGCGACCTCGCTGGACGGGGTCGGCAAGCCGATCGGCGACTACGTGAGCCTGCAGTCGACGCTGCAGGACGCGCTGGAGGCGATGCTCGTCGAGGGCGGCGGCGTGCCGGTCACCGGGGCGCGCGGCGAGTACGCCGGGATGATCGAGCTGGACACCGTGATGGGCACGATCCAGCGGCTGCGCGAGGAGCACTCCGACGACGGGGGACCGGCGTGACCACGACCGTCGACAAGGGGTTCACCACCGAATCCGGCTCCCGCCGCGCGGAACGGGCGCGCCTGCTGGTGCAGCCCGCGGTGGTCGTGGTGGTCGTCGCCGCGGTCGTGGCCTGGGCGCTGCTGCGGGACAACGACGCCATCGAGGCGCAGAACCTGAACGCCGCCCGGCTGCTGGAGGCGACGTGGCAGCACCTGCTGATCACGGTCGCGGTCGCGGTCATCGTGGTCGGCGTCGCGGTGCCGCTCGGCGCGGTGCTCACCCGCTCCTGGGCGCGGCCGATCGCGCCGGTGTTCCTGACGATCGCGAACATCGGGCAGGCCGCGCCCGCGCTCGGCGTGATCGTGTTGTTCTTCCTGTGGACCCAGTGGGACGGGTTCTGGGTCGCGGTGCTGCCGATCGCGTTCTACTCGTTGCTGCCGGTGCTGCGGAACACGATCGTCGGCATCAACTCGGTCGACCCGGCGCTGATCGACGCGGGCCGCGGCATCGGCATGTCCGGCCGCGCGGTGCTGTTCCGGATCGAGTTGCCGCTGGCGGTGCCGCTGATCCTGGCCGGGCTGCGGACGTCGCTGGTGCTGGCGGTCGGCACGGCGACGCTGGCGTTCTTCGTCAACGGCGGCGGGCTCGGCGAGCTGATCGACACCGGGTACAAGCTCAACCGCGTCCCGGTGCTGGTCACCGGCGCGATCCTGGCGGTCGGCCTGGCACTGCTGATCGACTGGCTGGGCGCGGTCATGGAACGCGTCTTCGGACCGAGGGGGCTGGCGTGAAGCACCGCTGGAAGGCGATTTTCGGAGCCGCGCTGCTGACGACCTCGCTCACCGCGTGTGGCCTGGACGTCAACGCGGCGCTGCCGTACGAGGTGAAGCCCGGGTCGATCCGGCCGGTGCCGAGCCTGGACGGCGTGGACATCGCGGTGGGGTCGAAGGACTTCACCGAGAACATCATCCTGGGCTACATGGCCGAGCTGGCGTTGTCGGCGGCCGGGGCGGACATCACCGACCTGACGAACATCAGCGGGTCGAACTCCGCGCGACAGGCGCTGATCAACGGGCAGATCGACATCTCGTGGGAGTACACCGGCACCGCGTGGATCTCCTACCAGGGCAACACCGAGCCGATCCCGGACGAGAAGGCCCAGTTCGACGCGGCGAAGGCGGCCGACGAGGCGCAGTTCGGCATCACCTGGCTGGACTACTCGCCGGTGAACGACACGTACGCGTTCGCCACCACCGAGGCCTACGCCCAGCAGCACAACCTGCGGTCCAATTCGGACATGACGGAGTTCCTGAAGCAGCACCCGGAACAGGCCATCTTCTGCGTGGAGACGGAGTTCGCGAGCCGCCAGGACGGGATGCCGGGCGTGCAGAAGACCTACGGCTTCCCGACCACGGAGGTGAAGACGTTCGGCACGGGCGCGATCTACTCCGCGGTGGCCAGCGGCACCTGCAACTTCGGCGAGATCTTCACGACGGACGGCCGCATCGCGGGCCTGAACCTCCGCGTCCTTGCCGACGACAAGCGGTTCTTCCCGCAGTACAACGCGGCGGTCACGATGAAGAAGGAGTTCCTGGACGCGCACCCGGCGGTGCGCGGGGTGCTGGAACCCGTCGCGAAGGCGCTGGACAACCAGCAGATGATCGAGCTGTGCAAACAGGTCGACGTCGACGGCCGCGACGCCGGTGAGGTCGCCCGCGACTGGATGGTCGCGAAGGGCTTCATCCAGTAGCTAGACGCCGAGGCGCTTGAGCAGCTGACCCTCGATCCGCTCCAGCTCGGCCGTCACCGCCTGGTGCGCGGCCTTGCGGCGCGCGCCGGGCATGCGCTCGGCGGCCCGGACCGCGGCGGTCAGCTGTTCGAGCGTCGCCTGCGAGTCGTTCGCGAAGCGGACGTCGTCGTCGCTCGCGCGTTCGGCCTTGCGCACCTCGGCCAGCGCCTCGGACGTGCCGGCGATGCGCGCCAGCAGGTGCGCGCCGCGGCCGGTGAACTCCGACAGCTGGTCGATCGGCACCCCGAGGCGCCGCGCCTGGTAGTGGTCGTAGGCGTCGCGGACCGCGCTCGCCGCCTTGACCGCGAGCGGTGCCAGCGCGGGAGCCACCGCGGGCACCACGATCTTCGCCACGGCGACCGCGTTCTTGGCCTTCTTCGGCGTGATGCCCGTCTCGGCCGGCGTCTTGGTCTTCTTGCGAGCCATGGGCTGAATGTAGCGGCACGCACAAGCCGGAGCATGTCCGACACGTAATGCGCCGGTCACACTCGGCGCGGAACTGTCGGTGGTCCTCTCTAAAGTGGGTGTCATGGAACCTGAGGTGCTGCTCGAGGCCGGCGCGGTGAGCCGTTGCCGTCGTCGTGTGCACCTCGAACACGACCCGGCGATGCGCGAGGTGCCGCTGGCCCCGCCGGACCCGTCGGCCGAGCAGCGGATCGCCGACGCGGCCGCGCACCGCGCCGAGATCCGCGACCGGCTGATCGCGGCCAACCCGGGCGCGAGCTGGGTGGTCGTCGACCGGGAGCTGCCGCCGCCGGAGCGGGCCGCCGCGACCCAGCAGGCGATGGCGCAGGGCGCCGACTACATCTGGGGCGCGCTGCTGCCCGCCGACCGGGCCGGCCACCGCCGCGGCGGGTCCGAGCTGCTGGTCCGCGCGGAGGGCGGGTACCTGCCGGTGCTGGTGGTGCGCCACCGCATCACCGACCCGGGCGCGGGCGCGGTCACCACGCCGCCGCACGACCTCGACCCGCGGCACGCGATCCCCGACCCGGCGCGCCGGGTCCGCTCGCACCCGCGTGACCAGATGCGGCTGGCCCACCTGCGCCGCATGCTGGAGGCGCACGGAATGGCGGCGGACCGGCTGGTCGGCGGTGTCATCGGCCTGGACGCCGACGTGGTGCTGTGGCACGACCTGTCCGCCGCGACCTGGCCGAACGGCCGCACGGCGCTGACCGAGTACGACACTCGCTTCGCCGACCGGCTGGCGATCGCCGAGGCCGCCCGCTCCGGTGGGCCCGCGCTGGCCGAGCCGTCCCGCGTGCTGGAGTGCCGCACCTGCCCGTGGTGGCCGACGTGCGAAGTCGAGCTGACCGCGATGCGGGACGTGAGCCTGGTCGTGCGCGGTGAGGACGCGATGGAGCTGCGCCGCGCCGGGGTCTCCACAGTGGACAAGCTCGCCGCGCTCGACCCGGACGACGAGCCGCCGATCATTTGGACGTCCGGGCCGTTCGCCGACGCCGTCGCGCTGGCCAGGGCGTGGCTCGCGGACCTGACGATGGTGCGCCGCGTCCGCGAGGTCGAGGTGGCGCGCGCGGACGTCGAGGTCGACATCGACATGGAGTCCTTCGGCGAGTCCGGCGCCTACCTGTGGGGATGCCTGCTCAGCGGCGCGGACATCGGGGTCGAGCAGGGCTACCGAGCGTTCGTGACCTGGCAGCCGCTGCCGACCGGGGACGAGGCGCGGTCGTTCACGGAGTTCTGGACCTGGCTGCGTGACGTCCGCGAGCGCACCCGCGCGGCCGGCCTCACGTTCCGGGCCTACTGCTACAACGCGATGGCCGAGAACCGCTGGCTCTTCGGCTCGGTCGAGCGGTTCGGCGACCACCCCGGCATGCCTGCCAAGGCCGAGATCCAGTCCTTTGTGGATTCGGATGAGTGGGTGGACCTGTTCCGCAGCGTGTCCGACCAGTTCCTGTGCTCCCGCGGCAAGGGGCTGAAGGTGGTCGCCCCGGTGGCCGGCTTCACCTGGCGCGACCCGGAAGCCGGGGGCGAGGCCTCGATGCGCTGGTACCGCCAGGCGGTCGGCATGGACGGCGGCGAGCCGGACCTGACCCAGCGCGACCGACTGCTGCGCTACAACGAGGACGACGTGCGAGCCACGCACGCCCTGCGCGAGTGGATGACCACGACCGCGAACGGCATCCCGTTCATGGGCGATTTGTAGGCACCACCGCGCGGTGGTGCTTCCCCTGGCGGTGACCAGCCGGCGGGGCTGTGGCGCCGCCTGGTGGCGCTTTCCCTGGCGCTTCTGTTGCTGGTGACCCGCCGACGGGCGTTGACCGCGCACTGCGCGGGAGGCGGCTCGCTCACTCGTGCGCTCACCTGCCTGGGTCGGCGCTATCCCGGTCGCGATTTGCAGCCTGGCTGGGCCTGCGCCATCCCCGCCGTGCGATCCGGGTCTTGGCTCGCGGGCCTGTGCCTGGGCTGTGCCATCGCGGTCTCGGCTCACGGGCTTACCTGCCGGTGCTGCGCCGTCCCGGCCTGAGATGGTGGGCTTCCGTGCCCTGGTTGTGCCCGCACCGGTCTCGGCTCATGGGCCTGTGCCTGGGCTGTGCCATCCCGGCCTCGCCATCCCCGCCGTGCCATCGCGGTCAGCCCGAAGCCTCGGTCACCCGGAGGTAGGCGCTCAACTGCGTGGCGGCCTCCAGCATCGCCACCCCCTGGGCGGTCAGCTTCCCCTGCCACGCCGACAGCGCGTCGGCCAGTGCCTTGGTTCCGCCTGCCGTCCGGATCTGCCGCACGACCTCCGCGATGTGTTCCAGCAGGTAGCCGCCGCGCCGGAGGAGGTGCGCGAGTTCCGCGTCGCGCACGTCGGCCGCCTGGTAGAGGCGGTACCCGGTGGCCGGATCCCTGGTGGGCGAGATGATGCCCGCCTCCTCCCACTTGCGCAGCGTCGCCGGCGTGACGCGGAGCCTCCGCGCCAGTTCGCCGATCGTCCGCGCCGGCCCTTCCGCAACGGACGGGGCTTCGGTCAGGTGCCCGACCGCCTTGCGCACCGAGTCCAGCGTCTCCCGATCGCGCAGCAACTGGGCGTGCCCGCGGTCGACGAGCGTCAGCGCGTGGTCGAGCCTGCCCTCGTGGAGCGCGTTCATGATCTGCCCGGCGATCGCGTGCCCGTGCGCCCGCACCAGCGCCAGGAATGCCCGCAGCGCCGCGGCGTGCACCTCCGTGTAGACCCGGTAGCCGCTGGGCGTGCGGTCGGCCCGCGGGAGGAAGCCGTCCCGCTCGTAGTTGCGCACCGCCTGCGTCGAGATGCCGTGCTCGCGCGCGAGATCCGCCGGTTTCAAGGTGACCACTGGTTGGAGACTTTAGCGCACTCCACCGAGACCAGGTCCAACAAAAGTCTCAACCGTTCTTTCAACGATACGATTGAGGCTCATGGACATTCGAGAACTACTCGCCCCGGACGTCGACTTTCTGGCCTTCGGCGAGCCCGCCCACCTGGAATCGGCCTTCGCCCGGATCCGCAACGAACTGTTCGCCGAGCTGGCCGGTGCGGTCACCGCGATCGCACTGGAGACCGACCGCGTCGCCGCGCTCGCGGTGAACGACTACGTCCAGCACGGCGTCGGCGACCTGGACACGGTGATGCGCGAGGGCTTCTCGCACCGCTTCGGCGAGCTCGACAACAACCGGCGCCTGATCGCCTGGATGCGCGAGTACAACGAGACCGCCGAGCGGCCGCTCGCCTTCCACGGCTTCGACGTCTCCACGGAAATGATGAACGCGCCCAGCCCGCGCACCTACCTCGAGCACGCGCGGGACTACCTGGGCCTCGACCACGACATCGCGGCCCTCACCGGCGACGACGAGCGGTGGAACCGCACGGAGGCAGTGCTGAAGGCGGCCGAATCGCCCGGCGCGACGCCCGAGGCGGACCGGCTCCGCGTGATCGCCGACGACATGCTGGTCACCCTCCACGCCGGCGCGCCGATGCTGATCGCGGCGACCTCACGCGCCGAGTGGGACCGGGCGCGGATCCACCTCACCGCGGGCCTCGGCCTGCTGCGGTACCACCGCCAGGCCGCGGAACCGGTCGACGACAGCGCCCGCTGGACCCGGATGAGCGCGTTCCGCGACGCGATGATGGCCCAGAACCTGCTCGACATCCAGGACGCCGAGCGCGGCCCGGTCCTGGTGTTCGGCCAGAACCGGCACCTGCAGCGCAACGAGAGCCACATGCGGCTGGGCCCGATGGACATGAACTGGTCCAGCGCGGGCGCCATCGTCTCGTCGCTGGTGGGCGAGCGGTACCGGCTGATCGTCGGCAGCCTGGGCAGCAGCAAGGCGATCGACCTCGGCGAACCCGGGCCGGAGACTTTCGAGGGCAGGCTGCAGAGCCGCGTCGACGAGTGGGGTCTGGTGCCGGCGCGCGAGCTCGCTGCCGCGGAGACGCGCACCGACACCAACCCGATGCAGGGCTACTTCCCGCTGGACCAGGCCACGGTCGACGGCGCCGACGCGATCCTGCACGTCACCGCCGGCACCGACACCCAGGCCCTGGTGCTGCGCGCCTAGCGCGGCGCCATCCGCAGCGAGCCGTCCATGCGGATGACCTCGCCGTTGAGGTAGTCGTGCTCGACGATGTTCACCGCGAGCTGGGCGTACTCGTCGGGCCGGCCGAGGCGCTTCGGGAACGGCACCCCCGCCGCCAGACCGGCCCGGAACTCGTCGGAGACCGTGGCCAGCATCGGGGTGTCGATGATGCCCGGCGCGATCGTCATGACCCGGATGCCGTGCGAGGCCAAATCACGCGCCGCGGGCAGGGTCATCCCGGCGACACCGCCCTTCGACGCCGAGTAGGCGACCTGCCCGATCTGCCCGTCGAAGGCGGCGACCGACGCGGTGTTGATGACGACACCCCGGGCGCCGTCCTCGGCGGGCTCGGTCTTGGCGATCGCCTCGGCGGCCAGGGTCGTCACGTTGAAGGTGCCGATCAGGTTGACCTCGACGACCTTGCGGAACAGGTTCAGGTCGTGCCTGCCCTTCTTGGACAGGATCCGCGCGGACGGCCCGATGCCGGCGCAGTTCACCACGACCCGCAGCGGCACCGACCCGCCCGCGGCCTGCTCCACCGCGGCCGCGACCTGGTCACCGTCGGTCACGTCGGCCTCGACGTAGGTGATGCCCTCGACCTTCTCCGCCTTCTCGATCCCGGCGGCGAGGTCCAGCGCGAACACGTGCGCGCCCCGCTCGGCGAGCGCCTTCGCCGTCGCGCCACCGAGCCCCGACGCACCACCTGTGACGATCGCGGCGGTGTCCTTGATCTGCATGAACGGTTCCTTCCGTGGCCGGCCACTCTGCTCTGCACACGAGGTTAACGCTCGTTTGCCCGCGCCCGGCGTGGCCCTCCTCACCCGTCGCGCGACGTACCCGGCGCGGACGACTTCCGTTAGGACTGCGGTCAACTGCGGCTGTCACCGTCGGCAGCATGAGCGGAGCTCGCATCGTCGTGATCGGCACCGGATACGTCGGACTGACCACAGGGGCCTGCCTCGCCGCCCTCGGACACCAGGTGACCTGCGTGGACGTGGACGACGTCAAGGTGGCCCGGCTCGCCGCGGGACGGGTGGACATCCTGGAGCCCGGCCTGGAGGAACTGGTCACCCGGGGGCTCGCCGCGAGAAGGCTGCGGTTCGTCGTCGGGTCCCGCGCTGCGGTGGCCAACGCGGAGGCCGTCTACCTGTGCGTGCCGACGCCGATGGGCGCGGGCGGCGCCGCCGACCTCCGCGCCGTCGAAGCGGTGATCGCCGAGATCGCCGACGTCCTGCCCGCCGGGTCCGCGGTGGTCACCAAGTCGACCGTCCCGGTCGGCACCGCCCAGCGCATCCGCGCCCTGCTCGGCCGCGACGACGTGCCGGTGGTCGCGAACCCCGAGTTCCTGCGCGAGGGCACCGCGGTCGCCGACTTCATGCACCCGGACCGGATCGTCGTCGGCTCCGACGACGAGGCCGCCGCGCGCCGCATCGCCGACCTCTACCGCGACCTGTCCGCGCCGAACGTCATCACCGACGCGGCCAGCGCGGAGCTGGTCAAGTACGCGGCCAACTGCTTCCTCGCGATGAAGCTGTCCTACGTCAACGCGATCGCCGAACTGTGCGAGCGGCTCGGCGCGGACATCGTGTCGGTGACCGAGGGGATGGGCCACGACCGCCGCATCGGCCGGTCGTTCCTCAAGCCCGGCCCTGGCTGGGGCGGCTCCTGCCTGCCCAAGGACACGCACGCGCTGGTGCAGGTCGCCGAGTCCGTCGGGTTCGACTTCTCGCTGCTCACCGCCGCGATCGTGGAGAACATCGCGCAGCGGGACCGGATCGTCGCGAAGATCGCCGGCGCGGTGGGCGGCAGCCTGGCCGCCGCCCGGATCGGCGTGCTGGGCCTTGCGTTCAAGGCCGGCACCAACGACCTGCGCGACTCGCCCGCCCTGTCGGTGACCTCGATGCTCGCCGCGCACGGGGCCGAGGTCACGGCCTACGACCCGGCGGTGCGCGAGGCGCTGCCCGGCATGACCGTGGTCGACGACCCGTACCAGGTGGCCAAGGACGCGGACGCGATCGTCGTGCTCACCGAGTGGGCCGAGTTCACCAAACTGGACTGGGGCTACGTGGCGGACCTGATGCAGGGCGACGGGGTGGTGGACACGCGGAACCTGCTGGAGCCGCGGACCATCACGGACGCCGGACTGTCCTATGTGGGCCTCGGCCGCCCCCGTCCGGCCCGCGTCGCTCTGCCGGGGTGACTCACGGCTGCCAGAGCCAGAACTCGATGCCCTGGTTGTCGATGCAGTCGGCGGTGAGGCCGTACGGTTTGCGGTCCACTTCGGTCACCTGACCGCCGGCCGCTCGGACACGCTCGACCGCGGCGTGCACGTCGTCGACCGCGTACATCAGCTTCCAGCCGACCTGCCGCGGCCCGCCCCACAGGCCGCCTTCCAGGCCAGGCCCCTGGAAACCCCAGGCGCCTTCGACGGATCCCCGGGAGAACTGCCAGCCGAGCACGCTGCCGTAGAACGCCTTCGCGGCCTCGTCGTCGGGGACCTGGAAGGTGAAGTACATGGCCTGGCCGTGCCGCGCGGTGTCCTGTCCGCTGGCCCGGACCGGCGCCTGGGCGAGCAGCCACCGCTGGCCGAACGGGTCGCGGATCGAGCCGGACCGGCCGTGCCCGCGGTCGGACACCGGGTCGAGCACCTGCGCGCCCAGCTCGACGGCGCGTGCCACCGCGGCGTCCACATCGGACAGCTCGATCCGGATGCTCGCCCCGCCCGTGGCCGTCTGGTGCCCGATCTCCGGGAACTCCTCGGCCAGCATCAGGACGCTGTCGCCGATCGCCAGTTCGGCGTGCCCGATGCGGCCGTCCGCCATGACGATGGGGTCGCCGCGGCGTTGCGCGCCGAAGGCTTCGACGTAGAAGTCCAGAGCCCGCCGCGCGTCGGACACGGCGAGGTACGGGGTCAGCGAGTGCAGTTCCGCCCGTGCGGGTGCTTCCGTGCTGGTCATCTCTCCTCCGTTCAACACAGCGCGACGCAGGCGCTCGCGCAGCTCGGCGGCGAACCGCGGATCGGGGGCGACCGGCTGGACCGGGGTGCGGAGTGCGTCGAACGGGTCAGTCATCACGCACCTCCTTCTCCCGGTAGGCGGCCCGGAACGCGGATCGCGCCCGGACCAGCAATGCTTCGGTGGCGTGCACGGTCCGGCCCAGCAGGCGGGCGACCTCCGGCACCGGCAGACCGTCCAGGTACCGCAGCGTCAGCGCGGCCCGGTGGTGCGCGCCCAGCGACTCCAGCACCTCGCGGGCCAGCAGGGCGTCCAGTTCGGCGTCCCACGGGTCCACCGAACCGGCCTCGGACTCGTGCACCACGCGCAGCCCGCGTTCCTCGCGCTCCCGCCGCCGCCAGTGGTCGATCAGCTTGTGCCGGGCCACCCCGATGAGCCACGGCGTGCTCACCGGGGGCGCCCCCGGGTTCCGGCACGCGCTGACGGCGCCGAGGAACGTCTCCGAGGTCAGCTCCTCGGCCACGCCCCGGTCACCGCAGCGCGCGAGCAGGTAGCCGTACACCTCCGGCAGCGCCGTCTCGTAGAGGTCGAGCAGCGCGAAGGCCGGGTCCGGTCGTACCCGCGGTTCGCTCACACCCCCATCGTCGTCCGGGGAGGCGGTTCTCCGACGCCCTTCGCGCGGATTTTCAGCCGCGCGGGTCCGGCAAGCGCCGCGCGGCGACCGCGACGACGGCCATCACGGTCGCCTGCAGGCCGGTGACCAGCAGCAACGCGTCCTGCGCGCCCCAAGTGCCCGCCAGCGCGACGTACAGGGTGCCCATGGTCGCGACGCCCAGCGCGAGCGCGCTCTGCTGGGTCGTGGTGAGCATGCCGCTGCCCGCGCCCGCGCTGTCCGCCGGGACCCGCGACAGGACGACCCGGAAGAGCGTCGGCCCGGCCAGCCCCTGCCCGGCGCCCGTCACCAGCATGCCGGGGACGAGGGCGAGGACCGTGACGTCCGGCCAGGACAGCAGCACGGTGCCGATGAGGGTGAGCAGCCCGAGCACCTGCACGGCCGTGCCGAGCACGATGACGTGACGCCCGAGCCGGGCCACGAACCGGCTGCTGAGCAGCGAGAACACGAGGAACGCGACGGCCATCGGGGCGAGCGCGAGACCCGACGCGAGCGGGCCGAGACGCAGGCCGTCCTGCAGCACGAGCGCGTAGACGAACAGGAACCCGCCGAACCCGGCGAAGAACGGCACGCCGACCATCAGCCCGCGGCGCATGCTCGGCATCCGCGCCAGCGACGGCGGCAGCAGCGGCGTCGCGCCTCGTGCTTCGAGCCGGCGTTCCACGGCGACGAACGCGGCCGCGGCGAACGGGACGGCGACGAGCAGCGCCCAGCACCACGCCGGCCAGCCGAGCGCCTGGCCCTCCATCAGCGGCACGAGCAGCGCGAGCAGGGTCAGGCCGAGCAGGGCGGTGCCCCGGAGGTCCACGCCGAGCGGGTGGTTCGCGCTGGTGTCCGGCAGCAGACGACAGGCCAGCACCAGGCCGAGCAGCCCGATCGGCACGTTGACCAGGAAGATCGGCCGCCAGCCGCCGCCCGCCAGGTCGGCCGACACCAGGACCCCGCCGAGGAGCTGGCCGACGACCATCGAGATGCCGCCGGTGGCGCCGTAGTAGCCGATGGTCCGGGAGCGCCGCTCGCCGGAGGTGGTGGCCTGGATGATCGAGAGCACCTGCGGCACCACCAGCGCGGCCGCCGCGCCCTGGACGACGCGGGCCGCGACCAGCACGCCCGCGTTCGGGGCGAGCCCGCAGACCAGCGAGGTCAGGGTGAACGCGGCCAGGCCGAGGGAGAACACGCGGCGGTGGCCGAACGCGTCGCCCAGCCGCCCGCCGACGACCAGCAGCAGCGCGAACGCGAGGCCGTAACCGGCGACGATCCACTCCAGCGTGGCGGCGGTGGTGTGCAGGTCGGCATTGATGGTGGGCAGCGCGACGTTGACGATGTACAGGTCGATGGGCGCCAGCGCCGCCCCCAGGAGCACGGTGGCGAGCCCACCGCGGGTGAGTGCCAGCCGGGTCTCGGCCGGCGCCAGGGTTGTGGTCATGGTTCCACGGTGGGCTCCCGCGGAGCCTGGTACCAGATAGCGTTGATCCAGGTACCGGGACTACCTGGTAACAGGATCGGGCGCGTGCCAGGCTGGCACCATGACCACCGCCGTGCGCATGTCCGCCGACGAGATCCGCCGCGCCGAGCTGGCCGCGTTCCTGCGCAGCCGCCGGGAACGGATCTCGCCCGAGCAGGTCGGCCTGCCCGCGGGCGGCCGACGCCGCACACCCGGGCTGCGGCGCGAGGAGGTCGCCCAGCTCGCCGGGGTCGGGGTCACCTGGTACACGTGGCTGGAGCAGGGCCGCGACATCCACGCGTCCGAGCAGGTGCTCACCGCGATCGCGCGGACCCTGCAGCTCGACCAGCACGAGCGCAGCCACCTGTTCACCCTCGCCGGCGCGCCCGAGCCGCCGATGGAGAAGGACTGCAAGGTCGTCACGCCGCAGATCCGAGCGATCCTCGACCAGCTGGAGCCGTTCCCCGCGGCGGTGCAGAACGCGCGCACCGACATCCTCGCCTACAACCGCACCTACGACTGGCTGATGGACGTCGGGAGTGTGCCGGTCGAGGAGCGCAACTCGATGCTGCTGGCCTTCACGAACCCGCGGTGGCGGGCGAGGCTGCGGGACTGGGAGGACGGCCTGCCGCGCTCGGTGGCGCAGTTCCGCGCGTCGATGGCCGAGCACGTCGCCGAGCCGGGCTGGAAGGCGCTGGTCAAACGCCTGCGACGGGAGTCACCGGAGTTCGAGGCGATCTGGAACCAGCACGACGTCCAGCCGATGCGGAACCTCACGAAGTGCTTCGTGCACCCCGAGGCGGGCCTGCTGAGCTTCGACTACACGCACCTGTGGTTCGGCCGCCGCTCCGAGGTCCGCCTGACGACCTACACCCCCGCGGACAGCGAGACGGCCGCGAAGCTCGCGGCCCGCTGATCTTGCGGAACCGGCGGCCGTACCAGGGCGGGCCGCTGACCGAGGTCGAGATCGATGATGAACGACGCGGAATGGGCGGCCGCGAAGGAACGCTTCCCGATCGGCTCGGCGGTGGCGGCCGTGGTCGCCGATCACCGGGACCGCAACCGGCAGATCCAGCTCCGGGTGGGGCCGCCCGTGTGGGAGAAGACCGGGAGTGCTCGGGCCTGACGCTGCCGCACGAGGAGCAGCTCGTCCGGTCCGCCTCGTGGCGTGCCTGCCCCTGCCGAGAAGACCCGGCCGAGAAGACCCGGCCGTGGGGACCGCTCGAGCCGCCGCACAACCAGATGCCGGCCCAGGCGGCCGCGCGCCTGCCCTGACCTCGCGCGTACCGCCCGAGTCGTAATCCAAGAGCCGCTCTTCGACGGACGCGCTGCGCGGCCGTCTGCCGTAGCTTCGGGGGCGTGCGTGACCCCCGCCGGTGGCCGGCCCCCGTGGACGTGGTGCTGACCCTCGTCCCGCTGGGGTTCGTCCTCGGGACGACCACCGTGGCCGGCCGGGTGCAGCACCACCCGCTCGACCTGACCGGCTACCTGTGGCTCACCGCGGCCGCGTTGCCGTTGTTCGCCGTGCGGCGGGCGCCGTTGCCGGTCTTCGTCGTCACCGCCGCGCTGACCTGGGTCTACTACAGCACGGACCACCCGGGCGGCCCGGCGGTCGTGGTGCCGACCATCGCGCTGTTCGTGCTCACCCGCGCCCGTGGACCGCTCGTCGCGGGCATTGCCGGGTCGGCCGTCATCCTGGCCGGGCTGGTCGTCTACTTCGCCCGCGGCGGCGAACTCGTGCTCGACGCCCGCGCCGGGCTGTTCGTCGTCTGGCTGGTCGCCGTCCTCGGCATCGGCACCGCCGTCCGCAACCGTGTCGCGGCCAGGCTCGCCGCCGAGCAGGAGGCCGCCGAACGGCAGTCCCGCCTGGCCGAGCAGGAGCGGCTGCGCATCGCCCGCGAGGTACACGACGTCGTCGCCCACAGCCTGGCCATGATCAACGTCCAGGCCGGTGTCGCGGTGCACGTCGCGGACCGGCGGCCGGACCAGGCCGTCGCCGCGCTGCAGGCGATCAAGGAGGCCAGCGCCACCGCGCTCGCCGACCTGCGCGCCACCGTCGCCGTGCTGCGCTCCGGTCAGGGCCTCGGGCCGGCGCCCAGCCTGAAACAGCTCGGCGAACTGCTCGACCACACCCGCGCGACCGGCCTGACCGTCCGCGTCCACGGCTCGCCCGGCGACCTGCCCGCCCCGGTCGACGGCGCGGCCTACCGCATCCTGCAGGAGTCGCTCACCAACGTCGTCCGGCACGCCAACCAGCCCCGCACCGTCGACATCCGCTTCGCCCGCCGCGACGGGCAGTTCCGGCTCGTGGTGCGGGACGACGGCCGCGGCGCGGAAACCCCCACCGTCGGCAACGGCCTGCGGGGGATGCAGGAACGCGCCGCCGCGCTCGGCGGCAAGGCCGAGGCCCGCGCGGTCGACGGCGGTTTCGAGGTCCGCGCGGAACTACCCCTGGAGGAGACATGATCCGCGTCGTGCTCGCCGACGACCAGGCGCTGGTGCGCGCCGGGTTCCGCGTGCTGCTGGAGACCGAGGACGGGTTCGAGGTCTGCGGCGAGGCCGCAGACGGTGCGCAAGCGCTTGCCCTGGCGCGGGAACACCGCCCGGACGTGGTGGTCATGGACATCCGGATGCCCGGTGTCGACGGCCTCACCGCGACCCGCGAGATCACCGGCGACCCGGACCTGGCCGAGGTGAAGGTGCTGGTCCTGACCACCTTCGACGTCGACGAGTACGTGTTCCAGGCGCTGCGCTCGGGCGCCAGCGGATTCCTGCTGAAGGACACCGACCCGGTCGAGCTGCTCCGCGCGCTACGGGTGGTCGCCGCCGGGGAGGCACTGCTCGCGCCGACCGTCACCCGCAGGTTGATCAGCGAGTTCGTCGGCCGCCCGGAGAACCGGCGCATCGACGCCGGCGCGGTCCAGCGGATCACCGACCGGGAACGCGAGGTGCTGGCGCTGGTCGCGGGCGGGCTGTCCAACGACGAGATCGCCGCGCAGCTGGTGATCTCCACGGCCACAGCGCGCACGCACGTCAGCCGCATCATGACGAAACTCGGCGCGCGGGACCGCGCCCAGCTCGTCGTGCTCGCCTACGAGTCCGGCTTGGTCACGCCGCGTGGCTCACGGTGACGCAGCACGGCCACCAGCCGCACCAGGAACACCACGGCGATCAGGCCGACGAGGCCGATCTGGATCCACATCCGCGCCTCCTTCCCGTGCCCGATGCTCTGCCTGGTAGGCGCACGGAGGTGGGAGGAGGTTGCGTGACACGCCGAACTCACCCGTTGGGGGTGACCGGCTCACCTGCGAGGATGCGCGTCAGCGACCAGACGCGGTGCGGGTCGAGGTCCACCGGGCGGGGCGCCGGATCGGGCCGCAACCGGCTCAGCAGGACCTGCTGGACCAGCGCGGTCGGCACGCCGCGGGTGGCCAGCCGCCGCCAGAAGACGTGGTCCTCCAGGCCGTCGGCCAGCGGGTCCTCGGTCCAGCCGCCGAACGACTCGACCAGTTCGCGGCGCACCAGGTACCCGCTGCCCAGGTAGGGCAGCTCCGCCAGCCGCTGCTCCTCCGGGGGCAGCGCGGCGACCAGTCCTTCGACCGGGTCGGCGACGGGGCAGTGCACCACGTCGACCTCAGCGGAGGCGGCGACCAGCCGTTCCAGCAGCCGGCGCGAGGCACGCAGCCCGCCGTCGAGCACCAGCAGCCATGGCGCGGCCGAGCGCTCCAGCAGCCGGTTGCGCGTGTACCCGCGGCCCAGCGGCAGCTCGTGCCGCAGCAGGTCGGCGGGCCGGGGGCGGGGCCGCGGCGCGACACCGTCCTCGCCGACGAGGATGCGGCGCGGCAGCACGGTGCCGGCGAGCAGGTCGCGCACCAGCGGGTCCGGATCCGGCTCGCCGGGGCGGCGGACCAGCAGCACGTCCACCTCGGCCCGGTCGGCGTCCGGGAACACCGTCGGCGCCGCCGACGGCAGCCACTCCACGCCGGACGTGCGGCGCGCGTCCACCGTCTGCTGGCCCATGCGGGTGGCCAGCGGCGGGTTCTCGGCCGGCGCGCCGAGCGACCGGGTCCCGGCGAACCGCACGTCCCAGGAGGGGGTGTCGATCGCCAGCGGCCGCGGCTCGTCGACGGCTGTGGTCTCGGCGAGCGGCGGGCTCGCGGGCACGCCGGGGGAGGCGGTCAGCACCCGCTCGGCCAGTTCGACGAGCGTCTTCGCGGACGCCAGCGGGTCCAGCGCGGTGCGCACGAACTCGTACCCCGCCATCCGCAGGTCCCGTTCCCGTTGCGGGTCGGCGGCCAGCGCGGCGGCCGCCGTGCCCAGCGACTCCGGCCGCGTCACGACCAGGTGCGTGCCGGACACCAGCGGCGCGAGGTCCGTGGACGGTTCGGTCAGCACCACGCAGCCGTTGCACAGCGCCTCCAGCACCCGCACCCACTCCAGCGCCCGCGACCGCTCGCGGTGCAGGTTGAGCAGGAACCGCGAGTTCGCCAGGTGTGCGAACTTCGCCTCGCCGGGCAGGAAGTCGACCCGCTGCGGGCCCATCGGCTCGTGCGGCGGGGTGAGCAGCCGGACCCGCAGGTCGGCGAGGTCGCCGGCGTAGGACGCGAGCAGCTTCGACCGGCGCCGTTCCGCGGTGCCGAGGTAGGTCACGTCGATCTCGCGGGCGCTGTCCGGGTCGCCGCCCCACGCGTCCCACAGCGGCGAGTACCCCAGCTGGAAGTGCTCGACGGGGATGCCGCGGCGGCGCAGTTCGGCGGTCGAGTCGTGGTTGATGTCCACCGCGCCGGCCAGCCCCGGCAGCAGGGCCGCGCTGCGCTCGAAGGTCGCCGTGCCCGGATGCTCGACGCAGAAGGCGATGGTGCGGCGGCGCTGCTCCTCGGTCGGCTGGTCGGCCTCCGGGGTCACCACGAAGTACTCGTGCGGCACCACGACGTAGACCGTGTCGGCGTCCGCGTCCGGGAAGCGGCCGGTCGCGGTAGTCGCGTGGAACCCGGCTCGCCGCACCGAATCGGCGACCACCTCCAGCAGCTCCGCCATGAATCCGGAGCCGCCGGTCGCGGACACGAAGCAGAGCTGCGCGGTCATGAAGTCCGCCGCCGCACGGCCCGCAGCGGCGCGGTGACCCGCCAGCTCACCGTCGCCCGCGTCGCGTCCAGTTCCCGCGCCAGCTCGGCGGCCCGCTGCTCGGCGGCGAGCGTGCCGCTCTCGGTGAGCGGCGCTGCGGCCTGCGCCGCGCCGGACAGCTGCAGCTCGGCGTCCAGCAGCCGGAGCCGCAGCCGGTCCCGTTCGCCGCGGGTCTCGGCCAGCTCGGCGCGCAGCGAATCCCGTTCGGCGCGGGCGACCAGCACGTCCCGCGCCAGCGCGTCGGCCTGCTCGGCGCGTTCGGCGACGCCGGCCAGCTTCTCGACCTGCTTCACCAGCTGGTCGCGGTGCCTGGTCAGCTCGCGGATCTGCAGTTCGGACTCGCGCAGCTCGGTGCGCAACCGCTCGCGCTCCTCGGTGAACGCGACCCGCTCGGCCCGCAACCGCGTCAGCTCGGCGCGCACCGCGCCGGGAAGCTCGTCGGTCATCCCCGCTCCTTCACCAGTTCGGTGAGCACGTCGGCGTACTCGGCGGCGTAGCCGGCCGGGTCCAGCCAGCCGTGCAGCTTCTCGTAGGCGTTCGCGGCGATCGCGCGCCGCCGGTCCGCCGGGGTGTCGAGAGCACGCAGCAACGCGACGGTGAGCGCGTCCGCGTCGTTGGGCTCGAACAGCCAGCCGCTGTGCCCGTCGGCGATCATCTCCCGCGCGCCGAACACGTCGCTGGCGACGACCGGCAGACCGCAACACACGGCCTCCAGGATCGAGCGCGGCAGCGACTCCACGTCAGAGCTGTTCACGAACAGGTCCGCGGCCTCGAACCACGGCGCCGGGTCGCGCTGGATCGGCACCAGGTCGACCCAGTCCCGCAGCCCGGTCCGCTCGGTGAACTCGGCCAGCGCCAGCCCGTACGGCGACGGGTGGTGGCCGACGATGCTCAGCCGGATCCCCGGATGCGCGCGGCGGACCCGGTCCATGGCGCTGATCAGCAGGCCCTGTCCCTTGCGCGGTTCCAGCACGCCGACGTTGAGCAGCAGCGTGGTGTCCTCGGGGATGCCGAGTTTCCGCCGCGCCGCGCGACGGTCGCGTTCGGACACCTGGCCGCCGTAGGTGACCATCGGCGTGCCGTAGCGGATCGTGCGGCAGCGCGCCGAGGTCGAGAACGGCAGGAACATCTCGCGCGTGGCGTCGGCGACGAACAGCAGCCGGTCCGCCTCGCGCAGCGTGCTCACCCAGCGCTCGCGCACCGGCGGCAGCAGGCCCGCCGGACCCCAGTTCTGGTAGGAGAAGTCGTTCAGGTCGAAGCTTTCGTGCAGCACCCACGCGGTCGGCAGGCCGGCGCGGATCGCCGCGTCCGCGCCGGGGAACGCGCCGAGCGTGTTGACCAGCGCGACCGAGGCGTCGGTGCCGCGCGCGAACTGGGCGAGCTCGGCGATGTGCCCTTCGTAGGAGGCGACGTCGTGCACGCGGTACGGCGAGGTGAGGTGCACGTCGATGCCGCGCGCTTCGCAGTCCGCGCGCAGTTCGCCGTCGAGCTGGGTGACGACCGTGATGCGCCAGCCGTGCCGGGTCGCGAGCCGGTCCAGCAGCTCCTGCAACCACAACTGCCCGCCGCCGACCGCGAGGCTGTGCGTGAACACCAGCACGTGGCGCGGATCCGTGCCGCCACGCGGCCGCGCCAGCGCCTTCCTCGTGCGGTCGGCGAGCTGCGCGGCCAGCGCGACGTCGGTGTCCTCGGCCGCCGGGTTGGACAGCACCACCTCGCGCGCCTCGGAGGTCCACTCGCCGGACAGCTCGCCGCGGACGCGGATCCGCACCGACAGGGCACGGTCCTCGCCCGCCGGCAGGTCGATGGGCACGCGCGCCTCGAACCCGCTGACCCCGGCGTCCGGGAAGTCCGGCAGGTGGTCGGCCACGTCCGGCCGCGGCAGGCGGGTGCGGGCGCGAACCGGCTCACCGCCGTCGACCAGGACCTCGACCAGCGACGGCGCACGCGAGTCGAGCAGCACCCAGCCACGCACGAACACCACGTCGCCCTGCGGGTTGTCGCCGTGCTTCGGGGTGTCGATCTCGTACAGCCGCAGCGGTTCCTCGTCGCCGAAGCGGCCGACCTCGACCACGGCGCCGGTCAGCGCGTCGCCGTTCGCGGCGCGGACCACGACCTCGTGCCTGCCGGTCGGCACCGGGTCCGGGGTGCGGATCAGCAGACCGGTCGTGCCCGGCGGTTCGGTCCCGGTGTCGTGGCGCCGCACCTCCGCCTCGGACCCTCCGATGTGGACGGTCACGGTCTCGCCCGCGGTGACCCAGCCGCGCAGCTCGAACAGGTGCCCCACCGGCCGTCCCGGCCGCACCAACCCGGCCGCTGTGTTCATCGTCCCGCCTTCAACGTCTCTTCGGCGTCCTTGACCAGGATCAGCACGTCCTGGTGGCCGTCCCAGCCCGCCTCGACGTACCCGGCGAGGCGCAGCCGCGGGGTGAGGACGTGCCCGGTCACCCACTCCGGGGTGCTCAGCGAGATGCCGTACCCGGGCTGGCCGGGGTAGTCGGCGTAGCCGAACCCGTGGTCACGGTAGTCCGCCAGCACCCGGGCGTGGTCCGCGGCCGTCAGGCCGTACTCGCCGCCGTTGGCCATCCGCCACGCGACGCGGCGGCCGTGCGTGGTGACCACCGCGACCCCGCCCGGCGCGAGCGCGCGCTCGAAGTAGCCGAGCAGCGCGTCCCACGCCGCGATGTCGAGGTGGGTCAGCACCGAGCCGGACCAGATCAGGTCGATGTCGCTGACCTGCGGGATCTCCTCGATGCGCACCGACGCGGGCAGCCCGGTCGCGCCGAAGAACCGCACGCAGTGCTCGACGCCGTCCAGTTCGATGTCGGAGGCGACGAGTTCGGCGTCCGGGAAGGCGGCCCGGAACGTGCGCAGCACCCGGCCGTAGCCGCAGCCGAAGTCGAGCACCCGCCGCGGCGCGGGCCGTCCGGCGGCCTGCAGCCCGTGCAGGCACGCCCGCAACGCCTGCCCGGCCACCGCGAAGTAGTGCTCGGTGTTGCCGCGGAACATCGAGTCGCCGGACGCGATGATCCGGTCCACGCGGGCCATCGTGCGGGCGACCTGCGCGTCCAGCTCGGTCGTGGCCGGGGTGTGCCGCGTGGTCTCCTCGGCGAGACGGCGGCGCCAGGCCAGGCGCATCGCGTCCCGCTCGTGGTCCAGACCGGGGCCGGAGGTGACGCCGCAGCGCCGGATCGCCTGGAACTCCGCCTCCCGCTCGGCGGCGGCGTCGACGAACGCCGTCGGGCGCTCGAGCAGGACGCCGAGCCAGGCAGCCAGGTCCCGCACCGTCGTGCCGGGCGCGGCGCCGGCCCAGCCGGCCCGGGCGAGTTCGTCGGCGAGCAGCAGCAGGCCCCGGTCGATCACCTCGTCGGCGGTCGTCCCGGCGCGCTCCCACTCCAGGTCGATCGCCTGCGGCGGGTCTCCGGCCAGCACGTTCGACGGGATCAGATCCCACGACGGGTTCGCCCGCACCAGATCCGCCCACGCGGTCAGCAGCTCCGCGGCCCGCCACGGCTGCTCGGTCAGCACCTCGGGCAGCGTCGGGGCGTCGACCACGACGTCCGTCCACTCGCGCACCGCGACCGGACCCGGTTCCTGCGGCAGCAGGGGAGTGCGGCGGATCTCGTCACCGACCACGTCCGCCCGGGTGCACCAGCGGGCCGCGCGGTCAGTGTTGAAGTAGGTGGCGAGCACGTCGTCCGGCCAGAGCCGGGCGGCGGGTTCGTCCGCCGAGGCGAGGAACAGCAGGCCGTCCACGGTGTCCAGGCCGAGACCGCCCTCGACCATCTCGGCCCAGCGCTCGTCACGGCCGGACAGCTCCACCGCGAGCCGCGGGTGCCGGTCGAGCAGTTCGGCGGTGATGACGGCGCGGGTGATCCGGTGACCGGGGAGGCAGCCGAGGACCTTGTGGACGGTCAGCCCGGCCTCGGCCAGCCGCCGTTCCCAGTGGCGGCGCGACTGCCCGCCCGGCCTGCCAACGCCCAGCCGGTTCGGCACCGCGAGGCACAGCACCCCGCCGGGCTTCAACCGGTCCGCGTGCTCGACGTCGGACGCGACGACCAGGTCGTACCGCTCGCCGGGGACCTCGTCCAGCACGCGCACCCCGGGCAGGTCGGCGGTGCGGGCCCGGACGGCCTCCGCGTGGACCGCCCCGACGGCGTCGACCCGCGCCACCTGCTCGCCGAGGTACCGCGTCACCGCGCCGTGCCCCGCGCCCACTTCGAGCACGTGCGCGTCCGGCGGCAACCGGAGCGCCCGCAACGCGTTGGCCCGGCCGTGGTCGAGCTGGTCCCGCTCGCCCGGCGCGAGTGCCGCGAAGTGCAGCTCGTCGGACAGCGCGGAGTGGTCGGCGGCGTTGCGGATGATCTCGGCGACCAGGTCGCTCACGATCAGCCCACCGGATAGGGCAGCAACATCGAGCGGACGGTCCGCTGGTAGGCGCCCGACAACGCGGCCTCGTCGGCCAGGTCGCCCTGCGTCACGTTGACGCGGATCAGGTTCTCGCCCGACACCCAGGTGGCGCGGTACACGATCGGCGAGGCGACGAGCTTGTGGAACACCACCTGCGGCGGGATGTTCGGCAGCTGGTCACTGATCAGCACCAGGCCGTTGCGCACGTAGTACTGGCGCAGCTGGCCGGCGAGCGCGGTCGCGGTGGCGGAGCTGTCCAGCGGGATGACCGTCACCGAGATCTTCTCGTTGCCCGGGCCGCTGGCGTCCGGCTGGCGCTGCGAACCGCGCCAGGCGACCTCGTCGACCGAGCGGCTGCTCAGCAGCGTGGCCTCGCCCTCGTCCATGATCCCCAGGTCGACCAGCCTGCTGACCGGCAGCAGACCGCTCTGGCCGTCCGCGGTGCCCTCGGTCGGCGGGATCTTGTCCAGCAGCGCCTGGTTGGGCGAGTTGCTCGCGGCGCTCGAGGTGGGTGGCGCCTGTGTGGTTGTCGGGCCGGCCTGGTTGTCGTCACCGCCGGACGTGGTCAGGAAGATCGTCAGGCCCGCGGCGACCAGCACCACGACGACCGCGACGGAGATCCAGACGGCCTTGCCCTTGCCCTTGGCGGGCTTGTCGTCGAAGGCCTCCGGTCCCTGCGCGACCGGGCTGATCGGCGGGAAGTCCGAGCCACCCCACGGCGGGCTCGCGTCGGATTCCGGCGCGTTCCACGGCTGCTGCACCGGCTGCGGGCCGGACTGGGGGAACCCGGCGGGCGGGGAGGCCGGGAAGCCCGCGGGCGGCGACTGCGGCGCGGGCGGGTTGGCGACGTACTGGGTGCGCTCCGGGTCCACCGGCGGCCTGGCCTGCCAGTTCGGCGAGACGGCCTGCGTCGGCTCCGCGGAGAAGTTCTGCGGCTGCTGCTGGGGCGGCTGCGGCGTGCCCTGCGGCGGGCTGATCGGCGCGATCACCTGCGTCGAATCCGCGGAGTTGTCCTGCTGCTGCGGCGTCGGCTGTTGCTGGGGTGCCTGCTGCTGCGGCTGGGCCGCGCTGTCGCTGTAGGACACCGCGGACGAGAGCACCTGGTCCCGGCGGACGCGGTAGTCGTCCGCGGAGAGACGTCCCGAGGCAAGCTCTTCGTCCAGCTTGCGCAACTCCTCCTGCCAGGACACCCGGTAGCCCCCTAATCTGCTCTGGACGAGGCGGAACGCGTCCGCCGGATAGCGCTACGGTGACGACGCACATTGTGCACGCCTACCCTGCTCATCGCCGGTGAGGGTCATTTCGTGACCTTGTTCTGGTTAGGGTGTGACGGAGGAGGGGGCGAAATGGCGGCACGCTGGCCCGCCGTGGCCGCGGTCGCCGGGGGAACCGCGCTCATCGGCCTGCACGGCTGGTCCTACGGCAACTGGATCAACGACGACGCGGCGATCACTTTCGCGTACGCGCGCGACCTGGTCGACGGCGCGGGGCCGGTGCTCCAGCCGGGTGCGGAACCCGTCGAGGGGTTTTCGAACCCGGCCTGGCTCGTCCTGCTGGTGCTGGGGAAGGTGCTGCGCCTGTTCGACACCGGCGCGATCTTCGGCGTACCCGACTACGTCCTGTTCCCGAAGATGCTCGGATTGCTGTGCTGCGCCGGTGTTCTCGCCGCGTGCCACTTCGCGGTGAGTCGCGTCACGCGGTGGGCGTGGCTGGTGACGTTGTTCGCGGGCGGGTTGCTGGCCGCGATCCCGTCGTTCGTGATCTGGTCGCTGTCCGGTTTGGAGAACCCTCTGTACGCGCTCGCGGTGGCGTGGCTGGCGGCGCTGTTGTTCCGCGCGGTGGCGGACGGGCGGGTGGCCGGCGTCCGGGTCGGGCTGGCCGCCGGTCTGCTGGCCGTGCTGGCGGCTCTGACCAGGCCGGACGGTGCGATCTTCGTGCTGGCCTACCCGGTGGTGGCGCTGGTGTTCGCGCGGCGGTGGCGGGCGCTGCTTCCGGCGGGGGTGTCGGTGCTGGCGTTCGCGGTGCCGTACGGCGCGTACCTGCTGTGGCGGCACGCGGAGTTCGGCCGGTGGGTGCCGAACACGGCGGTGGCGAAGAACCAGCAGCCGCCGTCGTGGTCGAACGCCGGGCGGGTGGCGGAGCCGGTGGAGTATCTCGGCTGGCCGGTGGTGCTGGCCGGGCTGGTCACCGTGGGGTTGGCGTTCTGGCTGGTCCCGACGTTGCGGCGGCCGTTGGTGACGTGGCTGGTGCCGCTGGTGCTCGCGCTGGCGGCGTACTGCGTGCTCAACCCGGAGCCGGGCGGCGAGTTCCGGTTCGCGACTCCGTTGTGGACGATGGCGGCGCTCGTCGCGGCGCTGGCGGTGGTCGAGGTGATGCGGGCGCTGTCGGTGCGCTGGCGGGCGGTGCTGGCGGTCGTGCTGGTGGCCGCGGCGGTGCCGAGCGCGCCCGCGCTGGCCGACTCGGGCCGCGGGTTCGCGAGCGGTCCGGTGGTGCCGTTGTGCCAGATCGCGGAGCGGTACGGGCGGTTGTTCAACGGGTACGCGGACACGATCGGCCTGCGGGAGGGGTCGGTGCTGTTGCCGGACGTCGGCGGTACGGCGCTGACGAGCCGGTTGCGGGTGGTGGACTCGGTGGGGCTAGCGGACGCGCACATCGCGGACCTGGTGTCCACGGGGGACTTCCCGGGGTTGCGGGACTACGTGTTCGACGAGGTCAAGCCGACGTTCATCCACACGCACGTGCCGTGGACCGACCTGACGGGGCTGACGTCGGACGGGCGCCTTGCGGTCGAGTACGCGGCGGTGGTGCTCGACCGGACGGGCAAGAACGGCGACTGGGTGCGGCTGGACGCGCTCGACGGCGACGACCTGGTGAACCTGCGGGCGTACGCGCGGGTGACCGTGCCGCGCGTGGAGGCTTCGCGCGCGGCGTCGGTGACCGGGCGGTGTGGTGACGTGCTGCGGCCCGGTCAGGTGCCCTAGTTCGGCGGGAGTGCGGTGGCCAGGGAGGTCTTGGTCTGGGCGAGGCGTTCGGTCAGCGAGTTCGGGTGGCCGTCGAGACCCTGGGACACCCAGATGGCGACGGCGTAGCTGCCCGAGGTGTACCACGTGCCGCTCATCTGGCCTGCCGAGTTGCTGCCGGTGACGGCCTTCGCGTCGGTCGACCCGGACGGGACGGTCTGCAGGCCGGCGGTGAGGGAGTGCTCGTAGAGGCCGCGGGTGATCGAGGCCGCGGCGGTGGGCGAGCTGGCGGGGACGACCAGGACGAGGTAGCCCTGCGGGCCCTGGGAGGAGCCGCGGAAGATGACCTGGTTGGCGCCGTTGTCTTTGAAGAGCTGGCCTTCCTCGCGGGAGTACAGCTTGAGGTCGATGCCCTGCTCGACGGTCAGGGTGCCGTTGTTGGTGCTCGGGGTGCCCGGCAGGGTCGGCAACCGCGCCTCGACGGCCTCCGGGGAGTTGACGGCGGAGGTGGTCGGCCCGGCGGTCGTGGTGGTGGTGTTGTCGTCGCGCAGGAACCACACGCCGGCCGCGACCATCGCGACCACGACGACGACGCCGAGGGTGATGAACAACCAGGTCGGCTTACGCTTCGGCGGGGCCTGCAACACCGGCGCGGCGTCGAAGGGAAGCTGTTGGCCGGGCCCATGCAGGGGCGGCGGCGGGGTCATGCTGGGCAACGGCCGGGCAGGCGGAGGCACCGGATTCGTGACGACCGTCGGAGCGTCCTCGATGGAGGGAAAGCGCATCGAGTCGGTGGCCCGCTCGTCGGCCGGGCTGGGGGCGCTCGTGGGCTTCTTGGTGGCGAGCAGTTGCGCGGAGATGCTCTGAGTGGGCCCTTCCTCGGTGGCGAGCGCACTCCGGACGGGAGCCTCCCCACCCTGCTGCTGGCTCGGGCCACCCTGCGGCTGCCCAGCCTGCGGGCGACTCTGCGCTTGGCCACCCTGCTGCTGGCCGGCCGGTGGCTGCCCGGCCTGAGGCTGGCTCTGCGGCTGACCGCCCAGTTGCCCACCGTGCTGCTGGCTCTGCGGCTGGCTGCCCTGCGGTGTGCCGCTCTCCGGCTGGCTGCCCTGCTGCTGGCCAGCCTGTGGCTGGTCGCTGTGTGGCTGCCCCTGGCCAACTTGCGGCTGCCCGGCTTCGGGCTGCGGCTGGGCGCCTGGCTCAGGCTGGCCACCCTGAACCTGCCCGACCTGCCCCGCCTCGACCTGACCCGGACCAGCCTGCGGCTGCCCCGCCGGAGTCTGCCCCGTCGCGCCGGTCTGAACCTGCCCGTACACGTCCTGCGGCTGCCCCACCTGGGGCTGAACCCCCGCCTGCGGCTGCCCAACCGGCGGCTGCCCCGGCACGCCCGGCCCCTGCGGCACCCCGCCCACCGGCTGATGCGCGTACTCGCCCGGCGGAACCTGCCCCTGCGGCCACCCCTGCGGCGCGAAACCCTGCGGCACCGCGCCCCCCGGCACCGCGCCCTGCGGCGCCCCCTCCTGCGGCCACCCTTGGGGCGCCTGCGCCCACGGCGCCTCCCCCGGCTGCGGAGCGAATCCCGAACCGGCCGGATTCGCACTCTGCCACTGAGGCGCCCCGTCAACCCGCCCCCGCGGCGAAGCCCCCGACGCCGGCGCCACATTGCCCGACGCGGCGGCGAGCAGCTCGTCCCGCATCTTGCGGTGCTGGTGCTGGGTGATGGTCCCGTTGGCGAGCTCGGCGTCCAAACGGCGCAGCTCGTCCTGCCAACTCATCCCGGGGCTCCTCGGTCAACTTGCGCACGGTGGACGTCACCGAGAAGATAGCGCGATCACCGGTTCGATGGGTGCGGATGTGTCCGATCCGCCCGCCTACCCCGCCGGCAGCAGCGGCTCCACCTTCTCGGCGAACGTCCGCGCGTCCGGGCACGCTTGAATGCCGTCGGCGGTATCGGACAGCGTGGCTATGACCAGCACGCGAGCGTGCTCGGTAACCTCGAGTGCGAGAGCGCAACCGCCGGTGGTGGTTTGCGCCTGCATCGCGTTTCGGCCGTTTATCGAGGTGTTCACCACGCCGGTGTTGGCCGTGGCGAATTCACTGAGTCCCTGTTCGGGATCCAGGGCCAACGCGAACGAGCCCCAACCCGGCTTCACCGCGACGCATTGGTTCCGCGCGCTCTTGTTTTCCCCCGGGTCGAATCCCTGGCCGGCGGTGAGCTGATCCAGGAGCCGGCAAGCGTTCAGCCCGTTGAACACGTCCGCGCCCGCTGTCGATGCGGTCGTGGGCGCGGGTGATGCTGTGCCGGCCACGGTGCTGGTACAGCCTGTCGCCGCGGCTGCAAAGCACACGAGGCCGGCCACAGTTTTGATGATGCGGATTGTGCTCACCGGGGTTCCTGGTCCTTGAAGGTGCTGAGAGTCTCGCTCACCGCGTCGTCGGCAACCTGGTACTTGCTGATCGCGATTTCGACCGCCTGCTGGAGAGTGGTCAGCAAGTCCACAGCAGCTGTGAACACCTTGACGAGCGACTGGTCATCCGAATCCATTGCGGTCAGGAAATGGGCGGAGGCCTTCTTGGCGTAGTCATCGTTGCCGAATTTCGGCGCTTGTTGGAGGAGGTAGATCCTCGGGCGGATACCGTCCAGACGTTCCTTCATCTGTTCGATGGCCCGGCGCAGGTGCGTTCCCGTCTCCTCGTCCACCGCCCAGCGGCCGGCTTGCGCGTCCGCCAGCATGCGCTTCGCGTCGGTGTTCATCGTGTTCAGTTGTTGCTCGCCGCCGAAGACGTTGGCCACCTGGGTCGCCACGTCGCCGGAGTTGTCGCTCATGAGCCCTCCCTCGCTCGGCCAGCACGATATCCCCCGGGCCGCCCCGCTGCCACAACCAGCGACTACGCCGCCTCCTCCAGGTACGCCGCCGCTTGCAGGGTGAACAGTGACGCGTAGTCGCCGCCCTGGGACATCAGCTCCTCGTGCGTTCCTTCCTCCGCCAGGCGGCCCCGGTCGAGCAGCAGGATTTTCTCCGCCTGCCGCACCGTCGAGAACCGGTGCGAGATGTACAGCGTCGTCCGGCCCTCGGACAGCGCGCGCAGCCTCGCGAACAGATCATGCTCCGCCGCGGCGTCCAGTGCCGATGTCGGCTCGTCCAGGATCAGCACCGGCGCGTCTCGCATGAAGGCCCGCGCCAGCGCGATCTTCTGCCACTCCCCGCCGGACAGCGACACCCCCTGGTCGAACCACCGGCCAAGCGGGCTGTCGAAACCCCGCGGCAGCCGGGAAATCCGCGAACCGACCCCGGCCCGCTCCGCCGCGTCCTCAATGCGTGCCCGGTCGTCCAGTGCGCCCAGCTGCCCGAGCCCGATGTTCTCCGCCGCCGTGCCCTGGTATGTCACGTAGTCCTGGAACATCGCCGAAATCCGGGACCGCAGCTCGTCCGGGTCGAACTCGCGCAGATCCACCCCGTCCAGCAGGATCCGGCCCCCGGTCGGGTCGTAGAGCCGGCACAGCAGCTTGATCAGCGTCGACTTGCCCGCCCCGTTCCGCCCGACGACCGCCACCGTCTCACCGGGCCGGATCTCGAACGACACGTCGTCCAGCGCCTTCTCCCCGGCGCCCGGGTAGCTGAACGACACGTTCTCGAACTCGATGTGCCCCCGCACCGGTTCGGGCAGCGGCTTCGCCACCGCGGGCGCCGTGATCCGCGGTTCGGTCGCCAGGAAGTCGTACAGCGTGTCCAGGTACAGGTTGTTCTCGTACATCCCGGAGAACCCGCTGAACAACCCCTGCACCGACGTCTGCACCGCCGCCGCGGCCGCCGTGTACAACGCGAGGTCCCCGATCGTCAGCCGCCCGGCCACCGCCTCCAGCGCGATGTACAGCGCGATCCCGGATCCGGCCAATGTGGACAACAGGCTCCACGCCGTCCCCACGAAGTTGCGCCGCGTCGTCAGCTTCCGCTCACGCGCGTAGTAGTTCTGCCCGAGCCGCCGGAACCGGTCCACCAGGTACGGCCCGAGCCCGAACAGCTTGGTCTCCTTGGCGTACGTGTCGGTGGTGACCAGCGAGTTCAGGTAGTCCATCCGCCGCCGGATCGGCGACATCCACAGCGTCAGCATGAACGCCCGCGCCCCGTACTTCGACTGCGAGATGAACGCCGGCACCGGCGCGGCCAGCGCGACCACCGCCAGCAGCGGGCTCACCGACACCAGCAGCACCACCATGCTCCCGAACGTGATCGACGTCCGGACCAGCCCGAGCGCCGAGGTCAGCATCGACACTGGCCGCTGTGGCGCCTCCTGCGACGCCTGCCGCAGCTGGTCGTAGGACTCCGAGTCCTCGAAGAACCGCAGGTCCAGCTTGCTGGCGTGGTCCATCACGCGGTGCCGGATGCTCAACGTCATCCGCTCCTGCAGCAACTGCTGGGCCGCGTTCGTCAACGCGGTGCTGATCGCCGTCGCCGTGAACACGCCGAACTCCAACGCGGCAAGCTCGACGATCCGCGTGGTCGTCCCGTGCCCCTGCACCGCCGCCACCACGGCGTCCAGCAGGAGCTTCGCCACGTACGCGGTCAGCGTCGGCATCAGGCCGCTCACCACAGTGGACAGTGCGATCAGGACGGTCATCACCGGGCTCGCCTGCCAGGCCAATCCGATCACGCGCGGCAGACCACGCACCGTCCCGCTCGCGGACTGGCGGAGCCGGGTCAGGCGCGACCGCAGGTCAGTCGGCTCGTCCCGCACCGCGTCCGGGATGTCGACCGGACCCGTCAGCCCGCTCTGCGCGACCGAGCTGCTGGCCTTCCGCAGCATCCGGCGCACCCCGATCGGCGCCCCGCCCCCGTGCATCATGCGCTCACCGCCCCGTGCAGGAACACGTCGATCAGCTCCGCCGTGGACAACCCCGCCTGGTCGTCGCGACGGCGCGAGAACAGCAACGACATGAAGACCCCGGCCAGCTGTTCGGCGGGCAGCCGCAACCGGTCTTCTGGGGTGAACAGCTCCGTGATGGCCTCGCGCATCGCGGTGAACGATTCCGCGCGCGAGCCCTTCCGCGGCTCGCCGCGCTTGAGCCTGCCGGAGGAGTGCAACGCGCCCATCAACGCGCCCATCCGCTCCAGGTGCGCCGACAACGCCTCCGCGGCTTCGGTGAGCCGGTCCGCCAGCGGCTGGTCGAGCGGGATCTCGGCGATCACCGCCAGTGCGCTGTCCGGTTTGAGCGCTTCGGCGACACAGGCGTCGAGCAGTTCGTCCTTGTCCTTGAAGGCGCGGAAGATCGTGCCTTCGCCGATGCCGGCGGCGCGCGCGATCTGGGCGGTGGTCACGGCGGCACCGTGCTCGACGACCAGCGGCAGCACGGCCTGCACGATCATCCGGCGCCGGTCTTCGGCGCTCATGCCGGGCGCCCGGCGGCGGGGAGGAGCGGTCATGGGACCAGTGTGCGGAGTGAGCGCTCACTCCGTCAAGCGGGTAGAAGAACGGGGCCGCGCCGGAACGCGGCCCCGAACCGTCAGTACGTGATCGCCATGGCCGGATCGGCCAGCAGCGCGCCGACGTCGGCGAGGAACTGCGAGCCCTGCTGCCCGTCGACCAGCCGGTGGTCGAAGCTCAGCGACAGCTGCAGCACCTTCCGCACGGCGAGCTGCCCGTCCACCACCCACGGCGCGTCCTTGATCGCGCCGAAGGCCAGGATCGCGGCCTCGCCCGGGTTGATGATCGGCGTGCCGGTGTCCACCCCGAACACCCCGACGTTGGTGATCGTGATCGTCCCGTTGACCATGTCCGCGGGCGGGGTCTTGCCTTCGCGCGCGGTCGTGGTCAGCTGGTCCAGCGCCCGCGCCAGCTCGGGCAGCGACATCGCGTCCGCGTCCCGGATCTTCGGCACCACGAGCCCGCGGGGCGTCGCCGCGGCGATGCCCAGGTGCACGTAGTCCTTGTAGACGATCTCGCCCGCCGCCTCGTCCCAGGTGGCGTTGACGTCCGGCGTCCGCTTCACCGCCATGCACACGGCCTTGGCCGCGAAGGCCAGCGGGGTCAGCTTCACCCCGGCGAAGTCCGGGTGCTTCTTCAGCCGCTCACGCAGCTCCATCATCGGCGTGACGTCGATGGTGAGGAACTCCGTGACGTGCGGCGCGGTGAACGCGCTGGACACCATCGCCTGCGCGGTCGCCTTGCGGACGCCCTTGACCGGCACCCGACGCTCACGCGACCCGGCCACCGGCGCGGGAGCAGCGGGAGCAGCCGGACGGGCCGCCCGCTCGACGTCCTCGCGCGTGATGATCCCGCCGTCCGCCGACCCGGTCAGGGTCGACAGGTCGACACCGAGGTCCTTGGCGAGCTTGCGCACCGGCGGCTTCGCCAGCGGTACGTAGCCACCCCGCGCCGCCGCGGGCGCCGGCGCCGGAGCAGCCGGTGCGGCGGGAGGAGCAGCAGGCGGTGCGGCGGACGGAGCGGCCCGACGCGGTCGTCGCCGCGCCTCGGTCGTCTTCGAGCCGTAGCCGACCAGCGGCTTCATCTCCTCCTCGGCCGCGGCAGGCGCCGGCGCGGACGAGCCGTTCACCGCCTGGGCCGGAGACGCCGACGACCCGGCCGGGTCGACGTCGACGGTCAGCAGCGGCGCCCCGACCTCGACGGTCGCGCCGGGCTCGGCCAGCACCTCGGTGATCACGCCTGCCCACGGGATGGGCAGCTCGACGGCGGCCTTCGCGGTCTCCACCTCGACGACGATCTGGTTGACCGTCACCTCGTCGCCGGGCTGCACCCGGATGTTCAGGATCTCGGCTTCGGTCAGGCCTTCGGCGGTGTCGGCGAGCAGGAACTGCTTGTACTCGGGCACCCCGCCTCACCAGCCCATCGCGCGGTCGACGGTGTGCAGCACCCGGTCCAGGTCGGGGAGGAAGTGCTCCTCGAGCTTGGACGGCGGGTACGGGGTGTCGAACCCGGTGGCCCGCAGCACCGGCGCCTCCAGCGAGTAGAAGCACTCCTGCTGCACGCGCGCGGCGATCTCCGAGGTGATCGACGACTCCGACGACGCCTCGCTGACCGCGACCAGCCGCCCGGTGCGGCGCACCGACTCGAACACCGGCGCGAGGTCGAGCGGCGAGATCGTGCGGAGGTCGATGACCTCCAGCGACCGGCCCTCTTCCGCCGCGGCCTCGGCCGCGTCCAGACACACCTTCACCGACGGCCCGTAGGCGACCAGCGTGCAGTCGGTGCCCTGGCGCACCACCCGCGAGGCGAACAGCGGCCCCGGCGGCGTCGTGGTGTCCACTTCGGACTTGAGCTGCCCGTTGTGGTAGAGCCGCTTGGGCTCGAAGAACAGCACCGGGTCGTCGCAGTCGATGGCCTGCTGGATCATCCAGTACGCGTCGGCCGGGTTGGAGCACGACACGACCTTCAGCCCGGGGATGTGCGCGAACAGCGACTCCGGCGACTCGGAGTGGTGCTCGACCGCCCCGATCCCGCCGCCGAAGGGCACCCGCACGACCACCGGGACCTTGACCTTGCCCTGCGTCCGGTAGTGCAGCTTCGCCAGTTGCGAGGAGATCTGGTCGAAGCCGGGGAAGATGAAGCCCTCGAACTGGATCTCGCACACCGGCCGGAACCCGCGCACGGCGAGGCCGACCGCGGTGCCGATGATGCCGGACTCGGCCAGCGGCGTGTCCAGCACGCGCTGCTCGCCGAAGTCCTTCTGCAGCCCGTCGGTGATGCGGAAGACGCCGCCGAGCTTGCCGACGTCCTCACCGAGGACGATGACCTTGTCGTCGGCCTCCATCGCGGCACGCAGGCCCAGGTTCAGGGCCTTGCCGATGGTCAGCTTCTGCATCGCGGGCACGGCACCGTCCACAGGGGACTTGACGGGGGCGGCCATCAGCGCTCACCCGCTTCCACGAAACCGGCGAGGTAGGACAGGTACTCGTCGCGCTGGGCGTCTAGCACCGGCGACGGTTCGGCGTAGACGTTGGCGAACACGCGTTCCGGCGGCGGTTCGGGCATGTTGAAGCAGAACTCGCGCAGGTCGGCGGCGAACGCGTCGGCCTCGACCTGGATCTGGTCGAACCACGCCTGGTCGGCGAACCCGCTGCGCGCCAGGTGCACCCGCACGCGCTCGATGGGGTCCTTGTGCTTCCACACCTCGAGCTCGTCGGAGAGCCGGTAGCGGGTCGGGTCGTCGGTGGTGGTGTGGGCGTCCATCCGGTAGGTGAACGCCTCGATCAGCACCGGGCCGTTGCCGTGGCGGCATTCTTCGAGCGCCCACCGGGTCACCGCGAGGCAGGCCAGCACGTCGTTGCCGTCGACGCGGATGCCGGGGAACCCGTACCCGCGGGCGCGCTGGTAGAGCGGCAGGCGGGACTGGCGTTCGGTCGGCTCGGAGATCGCCCACTGGTTGTTCTGGCAGAAGAACACCAGCGGCGCGTCGTACACCGCGGCCCACACGAAACCCTCGTGCACGTCGCCCTGCGAGGTGGCGCCGTCGCCGAAGTAGACGATGGTGGCTTCGCCGTCGTCGTCGCCGACCTTGCCCTCGAACTTCTGGCCCATCGCGTAGCCGGCGGCGTTGAGGACCTGGTTGCCGATCACGATGGTGTACGGGTGGAAGCCGTGGGCCTGGAAGTCCCAGCCACCGTGGTCGGTGCACCGGAAGATGCCCAGCAGTTCCTTGAAGTCGACGCCGCGGGTGTAGGCCACGCCGTGTTCCCGGTAGCTCGGGAAGGCCATGTCCTGCGGTTTGAGCGCGCGGCCGGAGCCGACCTGCGCGGCTTCCTGGCCGAGCAGCGGGACCCAGATGCCGAGCTGGCCCTGGCGCTGCATCGCGTTGGCTTCCCGGTCGGCCCGGCGGACCAGCACCATGTCGCGGTAGAGCCCGCGCAGCGCTTCCGGGTCGACGTCGGAGATGTAGCGGTCGAACTGCGGCGAAGCGATCCGCTCGCCTTCGGGGGTGAGCAGCTGAGTCACCTCAGCGCCACCTGCGTCCGTGTTTCGCAAACCGGCGATCACCTGCTCCCGCGATGGTTGTGCGGCCTGTGCGGCCGGTCCTTCGCCGGGCTCCGGGTGCGTCCACTGTTCGGGGGACGGCATGCGCGTTCTCCTCGGTGTCCTGCCACGAGGCCGCTTGTGGCGGCCGCTGATGGCTGACCGGCGGCCACCGACGTTTCGGATCCGAAGCGCTCGGCAGCCGTCGGCCGTGACGGCTTACGGGGAACATCCTGACACGAACCAGCCCCGCGAGTGCAGGTCCGCGCCTGATTTGTTGCTGGGAAAGTCCGCCCTGAGCTGCGCAAACGCTCGGAAGCCCGACCGACGACCCACCGATAGTCGGCCGTGGAGGCGCGCGTTCACCTGCCCGGAAGTGACGGACGGGCCACCTCCGTCGCGGAGAACGCTCCGGAGGTGGCCCGTCTCGGTGCTGTGGGTGACCTGCGTCACGTCACCCGGTTACAGGTTGGCCTTCGTGAACTGGTACTGCTGTGCCGCCTGTGAACTGAAGTTGTACTTGAGAGTGGCGAGCCCGAACGGCTTCGTCGGGTCGACCTTGAACAGCGTGCTCGACCGCGGCGGGTTGCGGGTGTCGGCCGGGCCGTACTTGTAGTCGCCGGTGAGACCGTCGAACGACACGGTGCCCAGTTCGCTGGACGCTTTCAGGATGCCGTCGCGGGACAGATCGCCCAGCTCGACCGCCTTCTCCAGCACCGCGGTCATCGCGCGGGCCTGGTTGTAGCCGAAGGCGAAGTAGTAGTCCGGCTCCTGCTGCGGGGCGAAGGCATTCTTGTCGGCGACCATCTTCGCCATGCCCGGCACGGAGTTGTCGCCCCACTCGGTGCCCTCGGCGACGATCGTGACGTACTGCTGCAGGTACGGCGCGATCGCGGACTTGGCGAACGCCGAGGTGTAGCTCGGCGACTGCCCGTACCACTTGGGCGCGAACCGGGCCTGCGCCGCGGTGCCCCAGATCTTGGCCGCGTCCGTCGGGGTCGCGGTCAGGAACACCATCTGGCAGCCCGCGCCGGCGAGCGCGCCGATCTGCCCGGCGTAGTTCTCCGTGCCCGCCTTGAAGCGCTGCGTGTTCGCCACGGTGAAGCCGTAGCTCTTCGCCGCGAAGTCGATCCCGGCCTGGCCCGCCTCGCCGTAGACGTCGTCCTGGACCATCGTGCAGATCTTCGAGTCCTTGGTGCCGCCGCCTTCGGTGAGGTAGTGGTCCATGGCGTTGATCGCCTGCACCTGGTACGGCCCGCCGACCGGCAGCAGGTTCTCCTCACGCACCCACAGCGCGTCCAGCGAGGCGGGCGCGGCGAGCATCTTGTCCGCGCGCAGCTGCGGCAGCACGGCCAGCGTCGACGGCGTGCCCAGCAGCTGCGTGAACGCGACGACGTCGCCCTTGACCTTGTTGTACTTCTGCACGGCGACGTCCGGCTTGTACTGGGTGTCCTCCTGGACGAGCTGCACCTTGTACTTGCCCGCGATCCCGCCGCGTTCGTTGAGCGCTTGGAACCAGACTTCGTTGCCCGAGGTCAGCGGCTGCCCGATCACCGCGACCGGACCGGACAGCGGGGACAGCACGCCGAGCTTGATCGTCGTGCCGTCGAACCCGGTCGTGGCGCCCGGGTTGCCGGCCTGGCCGCCACCACCGCCTTCGTCGTCGCCCGCGCCGCCGCACGCGGCCAGCACGAGCGTCGCCGCGGCCAGCGCGGCCGCGATCCGCGATCTCTTCATGGACGCCTCCTGAACTAGTAGGAGAAGGGCCAGGCCTTGAAGTAGGTCTTGACGCGCAGCCAGATGCCCGCGAGCCCGCGTGGTTCGAGCACCAGGAACAGCACGATCAGCAACCCGAAGATGGCCTGGTTGAGGGCGAACACACTGATGAACCCCGAATCGCCCACGCTCGTCTGGACGCCGGGAATGACGTCGCTGTAGCGGTCGATCAGGGCGGGCAGCGCGCCGACGAACAGCGCGCCGAGCACCGATCCGAAGATCGTGCCCAGACCGCCCACGATGATCACCGCGATGTACTGGATGGACAGCAGCAGGTTCCACTCGTCGGGGCTCACGAACTGCTGGTAGGACCCGAACAGCGCGCCCGCCATCGAGGCGATCGCGCTGGACACCATGAACGCGCCGATCTTGTACCGGCCCGCCCGCACGCCGATCACCTCGGCGGCCTGGTCGCGGTCGCGCACCGCCTGCAGCGCGCGGCCCGGGCGGGTGCGGGCGAGGTTCTTCACCAGCAGCGCGACGAGCCCGACCAGCGCCCACACCAGCCAGAACCAGCCCTGGTTGCGCGAGTAGCTCTCGCCGAAGATCGTCAGGTCGGCGAAGTTCACCGGCCCGATCGCGACGTCGGCGTTGACCGACGTGCCCGAGTTGCCGCCGGTGAGGTCGTCGAGGTTGCGCCACAGGTGCTCGCCGAGGAACACCAGTCCGAGCGTGACGATCGCCAGGTAGTGGCCGCGCAGCCGCAGCGTGAACGGCCCGATCAGCCCGCCGAGCACGGCCCCGATCCCGGCGGCGGCGAGCAGCCACAGCGGGAACGGCATGCCGAAGTCGCCGCCGACCTTGGCTGTCACGTACGCGCCCGCGCCGATGAAGAACGCGTGCCCGAGCGAGATCTGCCCGCAGTAGCCGGTGAGCAGGTTGAGGCCGATCGCGCCGACCGCGGTGATGCCGGCGTAGATGAGGACGGACAACCAGAAGTCGTCCTGCACCACCGTCGGCAGCACCAGGAACGCCGCGATCATCAGCGCCAGCCCGAACTTCGACATCGGCGAGCCGAACAGGCGCAGGTCCTGGGCGTAGTCCCGGACGAGGTTGCGGTGCGGTTTGGGCATCAGATCCTCCGTACGTCCTTGGTTCCCAGCAGGCCGTACGGCCGGATCAGCAGGATCACGATCATCAGCAGGTAGGGCACGATGATCGACACGTTGTCGCCCGCCCAGGAGAACAGCTGGTCCTGGTAGCCCCGGGTGAGCGCCTCGGCCAGCCCGATCACGATGCCGCCGAGCACCGCGCCGGCCGGCGAGTCGAGGCCGCCGAGGATCATCGCCGGGAACGCCGCGAGCGCGATGAATCCGATCGACGGGGAGAGCCCGCCCGGCCCGGCCGCCATGGTGATCCCGGCGAGCGCCGCCAGCGCCGATGCGATGGCCCACGAGACCGCGTACACCCGGCGTGCGCTGATCCCCTGCGCCAGCGCCGCTTCCGGGTCGAACGCGGTGGCCCGCATCGCCAGGCCGAGCGAGGTGAAGCGGAAGAACAGGAAGAACGCGACGACGACCGCCGCGGTCAGCCCGATCGTCCACAGGTCCCGCACGCCGAAGACGATCCCGCCTGCTTCGACGGTCTGGATGTTCCACGGGTTGGTGACCTGCAGGTTGTCGAAGCCCCAGATCGCGGTGATCAGCGGCTCCAGCACGAACAGCAGGCCGATGGTGATCATGATGACCGCGAACGGCGGCTGCCCGACCATGCGCCGCAACACGATCCGCTCGAACCCGGCGCCGACCAGCGCCGCCGACGCGCACGCCAGCAGGATCGCCGCGCCGAACGCGATCGCCAGGTTGTTGGCGAAGGTGTACCCGAGGTAGGCGCCGAGCGCGAGCAGCCCGCCCTGCGCGAAGTTGATCACCCCCGTCGACTTGTAGATGACCACGAAACCCAGCGCCACCAGGGCGTAGGTGGACCCGAGGGCGAGCCCGGCGAAGCAGTTCTGCAGGAACGTCGTCACCGGTACATCGCCTCGATCTCGTGCTCGAACCGCAGCTCGATGGCCCGCCGTTTGACCTTCTGCGTCGCGGTCAGCTCGCCGTCCTCGTGGTCGAGTTCCTTGCCGATCAAGGTGACCCGCTTGATCTGCTCGACCTGCGAGAACTCCCGGTTGGTCTCGTCGACCACCTGCTGGACGAGCGCCACCACCTCGGGTTTGGCCGACAGGTCGGCGTAGGTCGTGTACGCGAGGCCGCGCCGGGTCGCCCAGTTGCCGACCGTCTCCGCCTCGATGCCGATCAACGCGGTGAGGTACTTGCGGCGGTCCCCGATCACGATCGCCTCGCGCACGAACGGCGAGACCTTGAGCCGGTTCTCGATCTCCGACGGCGAGATGTTCTTGCCGCCCGCGGTGATGATGATGTCCTTCTTGCGATCGGTGATCCGCAGGAACCCGTCGGCGTCGATCTCGCCGACGTCGCCGGTGTGCAGCCAGCCGTCCGCGTCCACCGCCGCCGCGGTGGCCTCCGGGTTGCGGAAGTAGCCCTGGAAAACCCCGGCCGAGCGGGTGAGGATCTCGCCGTCCTCGGCGATCCGCACCTCCACGCCGGGCAGCGGTTTGCCGACCGCGCCGAGCCGCACGTCGCCGTCCGGGGTGAGTGTGGCCAGCGCGGTGTTCTCGGTCTGCCCGTAGCCCTCGCGCACCGGAACCCCGATGGCCCACAGGTATTCCAGCACCTGCGGCGCGATCGGCGCGGCGCCGGACAACGCGGTGCGGACCCGGACCAGGCCGAGTTTCTCCCGCAGGGCACGGAAAACGAGGAACTCCGCGAGCCACAGGCGGATCCGGTCGCCCGCCGACAGCCGACCGGTCATCCGGCGCGGCGCGATCCGGCGGCCCTGCTTGAGCCAGAACCGGTAGAGACCGCGCTTGAGCCGCGAGGCGTCGGCCATCCGGATCTCGGTGCCCGCCAGCATCTTCTCCCACACCCGCGGCACGCCGAGGAACACGGTCGGCTGCACGTCGCGCAGGTCGTTGAGGAAGGACGGGCCGCCCTCGCCGAAGTTGACCACCGAACCGGCCCACACCGAGTCGATCACCGAGGTGAGCCGCTCGGCGATGTGGCACAGCGGCAGGTAGGACAGCACCTCGTCGTCCGGGCCGCCGCCGAGCGCGTCGATGAACGTGCGCCCGGCCGCGACCAGGTTGGCATGCGAGATCATCGCGCCCTTGGGCGGTCCGGTGGTGCCGGAGGTGTAGACGAGGATCGCGGTGGCGTCCGGGTCGAGCCGCGACACCGAGTCCTGGTAGTCACGCAAGGCGTTGTCCCGCGGGCGTTCCAGCTGCTCGAACGTCATCAGGTCCGGCAACGCCTCCACGCGCACCCCGCGCGGGTCCATCACCACCAGGCTCCGCAGGTCGGGCAGCCTGCCGCGCACCGCGAGCGCCTTGTCCAGCTGCTCCTCGTCCTCGGCGATCAGCACCTTCGCGCCGGAGTGCGACAGCAGATATTCGACCTCGGCCTCCGGCGAGGTCGGGTAGACGCCCATGCTGATCGCACCGATGCCCTGCACGGCCAGGTCGGCGACCACCCACTCCGGCCGGTTCTCGGCGTGGATCGCCACCCGGTCGCCCGGCTCCACGCCGAGTTCCCGCAGGCCGGCGGCGACGTTGGCGACCCGTTCGGCGTAGGTGGACCAGGTCCACTCGCGCCAGCGGCCGCGGTGCTTCTCCCGCATCGCGGTGCGGTCGCCCAGCGTCCGCGCGTGTTCGAGCAGGCGCGCGGGCAGGGTCCGCACGTCCGGGGGAGCGGCCAGTGCCGTGCTCATCGCGCACCGCCCAGGTAGGCCTCGATCACAGCGGGGTGGTTCTGGATCTCCGACGGCTTGCCGGTGGCGATCGCGACGCCGAAGTCCAGCGCGAGCACCCGGTCGGCGAGGTCCATGACCAGGCGCATGTCGTGCTCGACGAGGATCATCGCCAGGCCCAGCTCGCGCCGGACCTCGACCAGGTAACGCGCGGTGTCCTCGGTCTCCTCCAGGTTCATGCCGGCGACCGGCTCGTCGAGCAGCAGCAGCGACGGCTCCATCGCCAGCGCCCGGCCCAGTTCGGCGCGTTTCGCGACGCCGTAGGGGAGCAGCCCGGCCGGCATCCGGCGGTACGGCTCGAGTTCGAGCAGTTCGACGATCTCCTCGACGGCCGCGCGGTGCCGGACCTCCTCGCGCTTCGCGCGGCCCCACCAGAGCATCCCGGTGCCGAAACCGGTGCGCATCAGGTGGTGGCGGCCGAGCATCAGGTTCTCGATGAGCGTGAGGTGCTCGAACAGGCCGAGGTTCTGGAACGTGCGGGCCACGCCCATCGCGGCGATCGCGGCGGGCGCGCGGCCGACCAGCCGTTCGCCGTCGAGCGTGATGGTGCCCTCCTGCGGGCGGTAGACGCCGTTGAGGCAGTTGAAGATCGAGGTCTTTCCCGCGCCGTTCGGGCCGATCACGGCGAACAGCTCGCCGCGGCCGACCTCGAAGCTGACGCCGTCCAGTGCCGTGACCCCGCCGAAGCGCAGGGTCAGGTCGCGGACTTCGAGGATCGGGCGATCGGTGCCGGCTTCGTCCTCCCGGGCGGGTGCGGGGTCGCTGGTGGTCACGCGCTCCATCGCTTCTTCCTCCGGTAGCTCTTGACTTCGGCGAAGCTGCGCCGCTCCTCGTGCTGGGCGGCGCCGAGGTAGAACTCGCGGATGTCCTCGTCGGCGAGGAGGTCGGCGGCGGGGCCGTCCTTGACGACCTTCCCGGTCTCGACGACGTAGCCGGACCCGGCGATCGACAGCGCCATCACGGCGTTCTGCTCGACCAGCAGGACGCTGGTGCCCTGGCCGTTGATCTCGACGATGATGTCCCGCACCTGCTCGACGAGCTTGGGCGCGAGACCGAGCGACGGCTCGTCGAGCAGCAGGAGCTTCGGCGACGCCATGAGCGCGCGGCCGATCGCGAGCATCTGCTGCTCGCCGCCGGAGAGGTAACCGGCGATCGAGCGGCGGCGGCCTTTCAGGACCGGGAACAGGTCCATCACCCTGGCGTAGGACTCGCGGACCTCGGTGCGGGAGCGGCGGGTGTAGGCGCCGGTGCGCAGGTTCTCGTCGACCGTGATCTCGGCGAAGATCCGCCTGCCCTCCATCACCTGCGCGATGCCCTTGCGCACCACGTCGGCGGGGTCGGCGCCGGTGATGTCCTCGTCGCGGAAGCGGACCGTGCCCTTGGTGATCTTGCCGCGGTGCGGCATGAGGAGGCCGGTGATCGCCCGCAGCAGGGTCGTCTTGCCCGCTCCGTTCGCGCCCAGCAGAGTGACGATCGCGCCGTCGGGGACCTCCAGGCTGAGTCCCCGGAGGACCAGCACCACGTCGTCGTACACCACTTCGAGGTTGTTCACCGCCAGCACGGGTGGTGACAAGGCGTGCCCTCCGTTCCTCGTCGAACCGGGCTTTTTGTCCCCAATGTGGGTGATTGAGATCACATTGAATACGGAAGGTGGCTAGCGGTCACGGGTGGCGGCCAATGCGGAGCCGAACTGTGACCTGGCGACGGCTGGCAGAATGGCCCGGGTGGAGCAGACGACCGTGCGTGAAACCGTGCAGCGCCTCTGGGACCGCGAGGTGCTGCCGAGCCTGTCCGGCCTGGTGGAGATCCCCGCCCTGTCGCAGGCCTTCGACCCCGACTGGGCCGCCAACGGGCACCTCGACGCCGCCGTGCGGCACGTGCAGAACTGGATCGCCGGGCGCGGCCTGCCCGGCGCGACGCTCGACGTGGTGCGGCTCGACGGCCGCAGCCCGGTGCTGCTGGTCGACGTCCCGGCGACGCCCGGCGCGGAGGACCGCGGCACCGTCCTGCTCTACGGCCACCTCGACAAGCAGCCCCCGGTCGGCGGCTGGGCGGAGGGGCTCGGCCCGTGGACCCCGGTGGTCCGCGACGGCAGGCTGTACGGCCGCGGCTCGGCCGACGACGGGTACGCCGGCTACGCGGCGACGGCCGCGCTGGAGGCCGTGCACGCGGCCGGCGGCGCCCACGCGCGATCGGTGATCCTGCTGGAGACCGGCGAGGAGTCGGGCAGCCCCGACCTGCCGCGGTACCTGGAGCACCTGTCCGAGCGGCTGGGGCGCGTGAGTTTCGTGGTGTGCCTGGACTCCGGCGGCAACGACTACGAGCGGCTGTGGCTGACGACGAGCCTGCGCGGGATGACCCAGGTGCACGTCACGGTGCGGGTGCTCCAGGCGGCGGCGCACTCGGGGCTGGCCAGCGGCGTGGTGCCGAGCTCGTTCCGCGTGCTGCGGCAGCTGCTGGACCGCATCGAGGACGCCGAGACGGGCGAGATCAAGCTGGCGGAGCTGAACGTCGACATCCCGTCGAACCGCCGCGACGAGGCGGCCGCGACGGTCGCGGTGGCCCCCGGCGCGATCAGCGGTTCGTTCCCGCTGATGCCGGGGATGCGCCCGGTGTCGGACGACGAGCTGGAGCTGCTGCTGAACCAGTCGTGGCGGCCCACGCTGTCGGTGATCGGCGCCGAGGGCTTCCCGGAGCCGGCGAACGCGGGCAACGTCCTGCGCGACCACACGACGCTGGCGCTGAGCTTCCGCCTCCCCCCGACGGCCGACGCGGCGGCGGCGCTGAACGCGGTGGAGAAGGCGCTGACCACGGACGTGCCCTACGGCGCGGTGGTCGAACTGTCCGGAATGGAGGCCGCGAACGGCTGGAACGCGCCCGACCCGTCGCCGTGGCTGGCTTCGGCGCTGGAGCGGGTCAGCGACGAGGTCTTCGGGGCCCCGTGGCGCAGCGTCGGGCTCGGCGGGTCGATCCCGTTCATGGGCCTGCTGGGCGAGAAGTACCCGGAGGCCCAGTTCCTGGTCACGGGCGCGCTGGGCCCCGACTCGAACGCCCACGTCCCCGACGAGTGGTTGCACCTGGCACAGGCGAAGCGGCTCACCGAGGCGGTGGCGCACATGCTGGACGCCCACGCGCGGGGCTGAGCCCGCGGCGCCCTTTTCATTTCCCCCACGGAAATCCCTCCGCGCGTGGTTCGAGTGGCCTTGATGACAGATCACCAAGACGTGACCCCGCCGATGCTGCACATACTCCTTTCGGATGGCAGGATGCGAGAACTCATCGGTACGACCTACTAAGAGTGACTAGGAGTAGCTCCGTGGCACGTGCAACACACTTCAAGGCGCTTGCCCTGCTGCCCGCGTTCGCCCTGGCCGGGCTGACCATGGCGTGCGGCGCTGGTGGCGACGGCTCCGGAGGCACCTCCCAGCCGGCAGGCGGGACCGCGGCGTCGCAGGCCGAGGAGATCCCCGCGGTCGCGAAGGACCCGGCACTCGCCGCGATGGTCCCGCAGGCCATCGCCGCCGACGGCAAGATCGTCGTCGGCCAGGACCAGAGCTACGCGCCCAACGAGTTCGTCGACGAGCAGGGCAAGGTGGTCGGTTTCGACGTCGACCTCGGCAACGCGATCGCGCAGAAACTGGGGCTGACGACGGAGTACCAGAACGCCGCGTTCTCCGGCATCCTGGCGGGTCTCGGCGCGGGCCAGTACGAGCTGGCCATGTCGTCGTTCACCATCAACTCCGAGCGGCTGCAGACCGTCGACATGGTCTCCTACTACAGCGCCGGCACCTCGCTGGCCGTGCCGAAGGGCAACCCGGACAAGATCTCCCTGGACGACCTGTGCGGCAAGAACATCGCCGTCCAGCAGGGCACCGTCCAGGTCGACGACCTGGCCGCCCGCTCGCAGCAGTGCACCTCGTCCGGCAAGCCGGCGATCAACGTGCAGCAGTTCCAGCAGCAGACCGACGTCAACCTGCAGGTCCAGACCAAGCGCAGCCAGGCGATGCTCGCCGACTCCCCGGTCGTGGACTACGCGGTCAAGCAGACCGGCGGCGCCGTAGAAACCGTCGGCCAGCCCTATGACGCCGCGCCCTACGGCATCGCGATCAAGAAGGACCAGGGCAGCTACGCGCAGGCGATCCAGGGCGCCGTGCAGGCCCTCATCGACGACGGCACCTACGCCAAGATCCTCGCCAAGTGGGGCCTGAACACGAGCGGTGCGCTCACGAAGGCGGAGCTGAACCCGCAGAGCTGATGACCGAGACACGTCAAGTCACGACCCAGCCCGAGGACATCCGCGCGGTCCCGGTGCGGCACTACGGCCGGTGGATCGCCGGCGTGGTCATCCTGTTCCTGGCGGCCATCGTCGTCCGCAGCGTGGTCACCAACGCGAACATGCAGTGGGACGTCGTCGGCGACTACCTGTTCGACGACCGGATCCTGCGCGGCCTGCAGAACACGCTGATCCTCACCGTCATCTCGATGTTGATCGGCGTCGTCGGCGGTGTCGTCCTCGCGGTGATGCGGTTGTCGCCGAACCCGCTCGCGGCGGGCGCGGCGGCGACCTACATCTGGTTGTTCCGCGGCACGCCGCTGATCACGCAGCTGGTGTTCTGGAACTTCCTCGCGTTGTTCTACCCGCGGCTCGGGCTCGGGGTCCCGTTCGGGCCCGAGTTCGTCAGCTGGGACACCAACTCGCTGATCTCGCCGTTCACGGCGGCCCTCCTCGGGCTCGGCCTCAACGAGGCCGCCTACATGGCGGAGATCGTGCGCGGCGGCATCCTGTCGGTCGACGCCGGTCAGCTCGAGGCGGCGAGCGCGCTCGGCATGTCGCGGGCCAAGACCCTGCGGCGGATCATCCTGCCGCAGGCGATGCGGGTGATCATCCCGCCGACCGGCAACGAGACCATCGCGATGCTCAAGACGACGTCGCTGGTGGTGACGATCGGGTACTTCGAGCTGATGACGTCGGCGCAGCAGATCTACGCGCAGAACTACCGGATCGCCCCGCTGCTGATCGTCGCCGCGCTGTGGTACCTGTTCATGACCTCGATCCTGACGCTGGTGCAGATGCAGATCGAGCGCCGGTTCTCCCGCGGCTCCTCGCGGCAGGTGGTGGAACGGACCACGTGGGCGAGCCGGCTGCTCGGGTTCCGCTTCGGCAACCGCGGTGACGGGGGAGGTGCGGCCCGGTGACCCCGGTCGTGCAGGCGCAGGGCATCCACAAGCGGTTCGGCAGGCTCGAGGTGCTCAAGGGCATCGACTTCGAGGTGCAGGAGCGGGAGGTCGCCTGCCTCATCGGCCCGTCGGGGTCGGGCAAGTCGACCTTGCTGAGGTGCATCAACCACCTGGAGAAGATCAACGCCGGGCGGCTCTACGTGGACGGCGAACTCGTCGGCTACCGGCAGCGCGGCGAGAAGCTGTACGAGCTGCGCGACAACGAGATCGCCCAGCAGCGCCGCAACATCGGCATGGTGTTCCAGCGCTTCAACCTGTTCCCGCACATGACGGCGCTGGAGAACGTCATGGAAGCGCCGGTGCAGGTGCGGCGGGAGAGCAGGCAGGCGGCCCGCGAGCGGGCTCGCGAGCTGCTCGACCGGGTGGGGCTGGCGGACAAGGAGAGGTCCTACCCCGCGCAGCTCTCCGGTGGTCAGCAGCAGCGGGTCGCGATCGCGCGGGCGCTCGCGATGCAGCCCAGGCTGATGCTGTTCGACGAGCCGACCTCGGCGCTGGACCCGGAGCTGGTCGGCGACGTGCTGGGCGTGATGCGGCAGCTCGCCCGGGACGGCATGACGATGGTCGTCGTCACGCACGAGATGCAGTTCGCCCGTGAAGTGGCCGACAAGGTCCTGTTCATGGACGGCGGCGTCGTGGTCGAGCAGGGGCCGCCGTCCCAGGTGATCGGCGCCCCGCAGCAGGAGCGGACCCGGTCGTTCCTGGCCCGTGTCCTGAAGTCGGCCGAGGAGCAGTAGCGCGGACACCCCCTCGTCCGCGACGATCGTCCCAGCCAGACGGGCGATCGTCGCGGGGAGGGGCGCGCATGCCGGTGATGTACTTCGCGCACAGCTACCGGGAGCGGGACGCGCGCGTCGTGGACTACTTCGGCCGGCTGATGCGGAGCGAGGGCCTCGTGCCCAGCCTGGACCCGCCGTCGGACTCGGTGAACGGCGCGAAGTTGCAGCGCCACCTCAACGCCAGCGACGGTATGATCGCCGTGTTGAGCCGTCGCGAGGACGGCACCTCGCCGCACATCCTGTTCGAGCTCGGGCTGGCCGTGCGGGCCCGGTTCCCGGTGCTCGTCTTCATCGAGGACACGCTGCCGAACGACGTGGTGTCACCGCACGTGCCGCAGCAGCGGTTCTCCTACCGGTCGTTCCTGCGGCAGGCCCCCGCGCACCGGCAGGCCCTGCGGTTCCTCAAGGCCTACCTCGCCACCACCCCGCCCGGCGGTTACGTGCCACTCGGGCGCCGCCGCTCCTGCCTCGTGGTGCGCTCCGCGCCCGACGCGCTGGTCGATGCGACCGCGAGCTGGATCGAGCAGCAGGCCGACTACGAGGTGGGCGTGCTGGACCAGCGGACCGGCGCGGCGCCCTGGGCACCCTTCGACGAGATCCGCGCCGCATCGGTACTGGTGACCTTCGCGTCCGGCGACCAGTCGCGGGGCTACCTGAGCGGCTTCGCGGTGGGAGCCGGCGTGCCGACGATCGAACTGACCGTCGATCCCGGCGTGCGCCGTGACCGGACGGTTCCCGACGAGTATCAACCGCGGCCGGTCGGCGGTCCGGACCAGTTGCCGGGCGTGCTCGCGACCGAATTCGAGCTGTTCGAACAGGACTTCCTGGAGTTGACTGACCAGGACGCGGTCGACCGCTACACCTCGTTCCTGGTCGACCTCCGGGGTGACTACGACTCGGCGACCCGCGAGGCTGCCATGGAGGTGGTGATGGGCGACAAGTACGAGGTGTCGGGCCAGGCGGGCGCCGTCGGCCGGAACGCGCGTGCGAAGAACATGACCTTCCAGCAGCTGTGGCAGGGCGAAGGGGCGCGGCTGGACCTGCCGCGCCTGGCGAGCGAGCTCGAGATCCTCCGCCTGGAGCTGAAGCGCCAGGCGACGACCCGTGAGCACGACGCGGCGGTCGCCGAGGTGGGCGCCGCGGCGGAGGCTGCCGAGCGCGGTGATGGTCCGGAAACCCTCAGCCGCCTGCAGCGGGCGGGCAAGTGGGCCCTTGGCGCGGCCACCGCGATCGGTACCGGAGTTGCTGCCGCGGCCATCAAAGTGGCGATAGGCTTCTAGCGCATCGGCCCGGGAACCCACGGTCCCGCCCGACCGTCGGAGCCCTGTGGGCAGGCGGGTGAAGGAGGGGGATTCACGGATGCCGGTAGGTCAGCCGGGTCAGGTGGAGCGGGAGTTGCCTGCCCTGGATCCCTTCCGCGGGGTGCCGGACCGGCGTTACCACCTCGCCGCGGAGGAGTTGCTCAAACCACTGCTGGAACCGGGCAGCGGTGGCCTGCTGCGCTGGCGCAAGCAGGCCAGCAACGCCCCGATCGTCGCCGTGGAAAACGCTTACATCACCGGGCGGCTCGACCTGCGCGGGGCGGACCTGGACTGCCTGTTCCGCTTCGAGAACTGCCGCTTCGAGCACCCGCCGGACGTGCGCGAGGCCAAGCTCCTCGGGCTGGTCTTCCGGCGCTGCTGGCTGCCCGGGCTCAAGGCCCGCAACCTGCGCAGCCGCAACGACGTCCGCCTCATCCGCTGCGTCGTGCAGGTCCTGCCGGGCAGCGACGACGGCGAGACCGCGGTGCAGCGCGGCGACACCCGCGAGCGCGGGGTGCCGGACGCCGCGATCAACCTGACCGACGCCGTCGTCGAAGGTTCGGTCGTCCTCACCCGCACGGCGGTCGACTACCCGCAGGGCCGCGCGATCCAGGCCGACCGGCTGATCATCGCCGGCGCGCTGCTGGCCTACCGCATGCAGTCCGAGGGCGAGGTCCGGCTCCCCGGCATGCGCACCGGCGGCAACGTGAATTTCTCCGGCGCCAAGCTGCGCAACCCGGACGGCTTCGCGCTCGACGGGAACGGCGCGCACATCGGCGGCAGCCTGCTGTGCGAGGTCGACAACTACGGCGCGGCCAGCACGCGGCAGCCGTTCTCCGCGCACGGTGTGCTGCACCTGCCGAGCATGCGCGTCAACGGTGACATCGTGCTGCGCGCCGCCGAGTTGCAGAGCGAGCAGCAGGGCCGGATCGTCGTCGAGGCGTGGAAGTCGAGCGACCCGTACGTCGACCCGTGGCCGGCGCTGGTCGGCGACCGGTGGCAGGTGGACGGCAACGTCGAGCTGTCCGACGGGTTGTCCGCGGTCGGCACGCTGCGCATGATCAACGCGAAGATCGGCGGCACCCTGCGCCTGGCCCGCGCGCGCATCACGGTGCCGCGTGGTTCGGTCGAGCCGTACTACGACCGCGCGCTGCACCTGGACGGCTCGCAGATCAGCAGCGATCTGGAGGCGACCGGCCTGGAGATCCCGTCCGGGCAGCTGCGCATGGCCGACGTGACGGTCCGCGGGAACCTGCTCGCCGGGCGGGTGCGCCTGCGGCACGCGGAACGCGACGTCCTGTCCGCCCGCCGGATGACGGTGGCGGGCAACTTCCACCTGCACGAGGCGACCATCGAGGGCACGCTGCGGTTGCAGGGCGTCGAGGTCGGCGGCAGCGTCTACCTGTACGGCACCGACGTCACCAAGCCGGCGGTGCGCAACCGCACCAGTTTCTCGGTGGACCTGCGCACGGTGAAGGTAGGCCGCGACATCACGCTCACCAGCGCCGGTGAGCAGCCGTTCCACGCCGAGGGCGGCGTCAACATGGACGGCGCCACCGCCGGCCGCCGCATCGACTTCACCGGCGCGGTGCTGGGCTCGTACAACAAGCACGCGATCGCGCTGGACGCGAGCGACGTGGGGGCGGACGAGTTCCTGCTCAACCTGGCCGAGCCCGCCACCGGCAGCATCGTGCTGCGGCACGCGCACTGCCAGACGCTGGAGGACAACGACAACTTCTGGCAGGCCGAGGGCGGCATCGAGCTGGAGGACTTCCGCTACGACGTGCTGAAGCGCCCGATCGACATGAAGGACGACGCCGCCGTGCGGGACCGCATCGAGCGGCTGCGCACCGCGATGGCCGGTTACCGGCCGGGTCCGTACGACCAGCTCGCCGCGATGCTGCGCAACAGCGGCAACGAGGAGCACGCGTCGACGGTGCTGTTCAAGAAGCAGCAGTACCGCTACGAGGCGCTCGCGCAGGGCTACCGGGTGCTGGGGCCGGGTGTGCGGTTGTGGAGCTGGCTGCAGCGGTGGATGGTCGGTTACGGCTACCGCCCGGTGCGGGCGCTGGCGTGGCTGATCGCGCTGCTGGCGGCGGGCAGCATCTACTTCGGCGCGGGCACCGATTCGTGTGTGAACGACCCGGTGCGGTACATGGTGAGCGGGCCGCGGTGCGCGGTCGACCAGCAGGAGACGGGCCTGGAGTGGAACCCGGTGCTGTACACGCTGGACTTGCTGGTGCCGATCGTCGATTTCGGTAACAAGGGCCGCTGGTACATGCACGACTTGGACAAGTGGGTGTCGAACGGCTTCACCGCGATGGGCTGGGTCCTGGCCACCACGGTCGCCGCCGGAGCCGGCCGAATGATCCGCCGAGAGACCTGACAGCCACACAATCGGGTGAAATCCGACGCGCGAGAACAGACCATCCGGCACCGGGAGGGGTCCAGGGGGGCGAAGCCCCCTGGCGGCGGGATGGGTCATCTCCCGACGCGATGATGAGCAACCGAGAGGAGGCAAAACCCGCAGCTCACCATGGCCGCGAGCCACCCGATGGCGACAATCGCACGGTTCCGGCACCGGGAGGGGTCCAGGGGGGCGAAGCCCCCTGGCGGCGGGATGGGTCATCTCCCGACGCGATGATGAGCAGCCAAGGGGAGGCAAAACCCGCAGCTCACCGTGGCCGCGAGCCGCCCGATGGCGACAATCGCACGGTTCCGGCACCGGGAGGGGGGTCCAGGGGGGCGAAGCCCTCCCTGGCGGGGGTTTGGGGGTCGACCCCCAATGCAATGGCGAGTAGCCCCGGCGAAGCGCAAAGCGCGAGCAGGGGTCGCCCAGCTACGAGCGGACGACGGGATTCGAACCCGCGACCCTCACCTTGGCAAGGTGATGCGCTACCAGCTGCGCTACGTCCGCGTGCCCCGGTTCACCGGTGCGATGCACAGTCTATACGGGTGCGATTCGCCGGGTTGACGGGGTGGCCATTTTGGGGTGATCTTGGGTGGCTGCGAGGTGTGCGTCGCCCTGTCGGAGGGAACTCGGTCACTCCGGGAGTACAAGGGGTGACGGCGAGCGTTTCGCTCCGTATGGTGTCTCCATTCGACCGAACGGGTTAGTCCCGCGGGGGAGGAGGTGGCTGGCCGCATGACGGACGACGCGGCGGTGCCGGAACAGCGCATGGCATCGGAGGACGAGCAGGCTCTGTTGAGCAGGCTCCGTTCCGGTGAGGATGCCGCGTTCCGCGAGTTGTTCGAGCTGCACGCTTCCGCCGTCCGCAGGCTGGCCCGTAGCCTGGCCGCAGATTCGTCCGAGGCGGAGGACATCACCGCCGAGACGTTCTTCCGCGTGTTGCAGGCGTTGCGCCGCGGGAACGGCCCGAAGGAGCACATCCGCGCGTACTTGCTGACGGTGGCGCGCCGGGTGTCGTGGGAGTGGCACGGCGCGCGCCGTGATGTGCCGGTCAGCGACGATGAGCTGACCCACCGCGCGGGGGCGGGTGCCGACGCGCATGCCCGCACCGCAGAGCACAGCTTGATCACCACGGCGTTCACCAGTTTGCCGGAGCGCTGGCGGACCGTGTTGTGGCAGACCGAGGTCGAGGGTGAGCAGCCCGCCGTGGTGGCGCCGCACTTCGGGTTGAGCGCGAACGCGACGGCGGCGCTGGCGCGGCGGGCCCGGCAGGGTCTGCGTGCCGCGTACCTGCAGGCGCACCTGGCGATGAACCGGATTTCCGACGTCAGTTGCCGCGGGGTGATCGAGAAGCTCGGTGGCTACACCGCGGGCAGCGTCACCGGTGCGGAGGCGCGGCGGATCCGCGGTCACCTGCTGGGGTGCGCGTCCTGCCGGGCGATGCACGCGGAGCTGCGGGACGTCTGCTCGTCGCTGCGGGCGCACGCTGGTGTGGTGGCGCTGCTGGTGCCGGCCACCGCCGTTGCCGCGGGCACGGCCGCGGGTGGCGGCGCGACGTCGGGCGTGCTGACCACGTTGAAGACCATGCTGGTGTCGAAGCTGAAGATCGGGGTGGCGCTGGCGTCGACCACGGCCGCGGGTGTGGTCGGGTTCGCGGTGGGCCCGGCGATGGTCGACGACTCGCAGCCGATCGGCCTGCCCGAGCAGGGCGGGGTCGAGTTGCGGATCGCCGAGCCGGAGTCGCGGCTGAGCCCGCCGCCGCAGGTGCTGATCGCGCCCGACGAGGTGACGCTGCCCTACCCCGGCGCGCCGCTGCCGAGCACGGTCGTGGCGAAGTCGCAGCCGCCCGCGAAGTCGGTCGAGGTGGCCGAGCCGCCCGCGCGGCAGGAGCCGCGCACCGACGGTCCGAGCACCGGCGGCGAGCGGTCGGACCAGGTCGAACCGACGCAGTCGTCGTCCCGCGGCAGCGCGCGCGACGACCTGCCGACGACGGACGCGACGCCCTTGTCGAGCGAGGACTCGCCGACGCGGGACAAGCCGGGCAAGGGCTGGGGCCGGGACAAGGACAAGCCGACGCAGGCCGAGTCGCACGGGCCGCCGTCCTGGTCCGCGCCGTGGTGGCTGTGGCGGGACCGGGACCACGGGCACTCCGGCCAGGGGTCATCCGAGTAGTCGATCTCTGTCCGCGTCTCGCGCGGCGGGCCGCGACCACGCTACGGTTGGACGGGCGAACGACCGTAGCGGGAGGCAGCGAAAGATGAACCGCGTGGTGCGGGGAGGCGACGGCCGCGAGTGGGTCGTCCGGGCGCAGATGGAATGGCGCCGCCCGGCAACCGCCGAGGACTTCGAGCGGGACATCTCCGGCAGCTACACCTCGGGCATCGCGATGCTCGCCGTGTGCGTCCTGCTGGCCGTCATCCTCGTCGCCTGGCTGCCCGACACGGTCGTGGTGCCGCCGTGGGTGATCTACGGCCTGCTGCTGATCGTGGTGTTCTTCCCGCTGCGGTGGGTGCTGAACCGGCCGTGGACGGTTGTCGCGGAGACCGACGGCGGCGTCACCGGCGAGCCGCCGCCGGAGCGCTGGGTCGGGATCATCTCCGGCATGTTCCGCGTGCGCAGCGAGCTGACCAGGCTCGCGAAGACCATCCAGCGGGAGGCGGGCCCGGACTTCGAGGGCCCGCTGCGGCCGATGGAGTAGCGATGCCGGAGCTGCCCGAGGTCGAAGCGCTGGCGTATCACCTGCGTGAGCACGCGGTGGGGCGGCTGGTCAGCCGCGTCGACGTGGCGTCGCTGGCCGTGCTGAAGACGTTCGACCCGCCCTACACCGACCTGCACGGGCGCGAGGTGACGGGCGCGGGCCGGTTCGGCAAGCACCTCGACCTCGACTGCGACGGCCTGCACCTGGTGGTGCACCTGGCGCGTGCCGGCTGGCTGCGCTGGGCGGACAACCTCTCGCCGGCGCCGCCGAAGCCGGGCAAGGGGCCGATCGCACTGCGGGTCCACTTCGGAGACCGCGGCTTCGACCTGACCGAGGCGGGCACGAAAAAGGGCCTCGCGGTGTGGGTCGTGCGGGACCCGCAGGAGGTGCCCAGCATCGCCCGGCTCGGCCCGGACGCCCTGTCGCTGCACCGGGATTCGCTGGGCGAGCTGCTGGCGGGCCGGACCGAGCGGCTCAAGTGGGCGCTGACGGACCAGTCGCTGATCGCCGGCATCGGCAACGCGTACTCGGACGAGATCCTGCACGCCGCGCGGCTGTCCCCGTTCGCGACCGCGGGCAAGCTGTCCGACGACGCGCTGGACCGGCTCGCCGAGGCGGTGCACGAAATCCTGACGAGCGCGGTGGAGCGCTCGGTGGGCCAGGACGCGGCCCGCCTCAAGGGCGAGAAGCGGTCCGGCCTCCGGGTACACGCGCGGACCGGCCTGCCCTGCCCGGTGTGCGGGGACACGGTGCGTGAGGTTTCCTTCGCCGACAAGTCCTTCCAGTACTGCCCGACCTGCCAGACGGGCGGCAAGCCGCTCGCGGACCGTCGCCTGTCGCGCCTGCTGAAGTAGCCTCTCACCCCGCAGGGTGGCGAAGTCAGCACAGAAAGTGTGCTGAAGAGCTTGCACCCGGCGTCACGAGCGCAGAGCATTGACGCCGTGTCCGGTCTGCCGATCTCGCAAATCATCCCGTGGAGCGTGGCGGGTGTGCTGCTGATCGTCCTGATCGTCGTGCTGGCGCGGACCCGCAAGCCGAGCAGCTCGATCGAGGACGCGGTGCTCGAGGCCGTCTACCACATGTCCCGCGCGACACCGGATCTCCGCGAGGGTTTCGACCAGGCCAGCGCCGACCGGATCACCTCGCAGCTGCTCGAACTGCTCAAGTGCGTCGCCGTCGGCATCACCGACAACGAGGGCACGCTGGTGTCCTGGGACGGCGAGGCCAACGACCACTACCTCGACCTGAGCAGCGCCGTGATGATGTCCATCCGCAAGGCGCGCCGGGAGGTCGTCTCGCACGACGACGTCCCGTGCGACCACCGCGGCACCTGCAAGATGAAGACCGCGGTGATCGTGCCGCTGCTGGTGGAGGACGAGGTCGAGGCCGCGCTCATCGTGGTGGGCCGCAGCTCCGGCAAACGCCTGATCCAGATGGCGGACGCGGTCGCGCAGTTCGTCACCACCCAGTTCGAGCTGGCCCGCTTCGAGGAGTCCAAGCACCAGTTGCAGCAGGCCGAGATCAAGGCACTGCGGGCGCAGATCTCGCCGCACTTCATCTACAACGCGCTCAACACGATCTCCGCGCTCATCCGCACCGATCCGGAGGAGGCGCGCGAGCTGCTGCAGGAGTTCGCCGACTTCACGCGTTACTCGTTCCGCACCTCCGGCATGTTCACCACGCTCGCGGACGAGCTGCGCAACATCGACCGCTACCTGACGATCGAGCGGGCCCGCTTCGGCGGCCGTCTCGAGGTGCGGCTGAAGATCGCGCCCGAGGTGCTGTCGGTCGTGGTGCCGTTCCTGATCATCCAGCCGCTCGTGGAGAACGCGGTGCAGCACGGTCTCGCGAACAAGCCGACCGGCGGCATGGTCACCGTCACCGCGTCCGACTACGGCACCGAGGCGCTGATCAGCGTCGAGGACGACGGCATCGGCATGGACCCGGCGCGGCTGGCCGACCTGCGCAACTCGCACCGCACCGGCGCGCACGTCGGGCTGGGCAACATCAACGCGCGCATGCGGCAGTTGTTCGGCGACGAGTACGCGCTGATGGTCGAGACCGCCCCGGGTGCCGGGATGAAGGTGACGCTGCGGGTGCCGAAGTTCGCGCCCGGCGTGCGCACCGACCTGCCGGACTACGCGGAGGCGCCGCCGGAGCCGGCCCGCAACGGCCGTCTGCACAAACCGGACGGAGTCCGTAACCTGGCGCCATGACCAGCGTGACGGACAGGCTGAGCAGCAGGATTTCGCGCATCGGCGACCGGGGCGACCGCAAGGACGTGGTGGCCGTCGTCAAGCTGCACGGGGTGATCACGCCGACGCCCTCGCCGCTGGCGCGCGGCACCATCAACCTCGCGGCCGTCGAGTCCGCGCTGACCCGCGCGTTCGATCACGACCGGCTCAAGGCGGTCGCGTTGCTGATCAACTCGCCGGGCGGCGCGCCGACCCAGTCCGGACTGGTCGCGGAGCGGATCCGGCAGCTCGCCGCGAAGAAGCCGGGCGTGCCGGTGATCGCGTTCTGCGAGGACGTCGCGGCCTCCGGCGGTTACTGGCTGGCGTGCGCGGCGGACGAGATCTACGCCCACCGCACGTCGATGGTCGGTTCCATCGGCGTGATCAGCGGCGGGTTCGGGTTCACCGGTCTGCTGGAGCGCTTCGGCATCGAGCGGCGCGTGCACACCGCGGGTGAGAACAAGAAGCGGCTCGACCCGTTCGCCCCGGAGAAGCCGGAGGACGTCGAGTGGCTGAAGAAGATGCACGCACAGTTGCACGAGATGTTCGTGGAGTGGGTGAAGGAACGCCGCGGCGACCGGCTCGCCGACACCGAGGAGCTGTTCACCGGCGACGTCTGGCTCGGCGCGAAGGCCGTCGAGCTGGGCCTGGTCGACGGGATCGGCAACCTGCGGGAGGTCGTCGAGCAGCGCTGGCCGGACGCCGAAATCACGATCGCCGAGCCGAAGAAGCCGCTGCTCGCCCGCCTGGGGATCGGCGCGCCGGCAGCCGCCCAGGCGCTCCTGGACGCGGTCGCACAGCGAGTTGCTTGGTCACGCTACGGGATTTGAAAGCGCTCGCCCGCAAGCGGTATGGACATCGCATCGTGCAGTAGGCAGGATGCGAGTCACTGTGAGTGCGCAACAAGACACCAGAAGACTGCTCGTCCTTGCCGTCGATGACGAGCCCCACGGGTTGAACCTGCTGGTCGACACGCTGCGGGGCAACCCGCACATCGGTCGCGTGTTCACCGCGGTCGACGCCTCCGAGGCGCTGCGCGTGCTGGCGTCGGAGGACCCGGAGGTGCGTGAGCGCAAGGAGCGGGGCCTGCCGCCGATCGACGCGGTGTTCGCCGACCTCCAGATGCCCGGCCTGTCCGGCATGGAGATGGCGCGCGTGTTCTCCGCGATGAGCCCCGCGCCGGTGCTGGTGTTCGTCACCGGTCACGCGCACGAGGCCGTCAACGCGTTCGACCTCGGCGCGGTGGACTACCTGCTCAAGCCGTGCAACCAGCACCGGCTGGACCGGGCGGTCGAGCGGGTGCTGGAGAAGCTGAAGACGGTGGCCCCGCCGGGGCCGGGTGCGGCCGCGCCCGCCGCGCCGGACGACGACGAGGTGATCCCGGTCGAGCTCGCCGGGACGACGAAGCTCGTGCCGCGCTCGTCGGTGCGCTGGGTCGAGGCGCAGGGCGACTACGCCCGCCTGTTCACCAAGGACGGCAACAGCCACCTGGTCCGCATCCCGCTGACCCAGCTCGAGGAGCGCTGGGAGAAGGCCGGGTTCGTGCGGATCCACCGGTCGTTCCTGGTCGCGTTGAACCTGATCACCGAGCTGCGCATGGGGCAGGGCGGCTACCAGGTCGTGATCGGCAACGAGGAGAAGCTGCTCCCGGTCTCCCGGCGGCACACCCGTGAGCTCAAGGACCGACTCACGGGTGGTCGATGACCGAGGACTTCTACCGTCGCGCCGACGGGGTGCGGGAACCGGACCCGACGCTGGGCAAGAACTACCAGCCCGCGTCGGTGGAGCCGGTGCCGCCCGCGCCGCGGCCCGAGGCGCCACCGGAGCCGGCGAAACCGCCGAAGCGGCAGCGGGTGGTGCTGGCGGACCCGCGCTCCCGCAAGACGACGCCGACGCTGCGCGCGCGCCTGGAGCTGGAGCAGCAGACCAGCTGGGGCGAGCTGCTGATCCGCGATCTGGTCAAGCACCAGCTGCGCACGGCGCTCGGGTTGAGCGCGCTGGTGCTGGTGCTGCTCGGGGCGCTGCCGCTGGCCTTCTACGTGTGGCCGGGGTTCGCCGCGCTGCGCGTGGTCGGCGTGCCGCTGGCGTGGTTGCTGCTGGGGCTGTTGCCGTTCCCGTTGCTGCTGCTCGCGGGCCTGGCCTACAACCGGCTGGCCGAGCGGCACGAGCGGGACTTCGTGGACATGATCGAGTCGTGACCGGCCGGCGGAGCCGGAGCCGGGGCAGGGGACAATCCGGATCGTGCAGCTGAACCCGTGGGCGCTGAGCGGCATCGCGACCGTCGCCGTGCTGACCTTCTACCTGGGTCACCGCTCGTCCCGGTTCGCCAACACCACGCACGACTTCCTGGTCGCGCGCCGCACCGTGCGGTCGCGGCGCAACGCCGCCGCCATCTCCGGTGAGTACCTGTCCGCCGCGTCGTTCCTCGGCATCGCCGGGATCATCCTGAAGGACGGCGCCGACGGGTTGTGGTTCCCGATCGGCTTCACCGCCGGCTACCTGGCGCTGATGCTGTTCGTCGCCGCGCCGCTGCGCCGCTCGGGCGCCTACACGCTGCCCGACTTCCTGGAGGCGCGGCTGGGGTCGGTCGTGCTGCGCCGGTGCGGCACGTTCTTCGTGGTGTTCATCGGGATCCTCTACATGGTCCCGCAGCTGCAGGGCGCCGGGCTGGCGCTGACGACGGTGCTGAACGTGCCGGGCTGGGTCGGCGCTGTGACGGTGACCGTGCTGGTCGGCGTGAACGTGATTGCGGGCGGCATGCGCGCGATCACCGTGGTGCAGGCGTTCCAGTACTGGCTGAAGCTGTTCGCGATCGCGCTGCCCGCGTTCGTGCTGTGCGCGGTGTTCCTGGCTGGCGGCAAGTCGGGGCCTGCCGGTTCGCTGGGGTCGCCGGCGCCGCCGGTGTTCGCGGAGCAGACCACTGTGGACATCCGCACTGACGTGGCCTTCGAGGTCGGCACGCTGACGCAGGTCCGGATCGAGCACCCCGGCGACGCGGCCCCGCACGAGGAGATCTGGGTGCAGGGCTCGACGCAGGAGCTGCCCCAGGGCACCCGCGTGTGGTTCACGGCAGGCACCCCGGTCCCGACGGTGAGCGACGCGGCGGTCACCAACGCCGACTGGCTGCACCCGGGCTCGGAGGGGCTGCGGGACCTGCTGCAGACGTATTCGCTGATCTTCGCGACGTTCCTCGGCACGATGGGCCTGCCGCACGTGCTGGTCCGCTTCTACACCAACCCGGACGGACGGGCGGCGCGCCGCACGACGGTGCACGTCCTGTTGCTGCTCGGCCTGTTCTACCTGTTCCCGACGATCCTCGGGGCGCTGTCCCGGATGTACGTGCCGGAGCTGCTGGTGACCGGCCAGACGGACGCGGCGGTGCTGCGGCTGCCGTCGGCGATGGTGCCGGGCGTGGCTGGGCAGGTGCTGGGGGCGGTCGTGCTGGCCGGCGCGTTCGCGGCGTTCCTGTCCACGTCGTCGGGGCTGCTGGTGAGCCTGGCGGGGGTGGTGTCCACGGACCTGTCGAAGGGCCGGGTGCTGGACTTCCGCATCGCCGCCGGTGTGGTCGGGCTGGTGCCGCTGGCGCTGGCGCTGCTCCTGCGGCCGAACGACCTGTCGCTGAGCGTCGGGATGTCGTTCGCGCTGGCCGCGTCGACGTTCTCGCCGTTGCTCCTGCTCGGCGTGTGGTGGCGCGGGCTGACCTGGCCGGGCGCCATGGCGGGCATGATCATCGGCGGCGGGCTGGTGCTCGGCGCGCTGGCGGTGGACCTGGTCAGCCGGTTCACCGGGGGCTGGGCGCCGTGGTTCGCCGACCAGCCCGCGTTGATCACGGTGCCGGTCGCGTTCGCGGTGACGATCCTGGTGAGCCTGGCGACGCCGAACGGCAAGCCGGCCGACGTCAACGGGGTCATGCTGCGCCTGCACGCTCCGGACCGGCTCGGGTTCATGCGGGACCGCGCGGTGGCGCGGTTCGGGCAGGCCGAAGAGCGTACCCGGATGGGACGCGGCCGACACCGTAAGTGACCACGGGTCTAACCCGGGCGACTTTCACTCCATCGGCGGTTCCGTTTACCGCGGGTTGACTTTTTGGCGAAACTTGCCTGTTTGGGGATTCAGGATTTGGACATTCCTACGTCAAACCGGCGTAAGATCGTCAACTCTCCGTAAGATCATTCACTCAAAAGGATTAACAACAAGCCTCACGTTTCGCGGCAAGATCTACCCGCATCACACGCCGGAAGAGGTTGAGACCATGCAAAGGGAGGTTGTCCCGTGAGCACCAGCGACCAGGACCTCGTCGACGAGACGGGTCCGGGCGACAACTGGCAGAAGGTGCAGGCGAGCCCAGAGTTCGCCGAGCTCCGCAAGAGGTTGCGGACCTTCGTCTTCCCGATGACCGTCCTCTTCCTCGTCTGGTATCTCATCTACGTCCTGCTCGCCGACTACGCCCACGGCTTCATGTCGACGAAGCTGATCGGCAACTTCAACGTCGGCCTGCTCATCGGCCTGCTGCAGTTCGTGTCGACGTTCCTCATCACCGGGATCTACGTGCGGTACGCGAATCGCAGGCTGGACCCGATCGCCGACAGGATCCGCGGTGAGATCGAAGGAGACGCGCAGTGAGGAACCTGGCGCAGGGCGTCGAGGGCAGCAACCCGACGCTGAACATCATCATCTTCGCGATCTTCGTCGCGATCACCCTGGTGATCGTGTTCCGCGCGAGCCGGAACACGAAGACCGCCTCCGACTACTACGCGGCGGGCCGCTCGTTCACCGGTCCGCAGAACGGCATCGCGATCTCGGGTGACTACCTGTCCGCGGCGTCGTTCCTCGGCATCGCGGGCGCGATCGCGATCAACGGCTACGACGGGTTCCTCTATTCCATCGGGTTCCTCGTCGCGTGGCTGGTCGCGCTGCTCCTGGTCGCCGAGCTGCTGCGCAACACCGGCAAGTTCACGCTCGGCGACGTGGTCGCGTTCCGGATGCGGCAGCGGCCCGTCCGCGCCGCGGCCGCGGTCTCGACCCTCGCGGTGTCGTTCTTCTACCTGCTCGCGCAGATGGCAGGCGCAGGCGGCCTGGTCAACCTGCTGCTCGGCATCAAGGGCGACTGGGGTCAGAACGCGGTCATCGCGATCGTCGGCGTGCTGATGATCGTGTACGTGCTCATCGGCGGCATGAAGGGCACCACCTGGGTTCAGATCATCAAGGCGGTCCTGCTGATCCTGGGCGCGCTGGCGATGACCGTGTGGGTGCTGGCCAAGTTCGGGTTCAACTTCTCGAACCTGCTGCAGGCCGCGGTCGATCGCGGCGGTGCAAACGGCGAGGCGCTGCTCAACCCGGGCAAGCAGTACGGCAAGACCAGCACGAGCAAGCTGGACTTCCTGTCCCTGGCCATCGCGCTGGTCCTGGGCACCGCTGGTCTGCCCCACGTCCTGATGCGCTTCTACACGGTGCCCACCGCGAAGGACGCCCGGAAGTCGGTCGTCTGGGCGATCGTGCTGATCGGCATCTTCTACCTGTTCACCCTGGTGCTGGGCTACGGCGCCGGTGCGCTGGTGGGGCCGCAGGCGATCAACTCGGCGCCGGGCACGACGAACTCGGCGGCGCCGCTGCTGGCGCTCGAACTGGGCGGTCCGATCCTGCTCGGGTTCATCTCGGCGGTGGCCTTCGCGACCATCCTGGCGGTGGTGGCCGGCCTGACGATCACCGCGTCGGCGTCGTTCGCGCACGACGTCTACGCCAACGTGATCAAGAAGGGCCAGGTGGACAGCAAGCAGGCCGAGGTGCGCGTCGCCCGGATCACCGCGCTGGTGATCGGCGCGCTCGCGATCGTCGGCGGCATCCTCGCGAAGAACCAGAACGTGGCCTTCCTGGTCGCGCTGGCCTTCGCCGTGGCGGCCTCGGCGAACCTGCCGACTCTGCTGTACTCGCTGTTCTGGAAGCGGTTCAACACCCAGGGCGCGCTGTGGAGCATGTACGGCGGCCTGATCGTCTGCATCGTGCTGATCGTCTTCTCGCCCGCGGTCTCCGGCGGGCCGAAGCCGATGATCAAGGGTGTGGACTTCCACTGGTTCCCGCTGGAGAACCCAGGCCTGGTGTCCATCCCGGTGTCGTTCCTGCTGGGCTTCCTCGGCGCGGTCCTGTCGAAGGAGCGCAACGAGAAGAAGTACGCCGAGATGGAGGTCCGCGCGCTGACCGGCGCACACGCCGAGAAGGCCACCGCGCACTGACCCGGCGAACGGCGAACAGGGCCACCTCCGGTGACGGGGGTGGCCCTTTTCGGGCTCACGTGCAGTTGATGGGGGCGCGTGCCAGTATGTGAACGTGCAACCAGGTGACATTCCGACCGCGTCCGTCTCCGAACTGCCCGCGGACGGGCTGGTGTTGCTGGACGTGCGCGAACAGGACGAGTGGGACGCCGGCCATGCCCCCGGCGCGGTCCACATCCCGCTCGGCGAGCTGCCCGCGCGCACCGACGAGCTGGCCCAGCTGCCCGACGACCAGCCGCTCTACGTGGTGTGCCGTACCGGCGGCCGCTCCGCGCGGGCCGCGGCGTGGCTCAACGCGAGCGGCTGGGACGCGATCAACGTGGCAGGCGGCATGAAGTCCTGGGAGACCGAGGGCCGCCCGGTCGTCGGCGAGCACGACGGCCCGCCCGAGGTCCTGTAGGCCCGATGCACCCGACCCCGAGGCCCTACCGCCCCCGGCCGCGTGTCAGCTGGGTGGCGAACCCTCCACCGGGTGCGATCCGTCCCCGGCCGGCGCGCCCGGCCGAGCGCTACGACGGCCCGCCGTCGTACCACGTGCCGCCGCGCTGGGGTTTCCCGCACCTGGCGTGGCGGGTGCCGACGGCGGTGCCCGGCACCCCGTCCGGATACCCGAGCCCGGTCGAACGCGTGCGGGTGCTGCACCGCAACGCGGTCACGATCCTGTGGTTCCTCGCCGGGCTGGCGGCGGTCGCGGCGGGTGCCGAGTTCTGGCGTTACGCGCTGCTGGTGATGAGCCGGTCGACCGCACTGCACGCGTCGACCGTGGCGTTCTCCGACGCGCTGGAGATCATCGCGTCGCTGCTGACCGTGGTGTTCGGGCTGATCGCCGTCGCCGCGACGCTGTGGTGGCTGCTGGTCGCCCGAAGCGCCGCCGCGGAGGCCGCCGGGCAGGAGCCGGCCCGCTCGACGGGCGAGGTCGTGGCCGGGGTGCTGGTGCCGGGGGTGAACCTGGTGATGGCGGGCTCCATCCTCGCCGAACTGGAGCACCTGGTGCTGGGCCGCGAGCCGGACCGCCGCCCCCGCCCCTCGCGGCTGGTGCTGGCCTGGTGGGCGGCCTGGGTGGTCAACGAGGTGCTCATGGTGCTGGTCATCGGGTGGCGCTTCAAGGACGGCGTGCAGGCGATGGCGGACGGCGTGCTGTTGACCGGGTTGCTGAACACCTCGGCCGCGGTGCTGGCCGGGCTGACCGCGGTGCTGGTGTACCGCCTGACGACGCTGCTGGCGCCGGTCCGCACCGACCGGCTGCGCCCGCTGCAGGTGCGCTCCGTGAAGGGCGCCCCGCCGCCGGAGCTGCGCACCGCCCGGCCCACCGGCGCGGCCCGCTGAGCTGCCGCCGTTTCGCGGGACGCGTGCCGCCCCTGGCCCGGTGCAGGCAGGGGCTGCCAGTGGCCAGCGCAGGGCGCGCACTGGCGCGGCTCGTTGAGCTGCCGCCGTTTCGCGGGACG